>JANNLG010000119.1:0-18230 GCA_031396695.1 Deltaproteobacteria bacterium
GCCAGCAGGTGGTTGATGACCTCGATGGAGCGCGACGCGTGGCCGAAGCCGTGGCCGGAGATGTAGTAGACGACCGGCCGCACTAGTGGTCTCCGCGACGCGAGGGACGACGCACTGCTAGGCGTCGACGTCCTGCGGCCCGTGCGCGGCCAGCGCGGCGGGGACGCTTGCCAGCGCGGGCGTGAGCGCCACGGCCAGCACGTCTTCGAGCGTCTTGGCGAACACGAATCGCATGTCGCGCCGCAACTCGGCGGGAATGTCCACGAGATCCGCTTCGTTGAGCGCCGGCAGGATGATCGTGCGAATGCCCATGCGGCGTGCGGCGAGCGCCTTCTCGCGGATGCCGCCCACCGGCAGCACGCGGCCGCGCAGCGTGACCTCGCCGGTCATGGCGACGTCGGCGCGCACGGGAATGCCCGTCAGCAGCGACACCATGGCCGTCGCGAGCGTGATGCCCGCGGACGGTCCGTCCTTGGGCGTCGCGCCGGCGGGCACGTGCACGTGGATCTCGTTCTTCGCCAGCGACTCGGCGATGCCGAGCTCGGCGCCGCGCCAGCGCACGTAGGAGAGCGCGGCCTGGCCGGACTCCTTCATCACGTCGCCGAGCTGGCCGGTCATGATCAGGCCGCGGCCGCGCACGCTCGTGGCTTCGACCACCAGCACTTCACCGCCCGCTTCCGTCCAAGCCAGACCGCGCGCGAGTCCGGCTTCGGCCGCGCGCGGAATCGACTCGCCGATCAGCGGTGCGGGGCCGAGCTGCGCGCGCAGATTGCGCAGCGTGATCGACACGTGCTTCGTCTCGCCCTCGGCGATGCGCCGCGCGACTTTGCGCAGCATGCGGCCGAGCTCGCGCTCGAGTCCGCGCACGCCCGCTTCCTGGGTGTAGCCGGAGATCACCTCGCGCACCGCCGCGCGCGAGACCTGCACGGTCTCCGACGACAATCCGCACTCTTCGATCTGGCGCGGCAGCAGGTAGCGCTGCGCGATCACGCTCTTCTCTTCCGGCGTGTAGCCCGGCAGACGGATCATCTCCATGCGGTCGAGCAGCGCGCGCGGGATCGGATCGATCAAGTTCGCGGTCGCGATGAAGAGTGTCTTCGAAAGATCGTAGGGAACGTTCAGGTAGTGATCGCGGAAGCTCGCGTTCTGCTCCGGGTCGAGCACCTCGAGCAGCGCGGCTGCGGGATCACCGCGGTAGTCGGCGCCGATCTTGTCGATCTCGTCGAGCAGAAAGACGGGGTTGCTGGTGGCGGCCGTGCGCATGCCCTGGATGATCCGGCCCGGCAGCGCGCCGACGTAGGTGCGGCGGTGCCCGCGGATCTCGGCCTCGTCGCGCATGCCACCGAGCGACATGCGCACGAAGCTGCGCCCCATCGCCTGCGCGATCGAACGCCCGAGGGAGGTCTTGCCCACGCCCGGCGGACCGACCAGACACAGGATCGGACCCTTGCCGGTGGTCGTGCCGCGCAGCTTGTGCACGGCCAGGAATTCGAGGATGCGCTCCTTCACGCGGTTCAGGTACGCGTGGTCGCGCTCGAGCACCTCGCGCGCGTGCGAGAGCTCGAGGTTGTCGTCCGACGTCTTCGCCCAGGGCAGCTCGCTGACCCATTCGAGGTAGGTGCGGATCACCTGCGTCTCGGACGAATCGGGGTGCATGCGCGCCAGGCGATCGAGCTGCCGCTCCGCTTCGGCGCGCGCTTCCGCGTTCATGCCCGAGGCGGCGATGCGCTGGCGCAGCTCGTCCTGATCGGACTTGCGATCCGCGCCCTCGCCGAGCTCGTCCTGAATCTGGCGCATTTGCTCGCGCAGGAACTGCTCGCGCTGGTAGCGCGACAGCTCTTCGCGCGCGGCGCCCTGGATCTCCGCCTGCACGGAGCTGACGGCGAGCTCGCGGCGCAGCAGCGCGTCGATCTTGCGCAGCCGGCGCACGGGATCGTGGATCTCGAGAATCTCCTGGGCTTCCTCGACGCGCAGCCGCAGGTTCGACGCGACCAGGTCCGCGAGCCGGCCCGGATCGTCGACGTTGCCGGTAACGGTCAGGATCTCCGGCGGCAGATGGCGCAGCGGCAGCAGCTCGTCGAGCTTTTCGCGCACGCTGCGCACCAGTGCTTCGACCTCGACCGTCCACTCCTCGCTGGTCTCCGACTCGATCGCCTCGACCGTGACGTCGATGTGCGGCTCGGTGCGCAGGAACTGAGTCACGCGGATCTTCGAGAGACCCTGCACGAGCACCTTCAGCCGTCCGTCCGGCAGGCGCATCATGCGCATGATCATTCCGACCACGCCCACGGTGTACAGATCCTCCGGCTGAGGATCTTCGACTTCGGGATCGCGTTGCGTCACGAGCGCCAGCAGGCGGTCGCCCTCGATCGCGGTCTCGATCGCGTGCGTCGACACGTCCCGCCCGACGAAGAGCGGCAGGATCATCGACGGAAACACGACCGCGTCGCGAATGGGCAGGAGCGGGAGCTGACTCGGGATTTCGAAGGCGCTGGGGGAGTCGTTTTCCACATTCAGGAAATCGACGCGCGTGTGGTCAACCTTGAAGAATGTCGGACGATTGCATCATCACGGCATCGCTGGCCTCGGAGGTCGGGTGCGAACTCTCCTCGTGGGTCCCCGCGCGGACGCGACCCACTCGTCGAGCTCGACCCGACCTCCGAGGCACCGAACGTCGTCAGGCGGCGTCGGAGTGCGCACCTCGACTGTCGCTACGTCGCTGCTTGAGAGTCTTGCAAGCGGAGCGCGCAGCGAGGCGAAGTCGAGCGTAGTTAGGGTGGCCCGCGGCCGTCCGCGGGCCGGGACCCTACCGTCGTGATGGCGTCGCCGCGGACGGTCAGGAACTCGAGAGACTTCTTTGCGCCGCCTTTGGGGTCGAAGGACTCTAGGCCGGCGACGCCGGTCATGGGTGGGAGTGCGAGCAGGCGTTCGCGCAGGGCGTCGCCGTCGGAGCCACCGACTTCGGCGATGGCGGCGCGCAGTGCGGTGGCGGCGTCGTGACCCTCGGCGGCGTAGGCGTCGGGCGGGCCGCCGTGGGTCGCGGCGTAGCGGCGCACGAACTCGACGACCTCGGGTCGCGTGCTGCCCGCGAAGAACTCGTCGGTGAACACCGCGCGCGTGGCCTCGCGCGCGGCGATCTTCACCAGCGCCGGGTCGTTCCAGCCACTGCCGCCGAGGTACACCACGTCGCGTACGTCGAAGAAGCGGAGCTGGGGCAGGATCAGGCCGACGCTGGCGGCGTCGTCGGGAATGAAGATCGCGTCGAAGTCGACGTAGGGTGGCAGACCTTGCAGCTGGGGCGCGGCGAGCTTGGCCGCGTTCTGCACCGCGTTTCGGCGCAGCTTGTCGCGCTCTTTCACGAGTGCGGTCTGACCGGGCGAGAGCGGCTCGAGCCCGACCAGCTGCTTGATCTCGGACTGCCAGTCGACGGAGCCCGGCGTGTAGCTCTCGATCGCGACGACGCTTCCGCCGGTCGCTTCGATCGCCTCCCAGAAGCTGTTCTTGAAGCTCGTGCCGTATTCGTCTTCCGGGTACAGGATCGCGAAGCGCTTGCACTCGCGTTGCTCGGCGCAGAAGCGCGCGAGCGCGCCGGCCTGATCGCCGGGCGTGAGGCCGAGCCGGAACACGAACTCGCCGAGATCCGCCACGTCGTCGCGGCGCGCGAAGCTGAGCAGCGGCACCTGCGCCTGCTCGGCGACGGGCGCGGCCGCGACCGCTTCGCTCGAACGCACGGGACCGACGATCGCGACCACACCCGCGACCACGAGCTCGCGCGTGGCGGCGGCCGCGCGTTCCGCGTCGCCGCCGGAATCGCGCACCAAGAGACGCAGCCGCGACGGCGGCTCGCCGTACACGCCCGATTCGAGCACGAAGCCGCGCAGGATCGATTCGCCGATCTTCTCGAACGGACCCGAGAGCGGCAGCACCAGCCCGAGCGTGGCCTCCCCGTCGCCGGCGCGATCGCTCGCGCGCGCGAGCAGGCGCGCGCGCTCGGCGTCTTCGGCGGGCGAGAGCTGACGCGGCAGGCGATCGAGCGCAGCGCGCGCTCTGCCGACGTCGTTGCGCGCGAGCGCGCGGCTGGCGAGCGCCAGGTTCACGCGGTCGTAGACAGGACCGCGCGGCAGCTTGGACACCAGCGCCTCGAGCTCCGGCTCACGCAGGCGATCGTCGACCAACTCACCGATCTCGAGATCGAGCTCGGCGAGTCGCGTGGGGTCCTTCGTGTCGCGGCGCGTGTAGGCGAGCGCGAGCACGGCGGCGGGCCAGTCGCCGGAGGCGCGCGCGAGATCGGCCTGCATCCGGTACAGCTTTGCGCGCTGGGCCGCGTCCGCGTTCGACGTGTTCGCGCGCTCGAGCAGGCGTCGCCCGTCTTCGGGGCGGTCGAGCTCGGCGTAGATCGTCGCGGCGCGCATGGCGGCCTCGATGTTCCAGCGGCTCTTCGGGTAGGTCTCGACCAGCCGCCGCCAGGTCGAAGCGGCGCGCGCGGGGTCCTTCTTGGCGAGCTGCACCTCGCCCATCAGATAGAGCGCTTCGTCGGCGTGCTTGCTCTTGCCGAGCTCGTTCTGGAAGCGGATCAGCACCTGCTCGGCCTTGGTTGGATCGCCCTTCGCCAGCAGCTTGCGTGCGGTGTCGAGGTCCGTCTGCGCGGCGCTCTCGTACGGCAGCGTCTTGCCCTCGCGCACCACCGACGGCTGCGCGCACGAGAGCACGAGCGCACATGCGAGCGTCGCCCGCGCGAGCGGACGCGGACTCACTCGAACAGGTCCCGCAGCTTGTCGAGGAAGCCGCGCCGGCGCGGCGACACCTCGTCGCCGGTGATGCGCGCGAACTCCTCGAGCAGTTCGCGCTGCTTGGCGGAAAGCTTGGTGGGCACCTCGACGAAGATGCGCGCGATGATGTCGCCGCGCGGCCCGCCACCGAGCCGCGGCAGTCCGCTGCCGCGCCGCCGCACCAGATCGCCGGACTGCGTGCCGGCTTTGAGCGCGACGCTTTCCTTGCCTTCCAGGTTGGGCACGTCGATCTCGCAGCCGAGCGCGGCTTGCGCGATCGAGACGGGCACCTCGCAGTGCAGGTCCGCTCCGTCGCGCTCGAACAACGGGTGGTCCTTCACGAACACGACCACGAACAGATCGCCGGGGGGACCGCCGTCGTAGCCCGCTTCGCCCTCGCCGGAAAGCCGCAGTCGCACCCCCGTGTCCACGCCCGCGGGAATGCGCACGCTGAGCGACTGCACGATCTCGGTGCGGCCTTTGCCGCGGCACTCGGCGCAGGCCTTCTTCAGGCTCTGCCCCACGCCACCGCAGCGGTCGCAGGTTCGCGCCATGCGGAAGAAGCCCTGCTGCAGCGCGATCTGACCGCGGCCTCCGCAGCGCTGACAGGTCTCGCGCTCGCCGCCCGCGCCCGCACAGGCCTGACAGGCCTTGTGCTTGGGAATCTTCAGCGTCTGCTCGCCGCCCAGCGCCGCTACGCCGAACTCGACCTCGAGGTCGTAGCGCAGATCGGCGCCGCGCCGGCCGCGACCGCCGCGGCTGTTCCGACCGAAGAAGTCGCCGCCGAAGAACTCCGAGAACAGGTCGCCGAAGCTCGAGAACGGATCGAAGCCCGCGAACGGGTCGCCGCCCTGTCCGCCGCCGAACGCCGCGTGGCCCAAGCGGTCGTACTGCACGCGCTTCTCGGGGTCCGAGAGCACGGCGTAGGCCTCGCTGGCCTCTTTGAACTTCGCCTCGGCTTCGGGGTTGCCAGGGTTTTTGTCCGGATGGAACTGATGCGCGAGCTTGCGGTAGGACTTTTTCAGGTCCTCCGCGCTCACGTCCCGCGCCACACCCAGGATTTCGTAGTAATCGCGCTTCATCGGGGCGCGCCTAGGCTATGGCCTCGATCGGCCTTCGCAAGCCCGCGGGCCTGCTCAATCTTCGATCAGCTCGTCGTCGCCGGCGGGGTTTGCGACTGCGGTGCCGCCGTCCATCCGCTCGTACATGGCCTCGGTCATCTTGTAGGCGAGCTGCTGCAGGTCCTCGACGGCGGTGCGCAGCTCGTCCGCGTCGTTCACGCCGAGCGCTTTGCGCGCGCGCGTGGTGGCGGCCTCGACCTCGGCGCGTTCCTCTTCTTCGAGCTTCTCGCCGTACAGCCCGAGCGCCTGGTCGACGGAGTAGATCAGCCCCTCACCGGTGTTGCGCAGCTCGACCAGCGCGCGGCGCTCGGCGTCGCCCTCGGCGTGCTCCTCGCCCTCGCTGACCAGCCGGTCGATCTCGTCCATGCTGAGACCGCCGGAGGCGGAGACGCGAATCTGCTGCACGCGGCCGGTGCCGAGCTCCTTCGCGCTGACGTTCAGGATGCCGTCCGCGTCGATGTCGAAGCTGACCTCGATCTGCGGCACGCCGCGCGGCGCGGGCGGAATGCCGATCAGCTCGAAGCGGCCGAGCGATTGGTTGTCGGCCGCGAGATCGCGTTCGCCCTGCAGCACGTGGATGCGCACCAGGTTCTGGTTGTCCTCGGTGGTCGAGAACACTTCACTTTTGCGCGTGGGGATGGTGGTGTTGCGCGGGATGACCTTGGTCATGATCCCGCCCTGCGTCTCGACGCCGAGCGAGAGCGGCGTGACGTCGAGCAGCAGCACGTCCGCCGACTCGCCCTTCAGCACGCCGGCCTGGATCGCGGCGCCGATCGCGACCACTTCGTCGGGGTTCACGCCGCGGTGCGGCGGCTTGCCGAAGATCTGCTCGACCTTGGCTTGCACGCTCGGCATGCGCGTCATGCCGCCGACCAGGATCACGCGGTCGATCGCCTTGGCATCGAGCTTCGCGTCCTCGAGCGCGGCGACGCAGGGCGCCTGGAGCCGATCGATCAGGTCCGCGACCAGCGTCTCCATCTGCGCGCGCGTGACCACCTCGGTCAGATGTTTGGGACCCGAGGCGTCCGCGGCGATGAACGGCAAGTTCACGTCCGTCTCCGTCGACGACGAGAGCTCCTGCTTCGCGCGCTCCGCGGCTTCCTTCAGACGCTGCAGCGCCATCGGGTCGCCGCGCAGATCGCTGCCGGGGTTCTTGGCCGCGAACTGGTCCGCGAGCCAGTTCATGATCACCTGGTCGAAGTCCTCGCCGCCGAGGTACGTGTCGCCGTTGGTCGAGAGCACCTCGAAGACCGAATCGCCGATGCGCAGGATCGAGATGTCGAACGTGCCGCCGCCGAGATCGAAGACCGCGATCGTCTCGCGGCCTTGCTTGTCGAGTCCGTAGGCGAGTGCGGCCGCGGTGGGCTCGTTGATGATGCGCAGCACGTTCAGGCCCGCGATCCGGCCCGCGTCCTTGGTCGCCTGGCGCTGCGCGTCGCTGAAATACGCGGGCACCGTGATCACCGCTTCGGTGACCTCTTCGCCCAGATAGTCCTGCGCGGTTTCCTTCATGCGCTTGAGCACGAGGGACGAGATCTCTTCGGGGCTGCACTCCTTGCCGTGCAGCTTCACCCAGGCGTCGCCGCTCGGCGCTTCGCAGATCTCGAACGGGCTGACCTCGCGGAAGCGCGCCACGCACTCGTCGTCGAAGCGGCGGCCGATCAGGCGCTTCACCGCGTAGACGGTGTTCGCGGGGTTGGTCACGCCCTGGCGCTTGGCGATCTGACCGCACAGGCGTTCGCCGTTCTGGTTCGCGGCGACGATCGACGGCGTGGTGCGGCTGCCCTCGCTGTTCGCGATCACGATCGGCTCGCCGCGCTCGAGGATCGCGACGCAGCTATTGGTGGTGCCGAGATCGATGCCGACGACTCTTCCCATGACTCCCGATCCGCGGCCCGGGAGGAGTCGGCACTGGCGCGCGAACTATCCCGGGTCGCCTGCGACCGCGACCATGGCCGGTCGGAGGAGGCGGTCCTTCAGCAGATATCCCTTCTGGTACACCTCGAGCACCGTGCCGGGCGGGTGCTCGTTGGTCGCGACGCGGCGCACCGCTTCGTGGACCTGGGGATCGAACGGCTTGCCCTCGGCTTCGATCTCGACGACGCCGAAGCGTCCGAGAATTTGCACGAGCGAACGGTAGGTGAGCTCGATCCCCTGCAGAAGGTTATCGCTGTCGGCGCGCTGCTCCTCCTTGCGACCGTGAACGACGGCTCGTTCCAGGTTATCGACGGCGGGTAGCAGCTCCTTGACGAGACTTTCGTTGGCGTAGTTGTGCAGATCCTGGCGTTCTTTCAGGTTGCGCCTGCGGAAGTTGTCGTACTCCGCGGCGAGCCGGAGGTAGCGATCCTTCTGCTCGGCGAGCTCCGTCGCGGCGGGCGAGTCGGTTGCACCGGCGGATGTGGCGCCAGTCGCTTCTTCGAGCTCGGCCATCAGCTCGTCGGGCAGCTCGACTTTCGGGCCCTTGGTATCGCTCATTCCCTACCCTTCGGACTTGCGCGCCAGGAAGTGTCAGGCGAGAGCAGAGCCGAGTTTTCCGGAGACGTAGCGCACCACCGGGATCACGCGATCGTAGCGCATGCGCACCGGGCCGATCACGCCAAGACCGCCGCGGTGCGCGGTTCCTCCGACCGGCTCCGCCACCACCGCGCAGCGCGCGACGCCGGGATCGCCGAGCTCGTCGCCGATCAGCACGCGCAGCGAGCCGGCGGTGAGCACGTGGTCGAGCAGCGCGAGCATGCGCTGCTTCTCGTCGAGCGCGCGCAGCAATTCGCGCAGGCGCTGGCCGTCTTCGAACTCGGGCTGATTCAGCATGCGGGTGCGGTCACCGACGAACAGCTCCGCCTCGACCTCGACTTCCAGGCCGAGCCGACCGAGCGCCACGAGCTTCCGCCAGAGCGCGTCGCGTTGCGCGCGGTCGCCCTCGATCTCGGCCGAGAGCCGCGCGCGGGCGTCTTCGAGCGTCAGCCCCGCGACCAGTCGCGAGAGCGCGCCCGAGATGCGGTCGAGCTTGCGCTGGTCGCACTCGCGCTCTTCGAGCAGGCGCGTGCGCACCACGTCGCCGTCCGAGACGAGCAGCGCCATCACGCGATCGCTCGACACGCGCACGAAGCGCAGCGCCGCGAGCCGCAGGCGATCGCTCTCGACCGCGAGGCAGAAACCGAGCTGACCGGTGACGTGCGTGAGCACGTCTGCCGCGCGCCGGGACGAATCTTCGAGCGCGCCCACCGGCTCGTCGAGCTCGCGCGCGAGCTCGCGCGGCACCGGCCCGGCGTGGGTCGGATCGTGCAGGAGCTGATCGACCCAGAGCCGGAACGCCGCGTCGGTCGGCACGCGACCGGCCGAGGTGTGCGGCTGCTCGAGCAGGCCGAGCTCCATCAGCTCGCCCATCGCGCCGCGCACGGTCGCGGGCGAGACCGACAGGCCGCTGTGTGCGCGCGCGTCACGGGAGCCGACGGGCTGCCCGCTCTCGACGTAGCCGTGCAGAACCGCGAGCAGGACCTCGGACAGGCGCTGCGGCAGCTCGCCGAGCTCGTGGATGCTCGCGTTCGTGTCGACCGCGCTCTTCACTGGAAACGAGGCTAGCTGCGGCGTCTTCGCCATGTCAACGCCCGTCGTCGCCGCCGAGCAGGCCCATGAACACCTCGTCCGCGAAGAGGATTCCCGCCTCGCAGAGCCGGATCGCTCCGCCCTCGTCGCAGATCAATCCCCGGCGTCGCAGCGCCTCCAACTCCGCCGCAAAGTATTCCTCCGGCGCTCCGCCGAACCGCCGCATGAACCCCGCCCGACTCACCCCATCCAGCCGCCGCAGCCCGAGGAAAATCGCCTCGCGCCGCGCTTCCGCCTCCGAGAGAACCTCCGACTCCACGACCGGCGAACGACCCGCCGCGAGCGCCTCCCGCCAGGCGCCGAGCTCGCGCGCGTTCCGGAAGCGCCGCTCGCCGACCAGGCTCGCGGCCGACGGCCCGATCCCGAGCACGTCCCGTCGCAGCCAATAGCGCTGGTTGTGACGCGAGCGGTGGCCCGCGCGCGCGTAGCTCGAGATCTCGTACTGCGCGATCCCGGCCGCGCACAGCCGCGCGCGCAAGAGCCGGCTCATCGCGAGCAACGTGTCCTCGTCGGGCAGGTCGAGCTTGCCGCGCTCGGCCGCGAGCGCGAAAGGCGTGCCTGGCTCGAGCGTGAGAGCGTACGCGGAGACGTGCGGCACGCCGAGCTCGATCACGCGCTCGACGTCGGCGAGCAGCGTCTCGAGCGACTGGCCGGGCGCGCCGTAGATCAGATCCGCGGAGAGCGAGGCGAAGCCCGCGGCCAGGCAGATTTCGAGCCCGCGCCGCGCCTGCGCGCCCGCCTGCGCGCGGCCGAGCCGCCGCAAGACGGTGTCGTCGAGCGCCTGCAAGCCGATCGAGAGCCGCGTCACGCCGAGCGCTTTCAGCTCCGGCAGGCGCGAGAGCTCGAGCTGGCCGGGATTCAGCTCGACGGTGATCTCGGGCCCGCTGAAATGGAGCTCCGCGCGGAACGCGTCGAGCAAGCGCGCGATCGAGGCCGGCCGCAAGAGCGCTGGCGTGCCGCCGCCGAAGTAGACGCTCGCGACCTCGCGCCCTGAAACCGACCCGCGCACGAGCTCGAACTCGCGCAGCGCGGAGGCCACGAACGCGTCTTCGTCGGCCTCGGCCAGCCGCCCCACGCCCAGGACGGCGAAGTCGCAGTACGGGCAAACGTGTTCACAGAACGGCACGTGCACGTACAGCCCAAGGTCGAATGCGCTCGTGCCGCTGCTTGTCTGAGGACCCAACGCCCGTATCCTATGCGCCCGTCGCGGGTGGTGGAGGAGCAAGAGTTTGCGTCCGAGTCCTGGAATCGCCCTGCTTTGCCTACTCTGCGCCTGCGCGACGGACCCGACGGGTCGCCCGGCCCTAGCTCCCAAGAAGGATGGAATGCTGCAAGCCACGCTCGACAACGGTCTCAAAGTCATCCTGGTCGAAGACCATTCCGCGCCGGTCGTGGCGCTGAACATCTGGGTCCGCGTCGGCAGCGCGGACGAGCGCGACGAGCAGTGGGGCATGGCGCACGTGCACGAGCACATGCTGTTCAAGGGCACCGAGCGGCGCGGCGTGGGCGAGATCGCCTCCACCGTCGAGGGCGCGGGCGGGAACATCAACGCGTTCACGTCCTACGACATGACCGTCTACCACATCACCATGGCGAGCCGAGACGCGGCGGTCGGCTTCGACGTGCTCGCGGACGCGATGCAGAGCTCGACCTTCGACGCCGCCGAGCTCGCGAAGGAAGAAGAGGTCGTGATCGAGGAGATCCGGCGCTCCGACGACTCCCCCGACAATCTGCTCTCGCGCGTGCTGTTCGAGACCGCCTATCAGGTGCACCCGTACCACAAGGAAGTGATCGGCACGCAGGCGAGCGTGCGCAGCTTCACGCGCGAGGGGCTGCTCGACTTCTATCACTCGTGGTACGTGCCGAACAACATGACCTTCATCGCGGTCGGCGATTTCGAAGCGGCCGTGGCGTTGGAGCAGATCAAGAAATCGTTCGCGAACGCGAAGCCGCGCGCCGATCTGACGCACCCGCGCACGCAGGAGCCGGAGCAGACCGCGGCGCGCGCTGCGGTCGTGCCGAGCGAGTTCGAGCAGTCCCTGCTCGGTGTCGGCTGGAAGATCACGGCGTTCGAGAATCCCGACACGCCGTACCTCGATCTGCTCGGCATGGTGCTCGGCGGCGGCGACAGCTCGCGGCTCTACCGCGAGGTGAAGGACCGCGCGCAGCTCGTGCACGGCATCCACGCCAGCTCCTACACACCGCTCGATCCGGGTTTGTTCGTGGTCGACGCGGAGCTCGACGCGGACAAGATCGACGCCACCGTGACCGCGATCGCGGACCAGGTGCGGCGGATTCGCGACCTGGGTCCGTCGGAGACCGAGCTCGAGCGCGCGCGCACGAACCTGCTCGCGAGCCAGGTGCACGAGCGCGAGACCATGCAAGGACAGGCGCAAAAGTACGGCTACTTCGCGCTGCTGGCTGGCGGGCTCGAGGCCGAGGCGAAGTACCTGGAGAGCGTGCGGCGTGCGACGCAGGCCGACCTGCAGCGCGTCGCGCAGACGTACCTGAAGCCCGAGCGCGCGACCGTGGTGGCGCTGACCGCCAAGGACGCGAACGGCTCGGTGACTCCGGCCCTGCTGCTCGGCGCGCTCGAACGCGGCGCAGGGAGTGCGGCCGCCAAGCTCCCGCACAAGGAGCTCCGCGACGGCATCCGCGAGTACACGCTGCAAAACGGTCTGCGCGTGGTGGTGAAGCGCAACGCGAACGTGCCGCTCGTGTCGCTGCGGCTCTCGTTCCTGGGCGGCTTGCTCGCCGAGACCGAGAGCACGCAGGGCATCACCTCGTTCGTGGCCGAGATGCTCTCGCGCGGTACGACTTCGCGCAGCTCGTCGCAGCTCGCGACCGAGATCGAGGACATCGCCGGCGACCTGTCCGGCTTCTCCGGCCGCAACAGCTTCGGGATGCAAGCGGAGTTCTTGAAGGAGTCACTCGACACGGGGCTCGATCTGTTCAGCGATGTCCTGCTCCGGCCGTCGTTCGATCCCGAGGAGATCGCGAAGCTGAAGGTCGAGCGGATCGCCGCGCTGCGTCGCCGCGAGGACAGCCTGTCGACCAAGGCGTTCGAGGTGTTCCAGCAGACGATTTATCCGGACCACCCGTACCGGTTCTCGTCGATCGGCACCGCGCAATCGATCGACAAGCTCGATCGCGAAGCGCTCGCGAGCTACTTCACGCGCTACGCGCAGCCCGCGAACGGCGTGCTCAGCGTGGTGGGCGACGTCGATCCGGATCAGATCGTCGACGCGCTCGCCGCGCAGCTCTCGGACTGGCCCGGCACGGGACCGGTCGCGCTGCCGAAGCGCGCACAGCCCGTCGTGCCCGCCAAGCTGCGCGAGGTCGCGCTCGAGAAGAAGAAAGCGCAGGCGCACGTCGTGTACGGCTTCCTCGCGCTCACGATCGCGGATCCCGACCTGCCCGCGCTCGAAGTGATGACGCAGATCCTCTCGGGTCAGGGCGGCCGGTTGTTCCTGGAGCTGCGCGACAAGCAGAGCCTGGCGTACTCGGTCACCGCGTTCGATCTCGAGGGCGTCGACCCCGGCATCTGGGGCGTGTACATCGCGGGCGAGCCGGCGAAGCTCGGCGAGATGCGCAGCGGCATCGAGCGCGAGCTCGAGCGGATCGTGAACGCGCCGATCCCCGACGAGGAGCTCGCGCGCGCGAAGGCTTACCTGATCGGGAGCCAGGCCGTGTCGCTGCAGCGCTTCGGCACGCAGGCGAGCCTGCTCTCGCTCGACGCGTTGTACGGGCTCGGCGCGACCTATCACCTGGACTACGACGATCGCATCGCGGCCATCACCGTCGACGACGTGAAGCGCGTGGCGAAGCGCGTGATCCGACTCGACGCACCCGTGATCGCGGTGATCAAGTAGCGCGCAGCGTCGACTCAGTAGCCTAGCGCAGCGCCGTCACGGCGCGGGTCGGTGGCGCCGAGCCAGGTGTCGTTCGGCGCGTCGCGCACGATCAGCTGCACCGCGCCCATCGGGAAGCGGCTCGGCTCGACGTTGTGGCCCCACGAGCGCAGCCGCTCGATCACGTCGCGCGGGTGCGCGGGCTCTACCATCAGCGTGTCGGGGCTCCACTGGTGGTGGAAGCGCGGCATCGAGACCGCCTGCTCGGGGCCGAGCTTGAAGTCGACGCTGTTGAGCAGCGACTGCAGCACCGCGGTGATGATGAACGTGCCCATCGGGCTGCCGACCACGAAGCGCACCTGCCCGTTCTCGAGCACGATGGTCGGCGCCATGCTCGAGAGCGGTCGCTTGCCGGGCTGGACCGAGTTCGCGGCGCGCCCGACGGCGCCCCAGGCGTTCGGCGTGTTGGGCAGCGAGAAGTCGTCCATCTCGTTGTTCAGCACGATGCCGGTGCCGGGCACGGTGATCAGCGAGCCGAACAGCGTGTTCACCGTCTGCGTCAGCGACACCGCGTTGCCCTGCTCGTCGACGACAGAGATCTGTGTCGTGCCGCCGTCCGAGGGCGGCGCGGGCGCTTGGCGCCGCGTGGTCGGGATCGCGGGCTTGCCCCAGTTCCACGGCGCGCGGAGCAGGAAGAACGGCGGGCGCAGAAGTGCGGCGAGCTCGTTCCCGTACGCTTCCGAGACGAGATACTCGGTCGGCACCGCCGAGAAACCGGGATCGCCGAGATATTCCGCGCGATCGGCGAAGGCGAGCTTCATCGCGCCCGACACCAGGTGCACCATCTCGCTCGAGTTCAAGCCCAGCGACGCGATGTCGTACGGCTCGAGGGCGTTCAACATCTCGACCAGCAGCACGCCGCCGGAGCTCGGCGGCGGCATCGACACGATCTCGAGCCCGCGGTAGGTGCCGCGCACGGGAGTGCGCCAGATCGGCGCGTAGCCGGCAAGATCTTCGAGCGTGAGCGCGCCGCCGGTCGCCTCGACGATCTTGCGCGCGATCGGTCCGTAGGCGAGCGCGCCGCCGCCGCCGCGCGCGCCGATCTCTTCGAGCGTGCGCGCCAAGTCCGGCTGCACCAGTCGCCAGCCGAGCGGCGGCACCTGCCCGCGGTCGAGCTGGATGCGCGCGGTCTCCGGGAAGCCCGCGAGCCCGGGCTCGACCATCGTCAGCATGCGCCGCTCCGCGGGCGCGATCTCGACGCCGTCGCGGCACAGTCGGATCGCCGGCTTCACGAGCTCGCGCCACTCGAGCGAGCCGTACTTCTGGTGCAGCTCGAACAGACCCTGCACGAGCCCTGGTACCGCCACCGCGCGCGGCCCGACACGCGTCGCGCCCTGAATCGGTTTGCCCTGCTCGTCGAGGTAGAGCGATTCGCTTGCCGACGCGGGCGCGGTCTCGCGCGCGTCGAGCGCCGTCACTTGCCCCGACTCCGCCATGTACACGAGCGCGAAGCCGCCTCCGCCGATTCCCGAGCTGTACTGGTGCGCGACGCCCGCCGCGAACGCGGTGGCGATCGCCGCGTCCACCGCGTTGCCGCCGCGTCCGAGGATCTCGCGTCCCGCCGCGGCCGCCGGCCCGACCGACGTCACCACCATGCCGCGTTTGCCCCACGCGGGTCCCGGCTCGGCCGCGCGCGCGGGCTGCGCGACGAGCGGGACGAGCGCGAGCGATGCAACCAACGAACCGACGCAGACGAGGGACCACGCGACGCGGGAGGAGGTGCGCATCTGCGCGGACCGTATCACGCACTCTCGCGCGCGTGCTAGCGTGCGCGGCCGTGCGAACTCGCGTGCTCGAAATTCTGGCGGTCGCGAGCGCGTGCGCCGCGCTGCTGCTCGGCTGCGGCGCCGACGCGCCCGCGCCCGCGCGCGAGATCGCGGTCTTGCAGGTGCGCGGCTACGGCGAGATCCGCTTCAGCCTGCTCGCCGACAAAGCGCCGCGCCACGTCGCGAACTTCAAGTCGCTCGCCGCCGCGCGCTTCTACGACGGCACCACCTTCCACCGCGTGATCCCGAGCTTCATGATCCAGGGCGGCGACCCCAACTCGAAGGACACCGACCCGCGCAACGACGGCTACGGCGGCCCCGGCTACTACCTGAAAGCCGAGCTCAACGACGTCCCACACCGGCCCGGCATCGTCTCGATGGGCCACGGCGCCGACCCCGACACCGCCGGCTCGCAATTCTTCATCATGACCAGCGGCTCCGAGAAGTGGCGCCCCGAGCTCGACGGCCAGTTCACCGCCTTCGGCGAGCTCGTCTCCGGCCAGGACGTGGTCGACCGCATCTCGGCCGCCCCGCGCAACGCCGCCGACCGCCCGCTCGAGAACGTCCTGATCGAGAGCGTGCGGATCGAACCCCGCTGAGCCATACTGCGCGCCCGCGCCGGTTCGCCGGCGCAAATGGCGCGGTAGCTCAGCTGGTAGAGCAGCGGACTGAAAATCCGCGTGTCCCCGGTTCGATCCCGGGCTGCGCCACCAGGGAAGGGCGCGACGGTGCTCGCTTTTCGACGCGAGTGTGCGGGCGCGCTCGGTTCTCACCAACAGCTCGGTGCCGTCTGGTGCCGTTGGGTGACGCGGAAAGCGCATCGGCGTAGCCGCTCGACTCCTCGGGCATGAAGTGCCCGTACACGTCGAGGAGCATCTTTGCGCTGGCCCAACCGCCTTGCGCTTGGATCCACTTGATCGGTGTTCCGCGCGCGATGTGCAGGCTTGCGAAGCTGTGGCGGAGGGAGTGCACGGTGAGAGCCTTCCGCACCCCCACGATCCGTCGGACGAGCGGCCGGAACACGCGATCGCGGAAGTTCCGCGGATCCTGAAGGCGACCCAACTCGTTCGGGAACACGAGCGTGTCCTCTCCGAAGATGTCCGGCCGGACCGGCCGGAGTACGTCGATCACGGCCGCGGACAGCTCAACCAATCTCGTGCGGCCCGTCTTCGTTGCCCCGAGGCTCCTACCTGACGAGAAGCTCCGCGCGATGCGCGCCGTTCGCTCGTCCAGATCGATGTCGATCCAGCGTAGAGCCAGGGCTTCGCCGAAACGCGCGCCGGTATGCGCCATGAAGACGACGAGCGGGTGGTGCTCGGGCCTGCGGTGACGAACTAGCTTCAAGAAGACGTGCAGCTCGCGCGCCGAGAAGATGTCACGCTCAGAGACGCGCTGAGCGGTGCTGCTTCGGCGCCGACCAACGGTCGGACGCAGCTCGCTCCAGCGCCGCACGGGATTCTCACCGAGGAGATCATTGGCGCGGGCGTGATCTAGGATCCGCCGTAGCACGCCCAGGATCTTCTCGATGGACCGAGGCGAGAGCCCGTGTGACGCTGAGACGTCGTGGAACCGCTGAATCTCGCGCGCGGTGATCTTGTCGAGCGGCATGTCTCCGAAGTGCGGGATGAGATTTGCGCGCACGTTCGACTCGTACTGGCGAACGGTCATCGGCGCGAGGTGCCCCCGGTCCTCGCGCTCTAGCGGCGCCTCGACCTCGCTCCGCACCCAGGCGCGCGCGAACTCCGAGAATGAGGGACTGGTAGCGGCCGCTACCTCGGGCGCCGGCTGGAACGTCCCTCGGGCGATGTGCGAGTTGATCTCCTCAGCGATCCGTCTCGCCGCACGCTTGTCGTCTCGGCTTGGTCCAATTCGCTTCGCGTGCCTCCTGCCGTCAGCGTGTGTGATTACCCAAAACGCATCCTTCCACCACCTCACCTTCGCAGACATCGCTAGTCGCTCCTCTCGCGCTTCAGGAAGGCCTTTACGGCGTCTCGAATGACGGCGGCGACCGTCGAGCCGCGGATCTTGGCGATCGTCTCCAAGCGGTCGAAGTCGGTGCCGTCGAGGACGGTCGTGGCGCGCACCGCGTCTGTGAGTTCGCGCTTGCGTCCAGCGCCCGGTCGCCATCCACCTCGACCACCCGGCTCCCTAGGGCGCTTTCGCTTCGTCGCCATAGCATCGACGGCAGCGTACGCCTTCTCGATGGTAGAGCCATCGAATCATTCATCGTCTGCGCTCGCCTTCGATAGAATCTCGCGAACAGCGGACTCGATGCGGTCGCCTGTGATGCGAGAACGCTCGACCGCCCAACGGCGCAGCTCTTCGACCGGGATCAGAACGACGTTGCCGTAGCGGAAGTGCGGGAGGTCGGGGAGCATCGTACGTATCGTTCGCTCGGAGACCCCGAGTACACGCGCGGCCTCGGTGGGGCGGAGCGCCAGGCGGTTCGCGAGGTCGATCGGCGGAAGCAAGGCCTCCGAACCGCTGCAGTGGGGGCACGATCTGGAGCGCGAGGCGCGCTCGGCCACGATCTCGTCGCCGCTGATCGATGTTACGTCACGCATCTAGGCCGCCGATCTCGCGAAGTGCACTCTGCGCGTTCCGCGTGGGCGTGGCTGCGCGATCGTCGATCGCCTTGAGAGCGGGCTCCTGCGTCCACCGTCGCTGTAGGGCTCTGTGGCGAGGTGAACAGGTCGAGCTGCTCACCCGCGTCGCGCCACTCGCAACGGTCCTCCAGAATTAGCCAGCCGCCTGCCGGGCGCCTGTTCCGTCTGCGGCGCAGCTCGCGAAGATCACTCATCTCGGAGTCCTCGCCCGGTGCCGACACGCGCTCTCGCCCTGACGGGCTGCGCGGACGGCACTGGCTCGGACAGCGGAAGAAGAGAAGGAGGCTTTGAGGGAAAGCGGCTCAATACCGCGCCAACGTGGCGGTGCGCTTCGCTGTCGCTTAGCCAGAGCAAACTGCGCTGCTGACTGCGCGCCTATTGGCGCAGTCAGCGCAGTTGCTCGACCTGGACTGCGCTGAGTGAGGAAGCGCGGTTCGGCGCAGCAGCGCGA
>JANNLG010000146.1:0-1791 GCA_031396695.1 Deltaproteobacteria bacterium
GGCTTGCTCGAGGTCGAGACCGACCAAGGCCCGGCACGCATCTGGCTTGGCGACGGCCAGCCGCTGCACGCCGAGACCGAGAAGGCCGACGGTATGAACGCCGCGGTCGTGCTGGTCGGCGCCACCCGCGGCCGCTTCCGCTTCGACGCGGGCGCGAAGCTGCCCGCGCGCGCACTCGACGTCTCGATGACGGAGCTGTTGCTCGAAGCCAGCCGCCAGCTCGACGAGGTCGCGCGCTAGCGGTCGCGGATCGCTATCCGGGCGTGACCAGCCGGTAGATCCAGACCTGCGCGTACTTCGAAGGGTCGCGGCGGAACATCGACTGATCGGTCCAAGCCACGGCGAAGGCCGCGATCTCGGCGGGGTCGGTGACGCGCTCGGCGCGCAGGGCGTAGACCGCGCCGTCGATGCGGAGGCGAACCGCCGGGTTCGCTTCGATGTTCTTCACCCAACGCGTCTCTGTGTCACCGGCGTTGATGTAGAGGCGGCCAGCCACCACCGTGAACACCAGGTTCACCGAATAGGGCTCCTCGGGCCGGGTCTCCAGCTGCGCGGTCCCGTATGCCCCGGCGGACGACCAATCCGTGGGCGTGAGCGCGACGTCGCCGCCCAGCTTTCCGCCGGGGAAGACGGCCAGCGGACCGTTGCAGCCCGAAGCGGCGACGGCCAGCAGCAGCGCGACGAATCGAACGGCCGCGCTCGCCGCCGGCGCCGTCGCCATCAAACGATCCGGCCCGCGCGCTCGGTCGTGTAGCGGCCGCGTTCGAGGGTGACCGCGCCGTTCACGATCACGGCCTCGATGCCCTGTGCGCTGCGCAGGTAGCGATTGCCGTTGCCGGGCACGTCGCCCACGAACACTTCCGGCCCGCGCGCGATCGTCTCGGGGTCGAACAGCACGAGATCGGCGAACTTGCCCTCGGCGATCAGGCCGCGATCGGCGATGCCCCAGTCGCGCGCGAGCTCGCCGGTGAGGCGCTCGACCGCGCGCTCCAGGCTCATCTTCTTGTGCTCGCGCACGAAGCGCTCGATCAGGTAGCAGGTGTCGCCCGCGCCGCAGAACTGCGCGATGTGCGCGCCGGCGTCGGATGCGCCCACGTGCACGAGCGGGTGCGAGAGGATCTCCGACACCGACTCGACGTCGGCGTGGATCACGCCTCGGATGCAGAACTCGGTGCGCAGGCCGTCGGCGAGCGCGAGCTCGAGCATGACCTCGGGCAGGCTCTGCTTCCGCTCGCCCGCGATCTGCAGCAGCGAGCGGCCCGCGAACGGCTGGTTCTCGGCCGAGAACACCTCGCCGACCGACGACGCCATCAAGAGCGGCGCGATCTGCATGCCTTCCTTCACGAGCTGCGCGCGGTGCGCCGGATCGCCGAACGCCTTCACGCGCTCGGGCAGCGCCAGGCTCATGAAACGGTTCCAGGTCGGCAGGCCGAAGAGCAGGAAGCTCGTCTCGGACAGGCGGATGTTCAGGTCGAAGGTGCGCGGCATCGACTGCGCGTAGACGCGGCCGCCTTTCTCGCGCTCGGCCTCGAGCGCCGCGAGCGAACGCCGCCAGGCGTCGCCGCCGAGCGGGCTCGACACGATCGGCGCGAGCGAGCACAGCACGCCCGAGGCGCGCGACAGCTCGCCGAGCTCCGCGATGTTCTTCAACTGCTCTTCGATATCGATGAAGTAGGGCACGGTCTGCAGCACACCGCGGCCGCTCTTCGCCATGGCCTGACACAACGCGATCTTCTCGCGCATGTCGGCGAAGCGGCTCGGCACCGGCTTCATGTTCTCGTCGATGTCGAC
>JANNLG010000155.1:0-12929 GCA_031396695.1 Deltaproteobacteria bacterium
GAGAAAGCCCGGACCGGAACCTCGCACAGTGCGAGGGGAGGGGTTTCCGGCCCGGGCACTCCCATGCCCAAGGCACCGAGCCCCGGGCGCACCCTGGTTGAGCAATCGATGTGCCAAACCGGACCTCGCACGCAGCTTCGCCCGCAGTCGGCGGTTTCTGCGTCGGAACGTCCGCGAGCGCGAACGCGCGTCACCTTCACGCTCACGCAAGCGACCTGTGTGCGATACGCAACAGAGCGCCGTTTTGCGGCGCTCGGCGACGGTGCGCGTCACCGGCCGCGCCGTGCCGTACAATCGCGGCGAGTCGATCACGGGAGATTGCGCGTGCGGAAGTGGTTCATCGTGTCTGCGGTCGGGCGCGATCGGCCGGGCATCGTCGCCGACCTCGCGCAGCTCGTGTTCGACTGCGAGGCGAACCTCGAGGATTCGCGCATGACGCTGCTCGGCAACGAGTTCGCGGCGATCCTGTTGTGCTCCGGTCAGGTCGCCGATCTCGACGAGCGGCTGGCGCGCGGCGCGCGCCGGCTCGAGTGGGAGAACCGGCTCACGGTGTTCATCCGCCCGCTCGAGGGCGAACCGCGGCCGGCGGTGCCCGCCCCCGGCACGCGCTTGTACGCGATCGAGACGCAGGGCATGGATCGCGCGGGCATCGTCGCCGGCATCTGCCGCACGCTGGCCGACCATCACGTGAACATCGCCGACCTGCGCTCGAGCGCGCTGCCCTCGCCGTCGGGCGCGGCGCTGTACCGCATGAACGTGCTGGTGGAAGTGCCGGACTCGCTCGATCCCGCGCGACTCGCGAAGGCGCTCGAAGAGCGCGGCGCGCAGCTCGGCGTCGATGTCTCGATCGCTCCCGCCTGACGGCGGGCGCGCGTCCGGCCGCGTCGTCGTCGTGGGCGCGGGGCTCGCGGGTCTCGCGGCCGCGCACCGTCTGCGCGGATTCGGCTACGACGTCAACGTGCTCGAGGAGCGCGCGCAGGCGGGCGGCAAACACGCGAGCGGCACGCTCGGCGGCGTCGCGTGCGCGCCTTGGCCGGCGCTCCTGCCGCGCAGCGCGCGCGCATACACGGAGCTCGCGGCCGAGCTCGGCGTCTCGAGCTCGCTCGTGCGCGAGCCGCTCGCACGGCTCGGCTGGCTGCGCGACGCGCACGTCCACACGGGCGCAGCGACCCTGTACGGAGCCATGCGCTGGTCGCCGCTCGCGCCGCCGCGCCTGCGCCGGCTCGCGCAGCTCTCGAGCTGGCTCGGCGGCGAGATCGATCCAGAGGCGCCGGATCGTGCGACGCGGCTCGACGACCGCGGAGTCGCGGACTTCTGCCGCGTGTACCTGGGCCGGCGCGTGCTCGAACAGTTGGTCGCGCCCCTGTTTGCGACGCTGTTCGGTGTCGACGCCTCGAACACGAGCCGCGAGCTGCTCTTCACTCTGCTCGACGCGCGCGCGGGCATCGCGCTCGAGCTCGTCTCGAACGCGGCCGCGCTGGTCGCCGCACTCGAGACCCGCGCGGACGCGAAGCGGCTCGGCGCGAGGGTCGCGGCGCTCGAGCCCGACGGCCGGGGCGTGAGGCTGGAGGGCGGCGAGATCGTCGCCGCCGATGCGGTCGTGCTCGCGGTCGGCGCGGCCGAGGCGATGCGGCTCCTACCCGAGCTCTCACCAGCGGCGCAGGCGGCCGCGGAGCAGCTTCGCTCGGGCTCCGCGCTCGTGCTGCTGCTCGCGACCGACGCGGGTCTGACGCTGCCGACGCGGGTGGTTACGGTGCCCGCGCGCGAGGGCGGCGAGCTCGCGGGTGTGATCGACTCGACGCCGCCGGGCTCGCAGGGTCCGCGCGTGCTGCGGCTGGTCGCACGCCCGGGCCTGCACGCGCGCCACGGAGCGCGACCCGACGACGAGCTCGCGCACTTCCTGATCGAGTCCGCGAATCGAGTGCTGCCAGGGCTTTCCGGGCGGATCGACGCGCAGCGCCTGCAGCGCTTTCCGAGCGCGCTGCCCGGCTTCGAGGTCGGTCACTACCGCGCGCTCGCGCGCATCCGCGAAGATCTGCGTGCGCGCGCCGAGCAGCGCGTATTCCTGGCCGGCGACTGGCTCGCCGCTCCGCACCTCGAAGGCGAGCTCGCGTCGGGTCTGCGCGCGGCCGCGGATCTCTACGCGCTCAGTCCCCGAGCGTAGCCACCGTCACGCCGTTCCCGCCCTCGCGCGGGTCGCCGGGCGCGAAGCTCTCGACACCCGGCATCAATCGCAGCCAGGCGCGGATCGCATCGCGCAGCGCGCCGGTGCCGTGCCCGTGGATGAACACCACACGTCCGCCACCGCGACCCAGCCCCCGTTGCAGCGCGGACTCGGCTCGCTCGATCGCCTCGTCGACACGCAGTCCGCGCAGATCGCAGTCGATCCGACTCGGCCCGTCCTCGTGCGCGCGCTCGACGCTGACGTGCGAGTGCGACAGGTTGCGCGGGGACGCGGCGGATTCGGCGAGTACGCGCGCGATGCGTGCGCCCGGCACGACCGTGCGCGCGCCGCCCACGCGCACCGCCACGCGACCGCGGCGATCGGGCGCCTCGACCACGACCGCGGGCTCGCGGATGCCGCGGATCTCCACGCGCATGCCCTTCGCGAGCTGCGCGAGCTCGACCGCCGCGCCCGGCTCTTGCTCCGGCTCGTCCGCGTGCTCGGCCTCGACCGACGCCGTGCGCTCGCGAATCCGACCGAGCGCGGCTTGCGCGGCGTTGGCCGCGCGCCCGCGCGCGCGCTCGCCGTCCGCGTCGCCCTTCTGCAGGTCGTGCACCACGTGCGCGATCTCTGCGCGCGCGCGCGCGAACGCGCTCTCGAGATCCGCCTTCATGGCCGCCAGCGCCTGCTCGCGCGCACTGCGCAGCGCGGCCAGCCGCGTCTCGTACGCCGAGCGCACGGCTTCGCTCTCGGCGCGCATGCGCAGCGCTTCGAGCCGCTCCGACTCGAGCTCCTGGCGCAGCTCCGAGAGTCCACGCGTGAGCGCTTCCAGGCGCGAGTCCTCTCGGTCCATCAACTCGCGCGCGCGCTCGACGACCGGCTCCGCCAGTCCCATCCGCTGCGCGGCCCACATCGCGCCGCTCGAGCCCGGCTGGCCTTGATGGATCCGGAACGTGGGCAGGAGCGTCGCGAAGTCGAACTCGGCGCTCGCGTTCAGGAAGCGCGCGTCGCCGCCCGCGATCTCCTTCAAGCGGTTGAAGTGCGTGGTCGCGAGCACGAAGGCGCCCTTCGCGACCAGCGCTTCGAGGATCGCCTGCGCGAGCGCGGCGCCCTCGCCCGGCTCCGTGCCCTCGCCGATCTCGTCCGCGATCACGAGCGTGAGCGCGTCCGCCTGCTCGACGATCGCGGCCAGGTTGGCCATGCGCGCCGAGAACGTCGAGAGCCCCGAGCGCAGATCCTGCTCGTCGCCGATGTCGGCGAACACGGCGTCGAAGATCGGCACACGACTGCCGGGATCGCACGCGACGTGCAGCCCCGCGCGCACCGACAGCACCGCCAGCCCGACCGCCTTCGCAGCCACGGTCTTGCCGCCTGCGTTCGGACCGGAGATCACCAGGCAGCGCGCGCCTTTGCTGAGCTCGAGATCGTTCGGCACCACGTCTTCGGGCTCGAGCCCGGCCTCGAGCAAGAGCAGCGGATGGCGCAGTCCGCGCAGCGCGAGCTCGGCGTCGCCGGACACGTCGGGCGCGACGGCCTGGCACTTGCGCGACAACCGCCCGCGCGCGAACGCGATGTCGAGCGCCTCGAGCGTGGCGCCCATGCCGTCGAGCTCGAGCTTGCGCGCGCGCACCTGCTCGCACAGCTCGCGCAGGAGTCGCTCGGCCTCGCGCGCGAGCTCGGTCTGCGCCAGGCGCAGGCGATTGCCGGTCTCGACCACTTCTTCCGGCTCAATGAACACCGTCGTTCCGCTCGATGAGACGTCGTGTACGATCCCTCGCACGCGCTGGCGCGCATCGACGCGAACGGGCAGAACCGGGCGGCTCTCGCGAAACGTGGAGTACGAGTCTTGGAGATGGGCCTGGACCTCGGGATCGCGCAGATGGCGCGCCATCTGACGCTCGACCTCGCCCTCGAGCTCGCGCACGCGGCGCCGCAGCCGGCGCAGCTCGGGGCTCGCGTCCTCGCGAATCTCGCCGGCGGGCGTGATCACCGCGGCGAGTGCGTGCTCGAGCGCGCGCAGGTCGGGCAGCGTGTCGGCCAGCGTCGCGAGCCTGGGCGCGCTGGTTGCGTGGCTCGCGAGCGAATCGCGCACGCGCCGCGAGGCTTCGAGCGTGGCCAGCAGCTTCGCGAGCTCGCCCGCGTGCAGCGTTCGTCCGCGCGCGAGCTCGTCGAGGTCGGCGCGCAGGTCGGCGACGCCGCCGAAGCCCGGCTCGCGCCCCTGATCCAGAAGCGAGCGCGCCTCGCTCGTCTCGGCCAGACGCTCGCGTACACTTCCGTGCGTCGCGGGGAAGACGCCCTCGCGCAGCCGCTCGGCGCCGCGCGCGCTGGCCGCCTGCGCGGCGAGGCACTCGAGCAGGCGCTGCCATTCGAGGCGCGCGAGCGTTGCGGGATCGCAGCGGAAGGTCACGGAGCGGGATTCTAGATGGCGGAAGCGAAGAAGCCCGAAGCGGGCGGACCGCTGACCGAGGCCGAGAATCCGCGCACGCGCGATCTCGACCGGCTACCGATCGGCGAGCTGGTCGCGCGCATCCTCGACGAGGACGCGCGCGTGGCCGCCGCGGTGCGCGTCGCGCGGCCGGCGATCGAGCGCGCCTGCGAGGCGCTGGTCGCGACGCTCGAGGCGGGCGGACGCTGGATCAACTTGGGCGCCGGCACGAGCGGCCGGATCGGGGCGCTGGACGCGGCCGAGATTCCGCCGACCTTCGGGCTCGAGCCCGATCGCGTGCAGTCGCTGGTCGCCGGCGGCGCGCCGGCGCTGGTCGGCGCGGTCGAGGGCGCGGAGGACGACGTCGGCGCCGCGGTGCGCGACCTGCGCAAGCTCGGCCTGACCCGCAACGACGCGGTCGTCGCGCTGTCCGCGAGCGGCCGCACGCCCTACGCGCTGTCCGGACTCGAGCACGCGCGCAGCGTCGGCGCGCGCGCGATCGCGATCACCTGCGTGCCGGACTCGCCGCTCGCCGAGCGCGCCGAGATCGCGATCGTGGCCGTGGTCGGGCCCGAGGTGATCACCGGCTCGACCCGCATGAAGGGCGGGCTCGCCGAGAAGATGATCCTGCACACGCTCTCGACCGCCGTGATGGTGCGGCTCGGCCGCGTGCACGGGAACCTGATGACGGGCCTGCGCGCGGTGAACACGAAGCTGCAGGAGCGGGGCGTGCGCATCCTGTGCGAGCTCGCGCAGGTGTCGCCGGCCGAGGCCGAGCGCGCGCTCGACGCTGCGGGTGGCTCGGTCGAGAAAGCGCTCGAAGAGCTCTCTAGTAGAGGCTGATCACAGGCTGCCGGGCAGCGGCGGCGCGGCGTTGAACGTGTACGACGTGACCACGCCCTTCGCGTCGAAGCGGATCACCAGATCGCGCGTCTCGGTGGTGCCGAAAAGCTTGTAGCGGTAGTGCCCGTAGGTCCAGGTGCGCCGGCCGTCCTCGAGTCCCGTGCGCCACGGCTCGCCGAACGTGCGGTGCACCTCGTCGCGCGTGGTGTGCCCGATCTGGAGCTGGCCGATCTCGTCGGTGGGGAACTCGCGTCCGACCGTGAGGCACGCGGACAGCGCGAGCGCGCAGCCGGCGAGCACGAGGCCGCGCACGGCGTTTCGTGCGAAAGCCATGGCGCTCAGCTGATGATCTTCCGCATCGACGCGGCGTCGGGCACGACGATGCGCGACGCCTCGGAGCGCTGGATCTCGCGCGCCTCCTCGATCATCTCCTCGACCGCGCGGCCCACGGCTTCGGGGAACTTCGCGATCGCCTCTTGCAGCGTCTTCGCGTCGATCAGGCACGAGACCGGCACCGGGCCGACCTGCGACATGAGCTGGGTCTGCGCGATCCAGCGCGGCTCGCGCGCCGGGTCGGGCTCGCCGGTCTGAGTGATCGGCACGAGGCGCTTCAGCGACGCGACCTTCAGGTCGGTGTAGCTCTCCTCGCGGTAAAGGTTGTTCGCGTCGACCGAAAGCTCTCCGACGACTCGTCGCGCATCGCTCATGGCTCCACCGGCTCCTCTCTCTGGGCGTCGACGGAGTGTACCGCGTCGCGCCCGCGGGACGAGCCGGGAAGCGGGCCGAGACCACACGTCTAGAAAAAATCTGGCTATGCTGCGCTGCGAACCGGCGTGCGGCCGGGCGGGGAGCGATGAAAACCAGCGGCCCGTGGGACCCGGAGAGGATCGAACGACACCTGGCGCAGAGCGTCGTGCCCGTGCGGCTCGGCTGCGCCGACGGGAAGGGCTGGCCCGTCGTCGTCTCGCTCTGGTACCTGTTCGAGGACGGGGCGCTGTGGTGCGCCACGCCGGCCCGCTCGCGGGTCGCCGAGTGGCTGGCGCGCGACCCGCGCTGCGCGTTCGAGGTCGCGCCCGAGTCTCCGCCGTACTTCGGCGTGCGCGGTCAGGGCAGGGCCACGCTGCTGCCCGCCGACGCTGCGAGCGTGCTTCGCCGGCTCGCGCTGCGCTACCTGGGCGGTGACTCGTCCGAGTTCGCGCGCTGGCTGCTGGCGCGCCGCGTCCCCGAAGTGGCGATCCGGATCGAGCCCGTGCGGATTACGAGCTGGGACTTCAGCGCGCGCATGCGCCCTGCGTGAACGGCCCGGAGGCGAAGCGTGGCGCGAGGCAGTGTGAGTCGGGACTTCTCGGTCGGCGCGGTCGTGCGCCTGACGGGGCTATCCGAGCACGTGCTGCGCGCCTGGGAGCGGCGCTACGGCGCGGTCGTGCCGCGGCGCTCGGCTGGCGGAACGCGGCGCTATAGCGCCGACGACGTGACGCGGCTGCGCCTGCTGGCGGCGGCGGTGGCGGCCGGACACCCGATCCGGGAGCTGGCCGCGCTCTCGAACGAAGCCCTCGCCGAGCAGTCCTCGCGGCCGGAGAGCTCGGAGCTGCCGCGCGTCGACGAGCTGCTCGCCACGCTCGAGCGACTCGACGTCGTCGCGCTCGAGCGCCAGCTCGGTCTGCAGCTCTCCGCGCTCGGCGTGCGGCCCTTTCTCGAGGGCATCGCGATTCCGCTGCTGCGCGAGATCGGGGTGCGCTGGGAACGAGGCGAGCTGCGGCCGAACGAGGAGCACGCGGCGAGCGCGGCTCTGCGCGGCGTGCTCGCGCGCGCGCAGCATGCGATCGGCCCCGGCACCGCGAGCAGCCTCGTGCTGGCCACGCCGACCGGCGAGCGACACGAGCTCGGCATCCTGATGGTCGCGCTGTGCGCGCAGGAGCAGGGCGCGCGGCCCTTGTATCTGGGTTGTGATCTGCCGGCCGACGAGATCGCCGACGCCGCCGTTCGCGTGCGCGCCCGCGCCGTCGGCCTCGGGATCGTCAGCCTCGACACGGCCGCGGCGGATCGCGAGGTGCGCGCGCTGCGCCGCCGCCTGCCGCGAAGCGTCGAGCTCTGGCTCGGCGGGGCGGGCAGCGCGCGCCTGAAACGCCTTCCCGCCGGGACGCTCGCCTTTTCCGACCTGGCCGCGCTCGAGACGCGCCTGGTCCTGCTCCGCGAAGCGTCGCGCCTCGACCCGGGTTGACGACTGTCTAGATAAAATCTAGACACCCTCCGTGATCCGCACGTCATCCCCATTCCCCCGGAAGGCGAGCAGGCCCATCGCGCCGACGCGGGGCGCGGGTGTCCTGGAGCGTCCCCTCCCTCCACATCGCTTCAGCGCACCCGCGGCCCCGCTCGGCGCATCCGTTCCGAGCGACTATCCTGCCGGGCACGTCACGAGAGAGCCGAAACGAGACGATCGCGATGCTTCGGGCTCGGCGGTGATCCAAACCGCGGGGAGCTTCGAGTCCGGTCTCGCGCGCGCGCTGCGCCGCAGCGTGAGCATCCCCGGCTATGCCGTCGCGTGGCTCCTGGCGATCGGGCTCGCCCCGCTCGCGCTCCCGATTCTCGCCGTCGGCGACCGGCTCGGCGGCGGCCGGACGGCGCGCGCGCGGCTCTTCCTGTTCGCGATCGTGTTCCTGTCGTACGAGCTCGCCGGGCTCGCGGCCGCGGGCGCGCTCTGGCTCGCGACGCTCGCCGGACCGGGATTCGCGGGTGCTCGCGCAGAGACAGCGCACACGCGCCTGCAGGCGTGGTGGGCGAACGGTCTGTATCGAGCGGCCGCGCGCCTCTTCCGGCTCACGCTCGAAGTCGAAGGCTCGGAGGCGCTCGAGCCGGGGCCGCTGGTCGTGCTGATGCGCCATGCGAGCCTCGCGGACACGCTGCTTCCGGCGCTGGTTCTCGGGCGCCGGGGAATCCGGCTGCGCTACGTGCTGAAGCGGGAGCTGCTCTGGGATCCGTGTCTCGACGTGGTCGGCCAGCGCCTGCCGAACGCGTTCATCCTGCGGGGCAGTGGCGAGACGGAGGCCGAGCTCGACGCGATCGCGCGCATCGGCCGCGGACTCGCGCTCGACGAGGGCGTGCTGATCTATCCCGAGGGCACGCGCTTCAGCGTCGAGAAACGGGCGCGGGCGCTCGAACGGATCGCCGCCTCGGGGCGGCCGGAGATTCTCGCACGGGCGCGCGCGCTCCAGGCCGTGCTGCCGCCTCGCAGCTCGGGCCCGCTCGCGCTTCTCGACGCGGCGGCGGACGCGGACGTGCTGATCCTCGCGCACCGCGGCTTCGACGGGCTCGCGAGCGTCTCCGATCTGGCGCGGATCGGCGCGCGCGGTCGGCACATCCAGGTGCGGCTCTGGCGGGTTCCGCGCTCGAGCATCCCGGCGGATCGCGACGCGCGCGTGCGCTGGCTCTACGACGAGTGGGCGCGTGTCGACGCGTTCGTGGCGGCGCGCCCGTCATGAGCCCGTACGTACTGGAGCGGGAGCAGTGGCTCCCGGCGACACTGGATCGTGTATTCGCCTTCTTCGCGGACGCCGCGAACCTCGAGACGATCACGCCGCCCTGGCTCGGCTTCCGGATCCGCACGCCGCTCCCCGTCGAGATGCGGCCGGGCGCACAGATCGACTACACGATCCGGCTCGGGCCCGTGCCGATGCGCTGGCGCACTCGCGTCCCCGTGTGGGAGCCTGGCAAGCGCTTCGTCGACGTGCAAGAGCGCGGCCCGTACGCGCACTGGGAGCACAGCCACGAGTTCGTGCCGATGGGCGACGGAGTCCTGATGCGCGACCGGGTGCGCTACGTGCTGCCGTTCGGTCCGCTTGGCAGGGTCACGCACGCGGTCGTCGTGCGCGCGCTTCTCGCGCGCGTCTTCGACTTCCGCTTCGAGCGCGTGCGCGAGATCTTCGCGCGCGCGGGAGGTGTTTGAATGGAAAGCCTCGGTGCCACGCTCGTGTCCACCGCCGCGTTCGTCGCGGCGCTGATGCTGACCGTCTGGCTCGTCAGCGTGTGGAAGCGCAACGCGAGTATCGTCGACGTGGCCTGGGGGCCGGGCTTCGCGGGCATTGCGCTGGTGGCGTTCGCCGTCTCCGACGGTGCGTTCGCCCGGCGCGCGCTCGTGACCGGACTCGCGCTCGTC
The DNA here is from genome assembly GCA_031396695.1 of Deltaproteobacteria bacterium. Classification (GTDB taxonomy): domain Bacteria; phylum Myxococcota_A; class UBA9160; order SZUA-336; family SZUA-336; genus VGRW01. The sequence goes on from JANNLG010000155.1 coordinate 9,586, forward strand.
TGGGGGCTGCGGCTAGGCGCCTACCTGCTGTGGCGCGCGTGGGGCAAGCCGGAGGACTTCCGCTACCAGGCGATGCGCAGACACTGGGGCGCGCGCTTCCCGCTCGTCAGCCTGCTCACGGTCTTCACGCTCCAGGGCGTGCTGATGTGGATCGTCTCGCTGCCGCTCCAGATCGCGCAGGTCGCGCCCGAGCCTGCGGCGCTCGGCGCGCTCGACGCGCTCGGCGTGGGCCTCTTCGTCGTCGGCATGTTCTTCGAGAGCGTCGGCGACGTCCAGCTCGCGCGCTTCAAGGCCGACCCGGCGAACGCCGGGCGCGTGATGGACCGCGGGCTGTGGCGCTACACGCGCCATCCGAACTACTTCGGCGACTGCGTGGTCTGGTGGGGACTGTTCACGATCGCGCTCGCGGTTCCCGGCGGGATCTACAGCGTCATCGGTCCGGTCGTGATGACGGTCCTGCTACGCCGCGTCTCGGGCGTCACGCTGCTCGAGCGATCACTGGTGAAGCGGCGCCCCGGCTACGCCGAGTACGTCGCGCGCACGAACGCCTTCGTCCCGGGTCCCCCCCGCGCGCACCGAGGAGCCTCCACGTGAGCTCGCTGCAGTCCTTCACGACGCTCGCCATCGACCTCGCCGAACGCGGCTGGCTGCCGGATCGACTGCTGCGCGCGGGGATCCGGCGGCTCGTGCGCGCCCGCCTCGCGGACGAGCGCGCCCGCGCGGCCGGTGATGCGTCGCGGTGCGAGGCCGAGTTCGCGGCGGAGCTCGCGCGCGGACCGTTCGCACTGCACACCGACGAGGCGAACGAGCAGCACTACGAGGTGCCTCCGGAGTTCTTCGCGAGCGTGCTCGGGCCGCGCCTCAAGTACAGTTGCTCGGTCTTTCCGAGCGCGGACACGAGCCTCGCCGAGGCGGAGCTCCACACGCTCGGGCAGACGTGCGAGCGTGCGGAGATCAGCGACGGAATGCGCGTGCTCGATCTCGGCTGCGGCTGGGGCTCGCTCTCGCTGTTCGTCGCCGAGCGGTACCCGAACGCGCGCGTGCTGGCCGTATCGAACTCGAAGTCGCAGCGCGAGCACATCCTCGCGGAGTGCGCGCGCCGCGGGCTGCGCGGCGTCGAGGTGGTCACCGCGAACGTCGCCGAGTTCGAGCCCGAGGGGCGCTTCGACCGGATCGTGTCGATCGAGATGTTCGAGCACGTGCGCAACTGGGACGCGCTGCTCGCGCGCGCAGAGCGCTGGCTCGAGCCGGAGGGCAAGCTCTTCGTGCACGTCTTCTGCCACCGCGAGCTCGCGTACGCGTACGAGGTGCGCGGCGGCGACGACTGGATGGCGCGGAACTTCTTCAGCGGCGGGATCATGCCGTCTGCGGGCTTGCTTCGGCGGTTCGACCGCAGCCTGCGCATCGAGTCGGAGTGGCGGATTCCCGGCACGCACTACGCGCGCACGGCCGAGGCCTGGCTCGCCAACCTCGACCGCGAGCGCGACACGGTCCTGCGCAGCCTGCGCGCGGGAGGGCGCGAGCGAGAAGCGGAGCGTGCGCTCGGACGCTGGCGCCTCTTCTTCCTGGCGGTCGCGGAGCTCTTCGGCACCGCGCGCGGAGAGGAGTGGATGGTCGCGCAGTACCGCCTGGTGCGATCCGCGCCGGAGGTCTCGCGATGAGGATCGCGATCGTCGGCGCGGGGGTCTCGGGCCTGGTCTGCGCGCGTCTCCTGCACCGCCGCCACGAGATCGAGGTTTTCGAAGCGAACGAGCGGATCGGCGGCCACGCGAACACCGTGCGCGTCGGCGTGTCGGGTCGCGAGTTCGACGTCGAGACCGGGTTTGTCGTGTACAACGAGCGGACCTATCCGCTCTTTTCGCGGTTGCTCGCCGACCTCGACGTCGCGACGCGGCCCGCCGAGATGAGCTTCAGCGTCCGCTGCGAGCGCACGGGGCTCGAGTACAACGGCGGATCGCTCGGCGGGCTGTTCGCGCAGCGACGCAACCTGCTGCGGCCGTCGTTTCTCGGCATGCTGCGCGACGCGCTGCGCTTCTACCGCGAAGCGCCGGCGCTGCTCGAAGCCTCCGACGCGAAGCTCTCGCTTGGCGACTGGCTCTCCGGCAAGGGCTACGGGGAAGCGTTCGTTGCGCGCCACCTGCTGCCGATGGGCGCCGCGATCTGGTCCTGCGAGCCGGGCAAGATCGCCGAGTTCCCGGCGCAGGCGTTCGTGCGCTTCTTCGCGAATCACGGCCTGCTCGCGCTTCGCGATCGACCGCAGTGGCGGGTCGTCGACGGCGGATCCGCGCGCTACGTCGAGCGCCTGTGCGCGGCGTTCCGCTCGCGGATCCGCCTGCGCGAGAGCGTGCGCGCGGTCCGGCGTCACGCGGATTTCGTCGAGATCGGAGTCTCGAGCGGCGCGACCGCGCGCTTTGACCATGTGATCTTCGCGAACCACAGCACCGAAGCCCTCGCGAGCCTGCGCGATGCGACCCGAGCCGAGCGCGCGATCCTGTCCGCGATCCGCTACGAGCCGAACGACGTCGTGCTCCACACCGATGGGTCGCTCCTGCCGCGTGAGCGCCGCGCCCGTGCGGCCTGGAACTTCCACATTCCCGTCGCGCCGCAGGCGGCGGCGACGGTGACGTACGACATGGCCCGCCTGCAGGGGATCGAGGCGCCGGTCCCCCTGCTCGTGACGCTGAATCGCACCGCCGCGATCGACGAGCGCCGGATCTTGCGCCGATTCGCGTACGACCACCCGGTGTTCGACCGCGCGGCGCTCGAGGCCCAGTCCGACCGGCGCGTGATCAGCGGCGCGAATCGCACCAGCTTCTGCGGCGCGTACTGGGGCTACGGATTCCACGAGGACGGCGTGCGCAGCGCGCACCAAGTCGCGGCCGAGCTCGGAGCGAGGGGCTGACGTGGAGAGCTGCCTCTACGAGGGTTCCGTCCGACACGTCCGGTACGAGCCGGTGCGCCACGCGTTCCGCTACCGCGTGTCGTTCCTGTATCTCGACCTCGCCGAGCTTTCCGCGGTCTTCGCGGGAAGCCGGCTGTTCGCGAGCGAGCGCCGCGCCGCCGCGAGCTTCCGGCGCGAGGACCATTTCGGAGATCCGCGACTGCCGCTCGACGAAACCGTTCGGGAGCTCGTGCACGAGCGCAGCGGCCGCCGGCCCGCGGGGCCGATCCGCCTGCTCACCCTGCCCCGCGTTCTCGGCTGCGCCTTCAATCCGATCAGCCTCTACTACTGCTTCGAGCGCAGCGGCCCGGCACTCGAAGCCGTCGTCGCCGAGGTGACCAACACACCCTGGCGGGAACGACACTGCTACGTGTTGGGGTCGGCAACGGCATCGCGCGCGGCC
>JANNLG010000208.1:0-20351 GCA_031396695.1 Deltaproteobacteria bacterium
TACGGCCGCGCCACGGATCGCTTGCACGGCCGAGTGACGCGCCTGTTCGTGACGCCCTTGATCCTTTCCTTGAAGCGCACGCTGGGCCGCGAGCTGCCGCTGATCGAGTTCGTGCACGGCTTCCGCTACCCGCTCGCGGGCGAGTTCTCGATGAAGACCGCGCTCGCGCGGCAGGTCCGGATCCCGAGCGATTGGGGACTCGAGATCGGCCTGCTCGCCGAGGTGTTCCGGAATGCCTCGCCGCAGCGGATCTGTCAGGTCGAGCTCTGCGACAACTACGACCACAAGCACCAGGAGCTTTCTCCGCTCGATCCGACGCGCGGGCTTCACCGCATGGTGATCGACATCGCGACCTCGCTGTTCCGGAACCTTGCGAGCGTGGGCGTGCAGTTCGACGCGGGCTTTCTCAACACTCTCTGCGCGGCGTACCTGCGCCAGGCGCAGGACACGATCGCGGCCTACTCCGACGACTCACGCATCAACGGCCTGCGCTTCGACCCGCACGAGGAGGAGCTCGTGGTCGAGACCTTCACCGCCGGCCTGCGCGCGGCCGGCTTCGCGTTCGTGCGCGACCCGATGCGCTCGCCGCTGATCCCGAACTGGCACCGCGTCAGCGCCGCGATCCCCGAGTTCCTCGCCGATCTGCGCTACGCCGTGGAGCTCGATCGAAGGCTCTGACAGGTTGACTTCGCTCGCTCGCTTCGCGCACGGCCTACGGCCGGCCTCGCTGCGCGCGGCTACGCCGCTTGCGGCTACGCGCGCGGGCGTCCGCGCGCTACGCCCTCCTTGGCAGCCCCAGTCGTGCTCGGCTAGGATCGCGCCCGACCGCCTTGCCCAGGTGGTGAAATTGGTAGACACGCCAGATTCAGGGTCTGGTGTCCGCAAGGACGTGCTGGTTCGAGTCCAGTCCTGGGCACCAACGCCGCCTAGCTCTCGAGCTGACGGGTGATCGACTCCCACTCGGTGTAGAGCGCGGCGATGGCGTCTTGCTGTTTGCGGCGCTCGAGGGCGAGTTCGCGCATGCGGTCGCCGTCGCGGGCGGTGGCGGGTTCGGCGGCGAGCCAGTCCAGCCGATGGAGCTCGGCCTCAGCGGCCTCGATGCGCTGCTCGAGCGAGGCGGCCTGCTCGCGCAGCTTGCGCTGTCCCTTGTCGCGCGCGCGGTCGGGGCCGGGCTTCGCGCTCTGCGCGGGCTTCGACTTCGCGGCCGCGGGCGAGGCGATGGGCTTGGCGCTGCGCTCCGTGGCCTCGCGCGCGAGCGTGGCTTCGTAGAAGTCGTAGTTGCCGAGGTAAGTGCGCACGTTGGCTTCGCGCTCGCCGGGCGTGACTTCGACCACGCGCGTCGCGAGCGCGTTGATGAAGCGCCGGTCGTGGCTGACGAACAAGAGCGTGCCCTCGTAGCCGACCAGCGCTTCCGTGAGCACGTCGCGCGCCTCCATGTCGAGGTGGTTGGTGGGCTCGTCGAGCACCAGGAAGTTCGCCTTCGCGAGCAGAAGCTTGGCGAGCGCGAGCCGCGCCTTTTCACCTCCGGACAACACCGAAACGCGTTTCTCGACGTCGTCGCCCGAGAACAGGAACGCGCCCAGGAGTCCGCGCAAGCGCGGCACGTCGTCGATGTCGGCGCCTTCCTCGAGCTCGCGCAGCACGGAGCGGCGCGGGTCGAGCGCGTCGACCTGGTGCTGCGCGTAGAAGCCCGCGCGCACGTTGTGGCCGAGCTCGCGCGCGCCGCTGTCGGGCGGGAACGCGCCCGCGGCCAGGCGCAGCAGCGTGGACTTGCCCGCGCCGTTGGGTCCGACGAGCGCCACGCGCTCGGCGCGGCGCAGCTCGAAGTCGAGCGCGCGGTACACGACCTTGTCGCCGTATGCCTTCGCGGCGCGCTCGAGGCGCAGCACCGTCTCGCCGGAGCGCAGGGAGGTCTTGAAGCGCACGCGCATGGTGCGCTCGTTCGCTTCGGTCGGCAGCAGCTCTTGCTCGGCGCGCAGCTTTTCGATCTGCTTCACGCGGCTCTGCGCCTGGCTCGCCTTGCTGGCCTTCGCTTTGAAGCGCGTGACGAAGCGCTGCTTCTCGGCGATCTCTCGGTCGAGGTTGCGCCTGCGCGCCTCGGCTTCGTCGAGGCGCAGCGCCTTCTGCGCCACGTAGGCGGTGTAGTTGCCCTTGTACGAGGTGAGCCGCGAAGCGGACAGCTCGGCGATGCGATTGCAGTGGCGGTCGAGGAACACGCGATCGTGTGACACGACCACCACCGAGCCGGGATAGCCCGCGAGCACGCCCTCGAACCAACGGATGGACGGCAGATCGAGGTGGTTGGTGGGCTCGTCGAGCAGCAGCACTTCGGGTCGCGCGATCAAGAGCTTCGCCAGCTCGACGCGCATCAGCCAGCCGCCCGACAGCTTCGCGAGCGGCTGCTCCCACTTGTCGGCGCCGAGTCCGAGCCCGACCAGAGTCGCGCGCAGCTCGGCATCCGCCGAGAAGCCGCCGGAGCGCTCGAACTCGTGGCGAAGCTCGTCGTAGCGCGAGGCGAGCTCGTCCGGGACGTGCTCGTGCTCGCGCGCGATCTCTTCTTCCAACGCGCGCATGCGTCGCTCGAGCACGCGCAGCGGCTCGAGCGCGGTCTCCGCTTCGGCGAGCACCGTGCGGTCCGAGACCGCGCTCACCTCCTGGCGCAGGTAGCCGACCCGCGCGCCGCGGCGCAGTACGCGCGCGCCGCTGTCGGGCGGGTCCATGCCGGCGAGCATGCGCAGCAAGGTGGTCTTGCCGGCGCCGTTGCGGCCGACGAGCCCGATGCGGTCGTCCTCGCGCACGTGCAGCGACGCGCCCTCGAACAGCGCGCGCCCACCGAAGGACTTGGAGGCGTCTTCCAGACGGAGCACAGCGGGCGGGAGGCTAGCGAGGCGGCTCCGCGCTCGCCCGCGCCAGGATCGACGCCTCGTCCCACTCGACCGGCAGGCGCACGAGCTCGCCCGTCTTGCGCTGGAACAGCACGTGCCCCTCGCGCGCGGCGAACGCGAGCAGATCGCGCACGATCTCCACGTCCATGCGGCAATAGGACTCGATCAGGTCGAGCCGGCCTTCCTTCCACCAAACCAGCGACTGCAGGCCGTCGCCGGACTTCCCGCGCCCGAGCGTGTGCGTGGCGAGGTGATCGAGCGAGAGGCGGTAGCCGAGCTTCCGGTGGATCTCCTCGAGCAGGTCGAAGGTCGGCAGCTTCTCGAGATCGCGCGTGGTGTAGGCGCGCAGCACGCCGTAGTCGAAGCGGCGGCTGTTGAAGCCCACCACCACCGGCGCGGCGAACAGCCGCTCAATCAGCGCGTCCGCACGCTCTTCGGTGTAGGTCTCGAACTCGCCCGTCGCGGCGTCGTAGACGACCGCGAGCGCGAGCCGCATCAGGTGCGTGTTGCCCCAGCCGCCCACCTCGCTGGCCGAGCGCTGCGTCTCGACGTCGAAGAGCAACGGCGCGCTGCGCCGCGGCGCTTTCACCGCAAACAAGTCGGCTTCATCCAGCTCGGGCTCCTCGAGCTCGATCGGGCCCGCGGGCAGCGATTCCCGGCCGAGCGCGAGATCGACGGTCCGGATCACGGCCGACTTGTCGAGCGGCCGGTTGCCGGCGCCGCAGCGCGGCGAGTGGATGCAGGACGGGCAGCCGTCGGCGCACGGACATTCGCGCGTGATCTGGCCGGCCAGCGAGATCAGCTCCTCGAGCCGCGGGAAGATCGCGCGCGCGATGCCGATGCCGCCCGGGTGCGAGTCGTACAGGAAGATCGCCGGGCCGCGCACCTGCGCGTGGCGCGGGATCGAGATGCCGGCCGCGTCGAAGCGGTCGCACAGCGCGAACAGCGGGAACAGCGCGAGCGCCGCGTGCTCGAGCCCGTGGATACCGCCCATGAAGTGCCCGCCCTCGGACTTCACGACGCGCTCGATCTGCGGCGCGAGCTCGAGCCAGAGACCCTCGGTTTCGAAGCGCGTCGGCGGCAGCTCGAGCGGGTGCCGGCCGAGCAGGTCCTGGCCGAAGATGCGCCGCTTCTCGTAGGCGACCGTCTTCGAAGTCACGCGCAGGCGGCCGAGCTTCACGAGCATGTTGCCGCTGGGCCGGCTGCGCAGCACCTCGAGGATCTCGGTCTCCTTTTCGACCACCGGGCGCGTGTACCAATCGACCTGCGCGGGTCCCTCGACGGTGACTTCGCGCCGCTCGAAGTCGAGCCCGCGCACCAGGAACGACTCGGCGTGGTGCAGGTAGACGGCGCCCGGGTGACACTCGCCGGTGACGCGCGCTCCGCCGATCGTACCGACCACGCGCTTGCCGGTCTCGCCCGCGCGCTTGATCGCGAAGGATTCGCCCGCGGAGCGGAGCTGCACCTCCGAAGCGGGCTTGCGCCGAGCGGCGAACGACTCGCCGCCGCCCGCACTTTCGAGCAGTCCGCCGCGTTCGTGCGCGAGCGCGAGCGCGGCCTGCGCCGCGGGCGTCGCGAGCCAGGGCTCGGCGTGAGAGAGGGGCAGCTCGGCGGCCGCGCAGGGCAGGTGGGCGGAGACGATCTCGAGGTTCTGCGCGTCGACCGTCGCGTCCTCGCACGGGCGCGAGATCACCTGTTCCGGGTGGTTCAAGAAGTACCGGTCGAGCGCGTCTTCCTGCGGAACCACGAAGATCACGCCGTCGCGCCCGCGCCCGACGCGGCCCGCGCGCTGGCGCGTGGCGAGGATCGAGCCCGGGTAGCCGACCAGAATGCAGGCATCGAGTCCGCCCACGTCGATGCCCATCTCGAGCGCGGAGGTCGAGATCACGCCCAGGAGATCGCCCTCGAAGAGCCGCTTCTCGATCGCGCGCCGCTCCTCGGGCAGGAAGCCGCTGCGATACGACGACACCCGGCTCGCGAGCCGCGGCTCGGCCTCGAGAATCCACAGGTGCATCAGCTCCGTCGTGCGGCGCGACTGCGTGAAGGCGATCGTGCGCAGTCCCTCGCGCACGCAGGTGCGGAAGAGCCTGGCCGCGGTGGTGTAGGTCGATGTCTTCGGCTCGACGAACACCAGCCAGCGCTGCGGCTGCGGCGAGCCGTCGGCCGCGACCAGCTCGAGCTCGCGGCCGAACAGCTCGCGCGAGAACGCACCGGGATTCCCGATCGTCGCCGAGCAGGCGACGATGCGCGGATTCGCACCGTGGTGGCGTGCGACCCGGATCAGCCGGCGCATGATCTGCGCGAAGTGCGCGCCCAGCACGCCGCGATAGCTGTGCACCTCGTCGACGACGATCAGCTCCAGATTGCGCAGGAACTCCTTCCACGCGTCGTGCCCGGGCAGGATCCCGAAGTGCAGCATGTCGGGCGTGGTGAACAACGCCGTGGGCGGCTGCTCGCGGATGCGTTTACGCTGGTACGGCGACGTGTCGCCGTCGTAGATCTCGGCGGTCGGTCCGTCGAGCAGCGGCAGTGTCGCGAAGTCCGCCTGCAGGCTCGCGCGCTGATCCTGCTCGAGCGCCTTCAGCGGGAACAAGAGCAGCGCGCGCGCGTCGCGGCGCGCGAGCGCACGCTCGGCGATCGCCAGGTTGTAGATCAGGCTCTTGCCGCTGGCGGTGGCGGTGGAGACCAGCACGTCGCGGCCCGCGCGCACGTGTGCGAGCGCCTCCGCCTGGTGCGAGAACAGCGCCGAAATCCCGCGCCGCGCGAGGATCGGCTCGAGCTCAACCGCCAGCTCGAACTCACCGGCTCGGGCCGCCCGCGATTCGAGCGCGAGCGTCGCCCGCACGCGCCCGCCCAGGAGGTCGTCCTCGCGGCTCGCAAGCGACTCCACGAACCGCCGCAGCGGTCGCGTGATCTCGCGCTCGGGACTGGAAACGGGCCGGACCTCCGGAGGAGTCGACGCGGGGGCGGGTCCACTCTAGACCATCCAAAGCACCGCGCGCTCGTGGTAGCTTGCGCGCAGTGCCCGACTCCGATCAGCCGTGGCAGACCCGCGCCGCAGCGCAGCTCGACGCAACGCTCGAAGCGGTGCAGCTCCCGCGGGACCTGTTGGCCGAGGTTTTCCAGCACGCGCGCGAGTGCTATCCCGAAGAGTGTTGTGGCCTGCTGCTCGACGCGGATCGGGAGCTTCCCGGCCGCGTGGTCCGCTGCACGAACGTGCAGAGCACGCGGGTCGCGCGCGGGGAGTCGGACCTCGATGCGCGCCGGGCGTTCTGGATCGACGAGCAGGAGTTGCTGAATGCGCTGCGAGGGGCGGAGCAGAGAGGCGAGCGCCTGGCCGTCATCTACCACTCGCACGTCGACACCGCCGCCTACTTGTCGTTCACCGATCTCGAAGGCGCGCTCGGCCCGGATGGGCAGCCGCTCTACCCGGGCGTCGCGCAGCTGGTGGTCTCGGTCCAAGAGTCCGGAGTGCTCGGTGCCGCGCTCTTCGAGTGGGACGAGTCGGCGCGGCGCTTCCTGGGCCGCGGTGTTCGCTAGCCGCGCGGGGCTGGCGCTGCTGGCGGCGCTGCTCGGCGCCTGCACTGGCAGCATCGAGAACGACGAGCTGCCGACCGACCCGATCGCCTACATCCGGCAGAGCGCGTCGGAGGGCATCCTGTCGCTGGAGAAGTTCCGCGACGCGATGCGCTTCGAGAACCCGGACGATCCTCGGACCACCCGGGCGAAGCTGACGACGACGCTGTCCCTGCTCGCGCCCGCGACGGGCGAGTACACCGCCGTCCCCGACGCGGGCCTGGGCGCGGTGCCTTGCGATTGGAGTCCGGACGGCGCGCGACTCCTGGTCGGGCGCGTCGACTCGAGCAACCAGGCGCTGCAGCTCTACACCTGGAACATGCGCACGGGGGCGTGGACGCGCGTGCAGCGCGGACCGGTCGGCAGCGGCGCCGGCATCGCCGACGGACCGATCCTGCTCGCCTGGCACGGGCCGATCAAGCTGGAGCGCGGCTTTTCGAGCGGGATCTGGATCAAGACCCACGAGCAGCAGAACGCGTTGATGGCGGGAAGCCAGGGCGGGAACACGCCGGATCTGTCGGCCGATGGCCGCACGGTCGTGTTCTCGCGCAAGGTGAAGGGCGGCGCACACGGGCCGTCGATCTTCCTCGAAACGCTGGGCGACGCGGAGCCGCGCTTCGTCACGCGCGGCGCCCAGCCGCGCTTCTCGCGCGATGGCCAGTGGATCGCCTTCTCGCGCGAGAGCGAGGGCAACTCCGACATCTGGATCATGCGCGCGGACGGCTCCGCGAAGCGGCACCTCACCCGCACCAGCTACGACGAGGAGTTTCCGTCTCCGTCGGCGGACGGCCGCTTCGTGGTGTACGCGTCGTCGCGCGGCAACGAGAACGAGAGTCTCTTGTACGTGACCCGGGTCGCGGACGGTTTCGAGCGCGAGATCGTGCACAGCGGTCTCAACTCGCGACCGGTCTGGTAGGCGCGCAAAGGTTCCGCGCGCGCCTTTCCGATCCCCCCAGAGCCGGACCGTGCGCGGGGGCTATCTTCCCGCGCGGATCGAACGTGAGAAGGGGTACGGCATGCGCGTCGGCGTTCTGCGCGAGACCAAGGACCGCGAGCTGCGCGTCGCGCTCTTGCCCGCCGGCGCGCGCACGCTCGTGGCCGCCGGTCACGACGTGGTGATCGAGACCGCGGCCGGCGAGGGCAGTGGTTTTCCCGACGCGGACTACCTGGCCGTCGGCGCTCGCGTGCTGCCGTCCGCCGAGGACGTGATCGACGCCTGCGACATCGTGACCAAGGTGAAGGAGCCGACGCTGGCAGAGATCGCGGCCATGCGGCCCGGCCAGGCGATCTTCGACTTCCTGCACCTCGCTCCCGAGAAGCAGCTCGCGCAGAGCATCCTGGCCGCCGGCATCATCGCGATCGGCTACGAGACGGTGGCGCTCGACGACGGCTCGCTGCCGCTGCTCGTGCCCATGAGTGAGGTCGCGGGCCGGCTGGGCGTGCAGATCGGCGCGCACTATCTGCAGGCCGATCAGGGCGGACGCGGTGTGCTGCTCGGCGGCGTGCCTGGCGTGCCGCGCGGCAAGGTCGCGGTGGTGGGCGCGGGCATCGTGGGCACCGCGGCCGTGCGCATGGCCGTGGGTCTGGGCGCCGAGGTCGCGGTGCTCGACATCGACCAACGCAAGCTCTCGCACCTGTACGACATCTATCACGGCGGCATCGACACCCTGTATTCCAACGTCGTGAATCTGGAACAGTCGGTGCTCGAGGCGGACCTGGTGATCGGCGCGGTGTTGCTGCCGGGCGCGCGCGCGCCAGTGCTGGTCGATCGCCGGCTCGTCGCAGCCATGAAGCCGGGCTCGGTGATCGTCGACGTGGCGGTCGATCAGGGCGGCTGCGTGGAGACGATCCGCCCGACCTCACACTCCAAGCCGATCTACGTCGAGCACGGCGTGATCCACTACGGCGTGCCGAACATGCCCGGCGCGGTACCGCGCACGTCCACGCTGGCACTCAACAACGCGACCTTCCCGTACCTGCTCGAGCTGTGCCGGCGCGGCGTGGACGGAGCGCTGAACGCGAACCCGGCGCTCGCGCGCGGCGTGAACTGCTACCGCGGCCAGGTGACGCTGCGCGGTGTCGCCGACTCGCTGTCACTGCCGTACGTGGACGCACCCTGGGCCAAGCGCTGAGCCATGTTGACTACGCTCGCCTTCGGCTCGCTGCGCGCGCCGCTGCGCGGCGCTTGCGGGCGCCGCCGCGGACGGCCGCGGACGGCGCCCATCGCTCGAACCCGGCGTCGGACCTTGTCGGTCACGCGGGTGCGGCGCGAGCTCAGTCTGTGGTGACTCGGGTGCGGCGCGTCGCTTCGAGCAGCGCGCGCGAGGTTTGGCCGTCGCCCGGGAAGAGCGCGTAGCCGAATTCGAGCCGGACGTTCGAGGCGAACGAAGGGTCGGGCTCGCGCCGGATCGCCTCGCGCACGCGTCGCGCCAGCGGTCCGAGCAGCGCGGACACGTCGGACTCTGGCTCGGGGATCAGCATCAAGAACGTGTCGGGGGCCGTGCGCGCGACGATGTCGAATTCGCGCAGCCCCGCGCGCAGCTCCTGCGCGAGCGACACCACCAGCCGTTCGGCCGTGCCCTCGTCGGGCCCCGCGAGCAGGTCGGCCAGGCCGTCGAGCCGGAAGCGCACCAGCGCGAAGTTGCGGCCGCGTGCGCTCGAGCGCGCGATCTCCTCCTCGATGCGCTCGCCCACGTAGGTCGCGTTCGGCAGCGCGGTGAGCTCGTCGAAGCGGCGCTGGTGGCGCATGCGCTCGCGCTCGCCGACCTGGTCGAGCGCCTGCTGCGCGTGCTCGGCGAAGCGACCGAGCAGCGCCTGGTCCTGCGCCGAGAAGCTTTCGCTGGTGAGCGCGTCGCGGGCGACCTTGCCGAGTAGAGAGAGCGTACCGATCACGCGTCCGTCGCGGCGCAGCGGCCAGGACAGCGCCGAGACCACGTCGGCATTGTGGGTCGCCAGTTCGCGATCGGTGCCCACGTCGATCACGCGCACGGCCTCGCGCTGCGAGAGCGCCCGGATAGACAGCGCCTTCTCGAGCTCGAGCAGGGGCGCCTGCTCGTCGGTCTCGGCCGAGCCGAAGTAGGAGCGGATCTGGTAGCGGCCGGTACCGGGGTCCTGCAGCCGCAGCACCGCGTGCTCGGCCTCCAGGATCATGGCCGCCGACGATGTCACCGAGCGGTGTAGTTGTGCGGAGTCCGAGGCCGAGCTGAGACGCGCCGCCAGCTCGGTGATCGCGCCGGTCTTGGTCGCCTCGCGCTGCATGAACAGCGCGCGCAGCGAGTCGGCCAGCGCCATCGCCAACGCGTCGGCCACGGCGCCGATCTTCTCGCGCAGCACTTCGGGCGCGCCGGGCGCGAGCATGCCCTCGAACGAAAGCAGGCCGATCAGCTCGCCGCGCGCCAGCAGCGGCAGCACCGCGAAGCTGGCGGAGCCGTCGTCGGTCACGTTGGAGAGCACGATCGGCTTGCGCTCGCGCGCCACCCAGCCGTGGATGCCGTCGCTCGGCCGGATCCGGTACGGCGCCGCGAGCGGATCGATCGCGATCGAGGAGCCGCGCAGCACCAGCGCTCCCTGCTCGGCGTCGACCAGGAAGACGTGCGCGATGCCGCCCGAGAGCTCCTCGGCGAGGTAGCGGCAGACCTTCGACAGGTGCTGGTGGAGCGCGCCGCTCTCGGCCAGAACTTCGCGCACCAGACTTTGCGCGCGCAAGCGCGAGGAGTCGCGCAGCAGCCGGTGGTACTCCTCCGCGCGCGTGATGATCTTGGCGTCGATCGCCGCGAGCCGCGCGACGAAGTCGCGGTCCTCTTCCGAGAACGCGCCGCGGCGCAGGCTGTGCGACAGGTTCAGCACCCCGAGCGCCTTGTCGCCGTGGATCAGTGGCACCGAGATCGCGGACTCGACGTCGCTGCGCTCGCGCGTGATCTCGTACAGCTTTCCGTCCGCCTTGCCCGAGAGCAGGATCGGACGCCGCTCGGCGAAAGCGATGCCGGCGATGCCTTCGCTCGGGCGGATGCGGATCTTCGAGATCAGTTCCTTCTCGATCCCGATCGCGACCTCGATGCGCAACGCGCCTTCCGCTTCATCCCAGAGCATGAGCGAGCCGCGGTCGGCGCCGGTCGAGCCGACGGCGATCTGCAGGATGCGGTTCAGCAAGCCGCGCCGATCGATGGTCAGGTTGTACGACTCGAGGATCTCGCCGAGCGCGTGCAGAAGCTCGGGCTTGCGGTGCGCGTCGACCGGACCGAACGCGTACAAGAGCTTCGCGATCAGCGGCGTCGTCACCTGCACACCGCGCTCGGGCGCGGCGTCGAGCACGGAGCGCAGGCTCGCGGGCGCATCGGCGTCGATCAGCGCGACCAATCCGGGTGTGCGCAAGAGCGCCGAGCCGTTCGAGAGCAGGAGCTGGTACGAGCGCATCGCGTACTTCGGGTCGACGCGCGCGAGCGCGTGGCGCGCGGCGTCGAGGTCATCGGAGAGCACGCCGCACAGCTCGACGTCCGGATTCGCCTCTAGCAGCGGAATCAGGGCGAGGCCTTCGTCCGAGTGACCGACGATGCCGAGGCGCTTGCGCACGCTGCGCCCTCCCGGCCTACAGCGCGTCGATCGCGACCCGGACGACGATCTCGACGCGTCGGCCGGTCGCTTCGTCGATCAGGCGCAGCGGAATGCGGATCTCGCTTCCGCCGCCGTCCACAGGGCCGGCGCTCTCGATCTGGAAGCTCTTCTCGGGCAGCGCTTGCGGCTCGTCGTCGAAGCCGGCGGTGACGTCTCCGGTCCGAGGCCCGAGCGGCTCGACTTCCTGCACGGCGCGCGGCGCGGGTGCGGACACCGGCGCCGACGCGACCTCGTCGACCGTCTGGCGCAGCTCGACCAGCAACAGCTTCGAGAGCGTGGTCAGCGTCTGCAGCACGCCCGAGCCTTCATCGGCGCGCGCTTCGAAGACGCTCGCCTGCGGCACCGGCAGCAGCCGGTGCAGGCGCTCGACGGCGTTCTCGTCGGCCTGATCGCGAAAGTTGTACTGCATCACCAGCGGCAGGTCTTCGAGCTTGCGGCCGTACGACTCGAGGTTCTTGCGCAGCTCGGCCAGCGAGGCCACGGTCGCCTGGTGCCGGTCGGGGCGCAGGTCGGCGACGAACACGATGCCGTCGACGGCCTCCAGCAGCTTGCGGCGCAGCGGCGCGGCTTCGGCGGCGCCGGGCACGCTCGAGATCTGGATCGAGGTCTTGAAGCCGCGCACCGCGCCGAGCTGCACGGGCAGGGTCTCGTACACGGTGACACCGTCGCGTGTGGACAGGCGCTTGAGCTCGCCGCGGTGCTCGCGCTTGAGCTTGCGCTGGATGAAGGCGAGGTTCGAGGACTTTCCCGCGCCGGCAGCGCCGTAGTAGACGATCTTGCCGTGGATCTCCCGCGCGTCGCGGTCGGCGGTTCCCATCTACGTCTTCCCTTTGCGGGCGAGGATACGACGCGCCTGCGCCGAGACGGTTCCGGGCACATCGCGGCTGCGCATGATCACTCCCAAGTCTCGATCGGTGAGGTAATTCAGGAACTTGAAAGCCGCCTGCGGCGGACACTTCGGATTCATGGCGAGTCCGATCTTGACCGGGTACGCGCGCGTCCACTGGCGATTGTGGGCGATGATGCGCATGACCTCGTCGCACAGGTTGCGCGCGCGCGCGAGGCCTTCGATCTCGTTCTCGGTGACCTTGGGATTGCGGATCGCGGCAGCGGCAACCAGCTTGTTGCGATCGCGCACGAGCAGCGTGCGCGCGTCGACATTGCCCAGCCGCGCCAGCTTCACCTTCTCGATGATCGACATCTTGCTGACGCGCACCTGCAGGTTCGTCGAGCGCTCCGCCTTCTCGTCTTCGCTGAGCTCCTCTGCGGACTCCTCGATCAGATCGGCGGGAATCTCGCTCGCGTCGTCCGGGTCGATCGGCGCGGTCGTGGCGGTGCTCGGGTCGGGTGGCGGCGGTGTCGGCACCACTTCCTTGGAGAGCTCCGGCTCGGGCTCCTCCATCTCGCCGCGCTCGACGCCCAGGAAGTGCAGGATGCGATCGATCGTGGCCATGCCCGTCATCGGGTTCTCGCCCAGCGCTTCGACCAGCGGCGACCAGCGCAAGAGCCGCACCTGGTTCTGCGCCAGGATCTCGACCACGCGCGAGTGCGGCAGAGTCGCGAGGAACGTACAAGTTCCGTCGCTGGTGCCGGGATTGAGTGCGATCTGTTCGAGGCGACGCCCGTTTTCGCGCCACAGCTCCGCGCAGACGGCGAGCACGGGAGCGGAGAGCTTGCCTGCCAACGCGGGCTCGGCCACGCGCTCGGGTAGACCGCGCAGCGACGCGAGCGCCTTGTCCTTGACCGCAGCGTCCGGGTCGAGCGTCAGCGCGACCAACACCGAAAGGAGTTGCGGCGGCGGCAGGGGCAGGGCGCCGCTCGCGGCCATCAGCCGGGAATCGAGCGGAGCGTCGGGGTCCGCGAAGCGCCGGGCCGGCCCGAGGCTCGCGAGCACCTCATTCGGATCCGCGCTCACGCTACCTCCAAATCCGGGGAGGTGGCGCCTCCGCCGGTGCTACTCCTCCGCGTGCCGGAACTTGGCGGCGTCGGCGACGATCTTGTCTTGAATCGCCGCAGGTGTCTCCTCGTAGTGGGAGAACTCCATGTCGAAGCTGCCCTGACCACCGGTCATGCTCGTGAGATCCGATGCGTACGTAAGGACTTCGGCCATCGGGACGTGTGCCTTGACGATTTCCGCGTGACCGCGCGCTTCGACGCCGAGCACGCGGCCGCGCCGACTCGAGAGATTTCCCATCACGTCGCCGACGTGCACGTCGGGCACCACCACCGAGAGCGTCATGATCGGTTCGAGCAGCACGGGCTTCGCGAGTGCGATGCCCGCCTTGAGCGCCATGCTGCCCGCGGTCTTGAATGCGTACTCCGAGCTGTCGACGGTGTGGTACTTGCCGTCGATCACCGCGACGCGGATGTCGGTCAGGTGGTAGCCCGCGATCACGCCGCGATCGCAGGTCTCGCGCACGCCCTTCTCGATGGCGGGAATGTACTGGCGAGGCACCGAGCCGCCGACGACCTCGTCCAGGAACACCACGCCCGTGCCGCGCTCGCCCGGCTCGATCGTCAGGTTGCAGACGCCGAACTGTCCGCGGCCGCCCGACTGTTTCTTGAGCTTTCCCTCCACGTTCTCGGCGCGGCCCTTCACGGTTTCGAGGTACGGGATCTTCGGCGGCTTCAGGTGGATCTTCACGTGGTAGAGCCGCGCGACCTTCTCGAGCGACACTTCGATGTGGAGCTGTCCGAGGCCGGTGAGCAGGAACTCGCCGGTGCGCTCGTCGCGCTTCAGCGTCAGGCTGCGGTCCTCTTCGACCAGGCGGTGCAGGGCTTCGAAAACCTTGTCTTCCTCGCCCTTGTTCTCGGCCTCGATCGCGAACGAGATGATGCCGCGCGGCGGCGCGTCCGCGTCGATGCGGACGGAATGGCGCTCGTCGCAGAGCGTGTCGCCGGTGTGCGTGTCCTTGAGCTTCGGAATCGCCGCGATCTGGCCCGGCAGCACCTCCGTCACTTCCTCGGTCTGCTCGCCGTGCAGGCGCAGGATCTTGCCCACGCGCTCCTTCACGCCCGTGCGCGGGTTCAGGAGCGTCATGTCCTTGCGCAGCGTTCCCGAGTAGACGCGGACGATCGAGAGCATGCCGGCGTAGCGGTCGGCGACGGACTTCCAGACCAGCGCCGCGACCGGCGCCGCAGCGTCGGCCGTGAGCACGACTTCCTCGTCGCCGTGGCGTCCTTTGCGCGGCACGGCTTCGGCGGCGGTCGGGAAGATGCGATCGGCCGCGATCAGGAGCGCCATGCCGCCGATGTTGCGCGCGCTGGCCGCGCACAGGAGCGGCAGCAGGCTGTCGTTCGCCACGCCCCTGCGCAGGGTCGTGAACACCTCGTCCTCGGAGATCGAGCCCTGCTCGAGATACTTCTCGAGCAGCGCGTCGTCCGCTTCGGCGACCGCCTCGACCATGGCGAGCCGCGCGGCCTCGATCTCGGTCGCGAGCTCGGCCGGCGGCTCGTCCATCACGAGCTTGCCGTTCGCGTCGAGGTGGTGCGCTTTGCCGGTCAGCAGGTTCACGAAGCCGCGAAACGTCTCGCCGCGGCCGAGCGGCAGGTGCAGCTTCACGACGCGCACCGAGAACGCCTCTTCGAGCTGCTTCGCGCAGGCGTCGTAGTCGGCGCGCTCGTGATCCATCTTGTTGGCGACCGCGGCGAGCCCGAGCCCGTGCTCGCGCGCGTAGTGGTACGCGCGCTCGGTGCCGACGCGCACGCCGTCCTGCGCGTTCAGCACCAGCACCGCGTTGTCGGCGGCGGCGATCGCGCCGCGCAGCTCGCCGGCGAAGTTCGCGTCGCCCGGTGCATCCAGCACGGTGAACTCGGCCTCGTCCCAACGGAACGAGCAGACCGAGGTCGAGATGCTTGCGCGGCGGTGCCTTTCTTCCGGAAGCCAGTTCATGAACGAGGTGCCGTCGTCGACACGACCGAGCCGGTTGATCACGCCGGCGGCCAGGAGCAGCGAGTCGGCGAGCGTGGTCTTGCCGTCGCCCGCGTGTCCGATCAGAGCGAAGTT
Source organism: Deltaproteobacteria bacterium (assembly GCA_031396695.1). Lineage (GTDB taxonomy): Bacteria > Myxococcota_A > UBA9160 > SZUA-336 > SZUA-336 > VGRW01. Next base: position 15,079 of record JANNLG010000208.1, read on the forward strand.
GATGCTGCGGCTCGTGTCGGTGCTCCCCATGGCCTCTCCCTCATTCGATACTGGATTGTTCCTCAGTCACCGCGACTCGTGTCTACGGGCTCGCGGTTCAGGCGGTAGATGAGGCGAAGCCCTTCCAAGGTCAGGAAGGGCTCCACGCGTTCGATCGTCTCCGTCTCGCTCGCGATCAGTCCCGCGAGCCCGCCCGTGGCAATGACCCGGGCGTCCTCGCCCAGTTCCTTGCGCATGCGACGCACCATGGTGTCGACCATGCCCGCGTAGCCGAAGACCATGCCCGATTGCAGGTTGTGCGCCGTGTTGCGGCCGATCACGTGCGGCGGTCGCACGATCTCGACCGACGACAGCTTCGAGGCGCGGTTGACCAGCGCCTCGAGCGAGATGAACACGCCCGGGAAGATCGCGCCGCCGATGAACTCGCCCTGGCTCGACACGCAGTCGAAGGTGGTGGCGGTGCCGAAATCGATCGCGATCGCGGGCGTGCCGAGCAGCTTCACGGTCGCGACCGCGTTCACGATCCGGTCCGCGCCGACTTCGCGCGGGTTGTCGACGCGGATCGGCATGCCCGTGCGGATGCCGGGGCCGACCACCAGCGGCGTGCGGCGCAAGAGCTTCTCGCAGGTGCGCTCGAAGATCGGCTGCAGCGGCGGCACGACACAGGAAATGATCGCGTCGGAAACGGTGGCGCGATCCACGCCCGCGAGCTCGAACAAGCCGCGCAGCGTGGCCGCGCACTCGTCCGAGGTGTCCTGCCGGTGCGTGCCGATGCGCCAGTGGTGCAGCAGCGCCTCGCCATCGAACAGCCCGAGCACCACGTGCGTGTTGCCGATGTCGATGCAGAGCAGCACGCGCCTCTACCTCTTCTCGCCGCGCACGATCGTCACGTCGCCGGCGAGGATCCGCTCCACCGGGCCTCCCCGGGGTGCGACGAGCAGCGCGCCATCTTCGTCCAAGCCGTGCACCGTCCCGATCACCTCGCGTGCCAGCCCGGGTCCGCCGACGCGGACCTCCTTGCCTGCCATTGTGAACGATTTGCGAAAGCGCTCCAAGACCCCTGCGAACGCGCCCGCGCGCACCGCGTCGATCTCGGTCTCGAGCCGCGCGAGCAGCGCCTCGCCGAACGCCACGCGATCCAGCGACTTGCCGCCGGCGATGCGCAGGCTGGTGGCGATCTCGCGCAGCTCTTCGGGCAGCTCCGTCTGCTCGAGATTCACGTTCACGCCCACGCCCAGCACCCCGAAGCGCACGCGCGCGCCTTCGAGCTGCACCGGGCAGTTGATGCCACTGGTCTTGCGGCCGTCGATCTGCACGTCGTTGGGCCATTTGAGCTCGACCCGGCAGCTCGGCGGCAGCGCTTCGCGCACCGTGTCGGCCACCGCGACCGCGGCCGCGAACACGTGCCGGTGCATGTGCTCGACGGGCAGATCCGCGCGCAGCAGCACCGAGAAGTACAGGCTGCGTCCACCCGGCGAGAAGAAGCTGCGGCCGAGCCGGCCGCGGCCGGCGGTCTGACGATCGGCGAGCACGACCAGGCCGTCGGGCGCGCCCTCGAGCCCGCGCCGCTCCGCGATCGTGTTGGTGGAATCCACCTCGTCGTGGACTTCGAGCGTGCGGCCGAGCCAGCCCGTGCGCGGCGTCAGTGCGCGGAGTGGCCGGTCCATTCCAACGCGACGTCCGCGGCGGGCGCGGAATGGGTGAGGGCGCCGACCGAGATCTCGTCGACGCCCGTGCGCGCGATCGCCGCGACGGTGTCGAGATTCACGCCGCCGCTGGCCTCGACGCGCGCGCGGCCGCGGCACAGCTCGACGATCTTCTCGATCACCGCGGGCGGCTGGTTGTCGACCAGCAGCGAATCCGCGCCCGCCGCCAGCGCTTCACGCGCCTGCTCGAGCGATTCCACTTCGCAGCGGATCTTCAGGTGGCGCGAGCCGCGCTCGCGCGCGCGCGACACCGCCGCGCCCGCGCCGCCGACCGCCGCGATGTGATTGTCCTTGATCAGGATTCCGTCGAAGAGCGCCATGCGGTGATTGCGTCCGCCCCCGCAGCGCACCGCCCACTTCTCGAGCGTGCGCCAACCGGGCGTGGTTTTCCGGGTGTCGACGATCTGCGCGCCGGTGCCCGCGACCGCCGCGCAGAACGTGCGCGTCAGCGTGGCGATGCCGGAGAGACGCTGCACGAAGTTGAGCGCCGTGCGCTCGGCTTCGAGAATTCCGATCGCCGAGCCGCGCACGCGCGCGAGCAGGTCGCCGCTCTGCGCGGAGGCGCCGTCGGCGACCAACAGCTCGCAGGCGACGCCGCGCTGCGCGAACACCTCGCGCGCGACCTCGAGCCCCGCGACCACGATCGAGCCGCGCGCCTCGAGCTGTGCGACGCCGGTCGCGTCGCGCTCGAGCAGCGCTTCGGAGGTCGCGTCGCCCGGGCCGATGTCCTCGGCGAGCGCGGCCTCGACGAGCCAGAGCCAGGTCGAGCGCGAGGGTGCGTCCGTCACGGTCTGGCAGGATACCCGCGCGCGGCTACTCCGGCAGCTCGGCCTTGAGGCGCGCGATCTCTTCGCGGATCAGGCGCTCGCACATCTGCGGCACGACTTCCCAGACCACCGCTTCGACGCGCTTCTTCACCTCGTTCACGACTTGCTCCGAGAGCGAGCCGAACGCTTCCCAAGCGACCTTCTCCAACGTCTGCGCGAGCAGCGCGGAGTCGATCACGGTCGGCGTCAGCGCGTGCGGGCGCTCCGCGGGCAGCGAGCTCGACGACGCCGAACGGGAAGGCTGCGCGTGCTTGGGCAGCGGCGCGGTCGGGCGCAGCTCGGGCTCGGCGGGCTCGCGGATCGCGGCCCAGTCGTCGAGCTCGGCGGGCGGCTCGCCGATCGCATCCTCGGGCAGCGCCTCGGCGTCGAGCAGCTCGGCCTCGAGATCGTCGCCGCTGTCCTCGGACACGGCGTCGTCGAACGCGAGCCGGGTCGCCGCGAAGGCGGGCGAAGCGGCGCTCTTCGCGCGCGAGACCGGCGCGAACTCCGGATCTTCGAACGCCGCCGAAGTGTCGGGCGAGAACGGCTCCGCGAACGGATCCGACTCGTCGATCGGCTCGGCCTCGATCTCGGGCTCCGACTCGGCGTCGGAGAGCTCGATCTCGGACAGCGAATGACTCGGCTCCGTGACCTCTTCGCTGCCGAGCAAGTCGGGCAGCGGAGGCGCGGTCGTGGGTAGCGGGGTGTCGAAGCTCGGAGCCGCCTGCGCCGCCGCGTGCGGATCGAGGAAGCGCGTCTTGCTGTAGAGCGGATCCGCGAGCGGCGCGTTCGGCTCGCGCTCGTCCCACGAAGAGGACGGCGTCGAGGCGGGCTTGGACGGCGCGCTGCTGAGCACCGTCTCGGCGCCCGAGAGCGGGCCCGAGCTCTCGCCGAAGATCTGGGTCTGGTTTCCAGGCGAGCCGGTCGGCTCCTCGAAGTCGAGATCGCCGAACGAGAAGTCGGGACGCGCCGGCGGAGTATCGGTCATCGGTTCAGGCGCCTTCGGCAGACGCGCGGCCCGTCCGAGCAGATCAGGCGCGAACAGGCGAGTGGCATCGGGGGCCGTGCCGGTCGGGGCGTCGTCGGACCCTCGCTGCTTCGACTCGAACTCGGAGCGGCGCAGCGGCGTCTCGTCGATCGCCTCGAGCTCGGGCTCGGCTTCCCAGAGCGGCGCGGCGGAAGCCACCGGAGCGGGCTTCGCGGGCGCGGTCTCGGGCGTCACGTCGAACTCGAACGGCGACGAGACGCGGGGCTTGGAGGGGCGGGGCTTCGCGCCGCTCGTCGAGGCACTCGCACCGGGCAGCGGCGGAAGCTCGAGCTTCGGACGCTCGGCCGCGACGTGCGCAGGCGCGGCGACCGGCGCTCTCGGTGAAACGGGAACGGTGATCGGACGCGTCGGCGGCACCCCGCGCGGCGCCGGCGGCGCAACCTTCTGCGCGAGCATCGCTTGCACGCGGTCGACCAGCGCCTGCGCCTCGAACGGCTTGCTGATGTAGCCGCTCGCGCCGACCTCGCGGGCCTTGTCCTCGTCGTAAGTCTCGAAGGTTCCGGTCAGGAGCAACACCGGCGTGTGCGCGATGGTCGGATCCTTGCGGATCGCGGCGCACAACGCGTAGCCGTCCAGGCCGGGCATGCCGATGTCGGCTAGCACGAGATCGGGTTTGATCTGGCGCGCGCGAACCAGGGCATCGTCTCCGTTGTCCACGGTGACGAGCTCCACGTCTTCGTTCGCGAACGTAATGCCGACGACTTTCTGGATCGTCACACTGTCATCGGCGAGAAGCAGGGTCTTAGGCATCGGGCCCCAACCTCCATGCGCCTGCCACTGGAAGCGGCCGGACTTGCCGGTTCTCATCGGATCGCGCCCGCGAGCGATTGAATCTCAATTCCGAATCGCTCCCCCCGCGTGAATCCTATCAAATCGCGACGAGCTCGCGTTCAAGGCCGCGCGCCCGCATCCCGATCCGAGGCGACAAGTTCGCCGGGGAGCGTTCGACGCATGCGATTCTCCGTCTCGGCCTGCACGGACGTCGGACGCAAGCGAGCCGCGAACGAGGACTTCTACGCGCTCGAGGAGAAGCTCGGGCTGTTCGTCGTCGCCGACGGACTCGGCGGCCACGTCGCGGGTCGCCGCGCTTCGGAACTCGGCGTCGAGCGGTTCGTCGCCGCGATCGGCGACGATCCCGCCGGTCACGCGCCCACGGTTGTGCGGCGAGCTTTCGCGCGCGCGGGCGAAGCGATCCTGGAGGCCGCGCGCATCGACGTTGCGCTGCGCGGCATGGGCACCACCCTCGTCGCACTCTGGCTTCGCGGCGACGAAGCGTGGCTCGCTCACGCCGGCGATAGCCGTCTCTACTTGCTGCGCGAGCGCCGCCTGCACGCGCTCACCCTCGATCACTCCGTCGTCGGCGAACGCGTCGCGCGCGGCGAACTCTCCCCCGAGCAAGCCCGCATCCACCCCGGCCGCCACGTGATCACCCGCGCCATCGGCGTGGTCGCGAGCGTCGAGCCCGACATCTCGGCTCTCCGCGCGCGCCCGAGCGACCTGTTCGTCCTCTGCTCCGACGGCATCTCGTCCCAGCTCCAGGACGACGAAATCCAATCCTGCATCGAAAAGCGGCACGCCAGCCTGGGCACCGCAGCCGTCGACCTGGTCAGCCAAGCCAACGCCAAGGGCGGCGACGACAACGCTACCGTGATCCTCGTCCACCTCGACGCCTAGCGCGGCGCGCTAGCGAGCCGGCCGGACGAGCCGCCGCCC
>JANNLG010000218.1:0-6699 GCA_031396695.1 Deltaproteobacteria bacterium
CCGGGTGCGGTAGCCTCGCGTCGCGATGGGACGAAACCTGCTCGACAAGGTCTGGGACCTGCACAGCGTGCGCGAGCTGCCCGGCGGGCAGACGCAGCTCTTGATCGGGCTGCACCTGATCCACGAGGTCACCAGCCCTCAGGGTTTCCAGATGCTCGAAGACGCGGGGCTCTCGGTGCTGTGTCCCGAGCGCACCTTCGCCACCGTCGACCACATCGTGCCGACGGAGTTGCGGCGCCGGCCGCTGCGCGACGCGCAGGCCGAGGAGATGCTGCAGGCGATCGAGCAGAACACCCAGCGCCACGGCATCCAGTTCTTTCCGATCGGCTCGGGCGACCAGGGCATCGTGCACGTGATCGGTCCCGAGCTCGGGCTCACGCAGCCCGGCCAGACGATCGCCTGCGGCGACTCGCACACGTCCACGCACGGCGCCTTCGGCGCGATCGCGTTCGGCATCGGCACGAGTCAGGTGCGCGACGTACTGGCCTCGCAGTGCCTGGCGCTCGCGCGCCCGAAGGTGCGACGCATTCGCGTGTCGGGGAAGCTCGGCTTCGGTGTGTACGCCAAGGACGTGATCCTGCACATCATCCGGCGGCTCGGCGTGAACGGCGGCGTCGGCTACGCGTACGAGTACGCCGGCCCCGTGGTCGAGCGCTTCTCGATGGAGGAGCGCATGACCTTGTGCAACATGTCGATCGAGGGCGGCGCGCGGGTCGGCTACGTGAACCCCGATGAGACTACCTTTGCCTATCTGAAGGGTCGCCGCTTCGCGCCGCAGGGCGACGCATTCGAGCGTGCGGTCGCGTGGTGGCGCGGCACCGCGAGCGACGCGGACGCGGAGTTCGACGACGACATCGAGATCGCGGGCGGAGAGATTTCGCCGACCGTCACCTGGGGCACGAATCCCGGCCAGGCGATCGGCGTGGCCGAGAAGCTTCCGCGCCTGGAAGAGCTGCCCGAGGGCGATCGCTCGTCGGCGGAAGAGGCGTACCGCTTCATGGGCCTGGTGCCCGGCCGCGCGCTCGCGGGTACACCGATCCAGGTCGCGTTCATCGGCTCGTGCACGAACGGTCGGATCAGCGATCTGCGCGAGGCCGCACGGGTCGCGCGCGGCGGCAAGGTCGCGCCGGGCGTGCGCGCGCTCGTCGTGCCGGGCTCCGAAGCCGTGCGCGTCGAAGCTGAACGCGAGGGACTGCACGAGGTGTTCAAAAGTGCCGGCTTCGAGTGGCGCGAGGCCGGCTGCTCGATGTGCCTGGCGATGAACCCCGACAAGCTCGTCGGCCGCGAGCTGTGCGCGTCGAGCTCGAACCGCAACTTCAAAGGCCGGCAGGGTAGCCCGACCGGACGCACGCTCTTGATGAGCCCGGCGATGGTCGCGGCCGCGGCGCTCGCGGGCAGCGTCGCGGACGTGCGCGAGGTGATGCGATGAGCAAAGTCAGTGCGGAGCGCGTCGCCGCGCGAAGCGGGCGCGGCGTGGTCGTGCGCGGCAACGACATCGACACCGATCAGATCATTCCGGCGCGCTACATGACCTCGATCCGCTTCGCGGGGCTCGAGGAGTTCGTGTTCCGCGACGTGCGCTTCAACGCCGACGGTCAGCCCAAGGGCCATCCGTTCGACGATCGGCGCTTTCGCGGCGCGTCGATCCTGGTCGTGAACACGAACTTCGGCTGCGGCAGCTCGCGCGAGCACGCTCCGCAGGCGCTGCAGCGCTGGGGCATCCAGGCGCTGGTCGGGGAATCGTTCGCGGAGATCTTCTTCGGCAACTGCGTCGCGCTCGGGATCCTGGCGGTGACGGCCGCGCGCGACGACGTCGCGAAGCTGATGGACGCGGTCGAGCTCGACCCCGCGCAGGAGGTCGTGATCGACCTCGAGAAGCAGACGGTCAGCTGGCGCGGCGGCAGCGCGCCGGTGCAGATGCCCGACGGCGCGCGCAAGCAGCTGCTCGACGGCAGCTGGGACGCCATGCGCACGCTGCTCGAAGCCCGCGACGCGACGCTCGCGAAGGTCGCCTCGCTCCCTTACGCGAGCGGGTTCTAGCTAGAGCAGAAGTCGCACGCCGCGGCCGGCGCGCCAGGCGGCGTGCATCAGGTCGATCAGGCGCAAGAGCGAGCGCTCGAACTCGCGGCGGTCGAAGCGCAGCCGGTATTCGTGCGACCGATCTGCGTCGCGCGGTTCGACGACCAGCTCGAGCGCGGCGTAGTCGAGCGCGCCGCTCCAGAGCTCGTTCTCGAACGCGTACAGGATCCCGATCGCGCGCTCGAGCGCGCTCGGGTACAGCACCGCCTCGCGCCCGTGCGCGATCGGACCGACCTCGAGCGGAAGCGTGTTCAGGCGCGACACGACGCCCAGGCCGACCAGCGCGTGGCAGGTGTTCGGCGGGATCGCGACCTGCGCGAGCCCCGCCTGCTCCGCGTCGTCGAGCGTGAAGTCGATGATGCCCGCCTCGCCGGCGCGAAAGCCCGGCTGAGCCTCCACCGGTCGAGCCGGGTCGTAGTACACGATCGCCACCGGACGAACTCTACACGCGCTCTACACGTGGTTGCGGAGCATCAGCTCCTTGGGGTGCGGCTCCAGGTAGAGCTGGCCGCGCAGGTAGACGACGTCGAGCCGCCGCACGTGGTGGCGCAGCAGGGCCAGCGGCACCACCAGCGGCACCAGGCCGCCCCGGTAGTCCTCGATCTGCTGGCCGAGCTCGGCGCGGTCGCCCGCGTCGAGCCCGTCGCGCAGGTGACCCAGCATGTGCTGCAACACGTTGGTGTGTCGGCGCGTGGTCGCGAGCCGAGCGAGTCCGGACATGAAGCCTTGCTCGTAGCGCTCGCGCAGATCGGCGCGTTCGAGCTGCTTGGCCTGCGCGACCAACCGGCCGAGGCGCCGGTAGTCGACCTCGGAGTGGGCGAGCAGCAGGAGCTTGTGCGCGGTGTGGAACGCGATCAGCTCGGCTGTCGTCCAGCGCGGCCGGAACAGCGCGCGCAGTCTTCGGTACGCGAAGATCCGCTCGACGAAGTTCTCGCGCAGGCCCGCATCGCAGAGCCGGCCCTCCTCCTCGACGGGCAGCGCGCCGAAGCGCGCGATCAGCGCGGCCGCGAACAGCCCGCGGCCGTCGCGCGTGGCCTGGCCGCGCTCGTGCCAGACCTTCACGCGCTCCATGCCGCAGCTCGGCGAGTCCTTCTTCAGCACGTAGCCGCACAGCTCGAGGTGCTCGAGCTCGTGCACGCGCCGCGTCGCGTAAGTCTCCATCGCGCGCGTGTGGTCCGCGCCGCTGCGTGGCTCGATCAGCCGCAGCCCGTCGCCGTTCTGCGCGAGTCGGATCGAAGGTCGGGGCACCGGCATGCCGACCTCCACCTCGGGGCAGATCGGCACCCACTCGACGTAGGCGTCGAGCACGTCGCCGAGGAAGCGGTCGCGCTTGTGGCCGCCGTCGTGGCGGACCTCGCGACCGAGCAGGCAGGCAGAGACGCCGATACGCAGAGGTGTGTCGTCGGCGAGCCAGCGTTCCGTCATCGGGCGAGCGCCGCGTCGCGCGCCTCGCGGTAGCTCGAAAGCGCCCGTTCGCGCGCCAGCGCGTGGTCGACGATCGGCGGCGGGTACGCCGGCGCTTCGAGCGGGCTCGTCCAGGGGCGGTGTGCGCGCGCGCCGGCCAGACCGCGCAGCTCGGGAACGAAGCGGCGCACGTAGTCCCCGGCGGGATCGAAGCGCTCGCCCTGCGTGACGGGATTGAAGATCCGGAAGTACGGCTGCGCGTCGGTGCCGGTCGACGCCGCCCACTGCCAGCCGCCGTTGTTGCTGGCCGGATCCCCGTCCACGAGATGCTGCATGAACCACCTCTCGCCGTGTCGCCAATCGATCAGCAGATCCTTACAGAGAAAGCTCGCCACGACCATGCGCGCGCGATTGTGCATCCAGCCGGTCTGGGCGAGCTCGCGCATTCCGGCGTCGACGAACGGATAGCCGGTGCGGCCCTCGCACCAGGCGCGAAATCCGCTCGGGTCGTCGCGCCACGCGATGTCGGCGAGCTCGGGGCGGAACGCGCCGCGCAGCACGCGCGGGTGCTCGGCCAGGATCGCGTGGTAGAACTCGCGCCAGACCAGCTCGTCGGCCCACTTCGACGCGCCCTGCGCCAGCCGCGGCTCCGCGCGTGCGGCTTCGAGCGCCCGCGCGAAGCAAGCGCGGATCGAGATCGTGCCGAAGCGCAGATGCGGCGAGAGCCGCGAGGTGCCGTCGTGCGCGGGCAGATCGCGTCGCCATGCGTAGTCGGCGATCGCGCCTCCGAGGAACGCGTCGAGCCGGCGCTCGGCCGCCGCGCTGCCGCCGGTGGGGATGCGCATCTCGTCGCTCGCGGTCGCGAGCTCGGGCTCGAAGCCCGCCTGCGCGAGCGCGGGTGGCGGAGGCAGCTTGAGCGCGCCAGAAGGTTCGAGGGGAAGCGCGCGGTAGCGTGTCCACCAGGCGGCGCGATACGGGCTGTACACCGAATAGGGTCGGCCCGCGAGCGTGAGGATCTCGTCGGCCTCGAACACCACGCGGTCCTTGTGCGTCTCGACCCCCACGCCAAGAGCGCCGAGCCGATGCCCGACCGCAGCGTCGCGCGCGCGCGCGTACGGACCGTAGTCGCGGTTCCAAGTCACGCGCTCGCAGCGCAGCTCGCCGGCCAGGCGCGTGATCTCCGCCGCGGGCTCGCCGCTTCGCAGCAGCAGGATCTGCCCGCGCCGCTCGAGGTCCCGCGCCAGCCGACGCACGCAGTCCCGCATGAAACGCACGCGCGGCGCGCCGGCGTTCGCGAGCAGCTTCGGATCGAACACGAACACGCAGGCGAGGCTCGATGCGCCCTCGGCCGCCGCGTGCAAGCCGGTGTTGTCGCGCACGCGCAGATCGCTCCGGAACCAGTGCAGCGCGCGCAGGCTAGACATGGCTCTCCCGCCGCGCGTTTGCGATGCTCGGGGGACGATGAACGCCACCCCCGAGGCCTTCGCGATCAAGGTCCTGTTCGACGGTGACTGTCCGCTCTGCGCGCGCGAGATCGCCTTCATGCGCCGCCGCAACAGCCGCGGGCTGGCCGCTTTCGAGGACATCGCCGCGCCCGGCTTCGACGCGACGCGCTACGGGCTCGATCAGCACGCCGTGATGAGTCGCATCCACGGCGTGCTCGCCGACGGCACCGTGATCGAGGGCGTCGAGGTGTTCCGGCGCCTGTACACGGCGATCGGCCTGGGCTGGCTGGTGGCGCCGACGCGCTGGCCGCTGCTGCGCGGCCTGTTCGACCGCGCGTACCGCGTGTTCGCGCGCAATCGCCTGCGCTGGACTGGCCGCGAGGACGCGAGCTGCACGAGCGATCGCTGCGAGCGGACGCACAGCTGACTCAGGCTCGCAGCTCGCCGAGAATCGGCGGAAGCCGGCAGGCCTGCTTCTCGAGCACGATCTGCGCGGATGAGATTCGCCGCTCGATGAAGCCGGCCTCGCAGTACGCGAAGTAGAACTCGAACGTGCGCAAAAGTTCCTCGGGGTAACCGAGCGCTCGGATCGCTTCGCGATTCCGCGCAAAGCGCCCGCGCCAGCACGCGAGCGTGCGCACGTAGTGCTGCGTCATGTCCTCGTGGTGAACGCTACGCAGCCCGCCGACGCGCGCGAGCGAGCGCGAGATCGCGCCCAGCGACGGCAGACATCCGCCGGGGAAGATGTGCCACTTGATGAAGTCTACCGTGCGCCGCGCCCGCTCGTAGAGCGGCTCGTCGATCAGGATCGCTTGAAGCGCCATGCGCCCGTCGGGCTCGAGCCGCTCGGCGCACGCCCGAAAGTAGCTGTCGAGGTACTGATGGCCGACGGCCTCGATCATCTCGATCGAGACCAGCTTGTCGTAGCGCCCGCGAAGCGCGCGGTAGTCCTCGTGCAGAACCCTCACGCGGTCGCCGAGCCCCGCGCGAGCCACCCGTTCCGTGGCGACCTCGCGCTGCGCCTCCGACAACGTCGTCGTCGTCACGCGGCAGCCGCGGGTGCGCGCAGCGTGCAGCGCGAAACCGCCCCAGCCTGTGCCGATCTCGAGCACGCGGTCGTCGTGGCGCAGCTCGAGCTTGCGGCAGATCCGCTCGTACTTCGCGATCGAGGCCTGCTCGAGCGTCGAGCCGTCGTGCTCGAAGAGGCCCGCCGAGTACGTGAGCGTCGGGTCGAGAAATTCCGCGAAGAAGTCGTTGCCCAGGTCGTAGTGCGCGCGGATGTTGCGCCGGCTTCCCGGGCGCGAGTTCCTCCGCAGCCGGTGCCCGAGGCGCCGCAGCGCTTCACGTACGCGGCCGAAACCGCGATCGAAGCCCCCGAGCACCCGCTCGTCGCGCAGCAGCACGCGCAGCAGACCGGGCAGGTCGTCGACTTGCCAGTCGCCGCGAATGAACGAGTCGCTGCCGCCCATGCTGCCGTCGAGCGCGAGGCTCCGCCACATGCGCGCGTCGCCCACGCGTACGACGAGCGGAGTCGGCGCCAGATCCGTGGTCTTGCCCAGCTCTTGCGATCCGTACGCGTCCTCGATGCGCAGCGCGCCGTGCTCGAGGCGCGAGAGCGCGCGCAGCACCGCGTTGCGATACAGCGAATCCATCATGCCGCCCTCTCCATGTCCGGTGCGCTCCACTTCGGGTGCGCGTGGAGCGGCACGCCTTTCAGTGCCAGGCGGAGCGCTTGCCAGTGGATCGCCGCGAGCACGCGCGCCGGGGCGAG
>JANNLG010000226.1:0-19630 GCA_031396695.1 Deltaproteobacteria bacterium
CACCGGAGTCGGGCGCTCGACCGCGCTCGCGCTCGCGCAGCGCGGCTGCTCGGTGGTGGTGAACTACAGCCGCTCGCGCGTCGACGCGGAGCGCACCGCCGCGGAGTGCTCGAAGTTCGGCGTGGTGGCGATGCCATTCCATGCCGATGTCGGCGACGACGCCGCGTGCAGGGAGCTCGTCGCCGTGACCGTGCGCGAGCTCGGTCAGCTCGACGTCCTGGTCCAAAGTGCGGGCACGACCGTGTTCGTGCCGCACCAGAATCTCGACGCGGTGAGCGCCGCGGACTGGCAGCAGATCATGGCCGTGAACGTGGTCGCGCCGTTCCAGGTCGCGCGCGCCGCGCGCTCGGCGCTCGAAGCGTCGGGCTCGGGCGAGATCGTGATGATCTCGAGCGTGGCCGGCATCAACGGCTCGGGCAGCTCGATTCCGTACTGCGCGTCGAAGGCCGCGCTCAACAACCTGACGATCACGCTCGCGCGCGCGCTCGCGCCACGCATTCGGGTGAACGCGATCGCGCCGGGCGCGATCACCGGCCGCTGGCTGAAGCAGGGTTGGGGCGAGAGCTACGACGCGATCATGAAGGCCGTTTCCGAGCGCGTGCCGCTCGGCCGCCCGTCGGAGCCGGAAGACATCGCCGACGCCGTGATCGGGCTGATCGGCGGCTCCGACATGATCACTGGTCAGGTGATCACGGTCGACGGCGGGATGCTGCTCGGGCGCTAGCTCAGAGATCCATCGGGTCGATGCCCGGCCCTTCGCTCTCGGTCTTGGGCTTGACGGGTGCAGCAACCGGCGGACGCGGAGGCGTCGGCGGAGCGACCTGCGCGGGTGGCATGAGCGCGCGCGGATCGTAGTAGAAGCGCTCCTTGCAGATCTTCTCACCGCGCAGCTCGTGCACCGCGACCTCGCTGAGCGTGATCTGCCGGCCGTCCTTCATCACCAGCTCGGCCTCCCACTCGATGCAGACCGCGGACTTCGACACGAAAACGTGTCGCGCCTTCCAGTTCGAGCTGCGGAGCCCCGCCAGCCAGCCGGCGAGCTTCGAGCGCAGCGCCTGCAGGCCCGCGAGCGATCCGCCGCCGGGCTCCACCGACACGGCGTCCTCGGTGTAGAACTTGCCGAGGTCGAGGTTCTTCTCGTCGTCCATCGCGGCGAGGATCCGGTTCGCTAGCTCCTCGGCGGGCGTGAACCTGCGCGCCGGAGCCTTGGCGGCGACTTTCTTCTTGGCGGCCGGCGCTGCTTTTTTCGCGGGCTTCTTCGCCGTTGTCTTCGCGTGAGCGACTGCCTTCTTGGCGGGCTTCTTCGCGGTGGTCTTCTTCTTCGCACCCATCGCCATGACTCTGCTCCCCCTCGGTCAACTGGCCGTTTCGCGATTCTAGCGCGGCGTCGCGGCCTTCCTAGAGTTTTTCTTCGGGTACACTGCGGCCACGATGAGCAAGTACACACCGATCGACGACGCTCTGCACGCGTACCTGCTGAAGCACCGCACGCCCGACGACGCGCTGCTCGAGGAGCTCCAGGAAGAGACGCGCCAGCTGATGGGTCGACGCTCGGTGATGCAGATCGCGCCCGAGGAGGGCACGCTGCTCGCGCTGCTGGTCGCCTCGATCGGCGCCCGGAACATCGTCGAGGTGGGCACGTTCACGGGCTACAGCGCGCTGTGCATGGCGCGCGCGCTGCCGCCGGGCGGGAAGCTGTTGGCCTGCGACGTCTCCGAGGAGTACACCGCGGTGGCGCGGCGCTTCTGGCAGAAGGCGGGCGTCGCGGAGCGGATCGAGCTCGTGCTCGGCCCCGCGGCCGACACGCTGCGCGCGCTGCCCGCGGACACGCGCTTCGACTTCGGCTTCATCGACGCGGACAAGTCGAACTACCAGACCTACTACGAAGAGATCCTGAAGCGGCTGCGGCCCGGCGGGCTGATCGCGATCGACAACGTGCTGTGGAATGGCCAGGTGCTGCGCGAGACCGACCAGACCGACGACACGCGCGCGATTCGCGCGATCAACGACCACGTCGCCGCGGATCGCCGCGTGCAGTCGGTGATGATCGGCGTGTCGGACGGCATCACGCTCGCGCGCAAGCTCGGCTAGCCTCGGGTGGACGTGCGCCTTCCGCTCGCGGTCGTCGGCGCGGGCCGCGCGGGAGCCGCCCGCGTCCGCGCGCTCGGTGAGAGCACGACCGCGCGCCTCGCCGGCTTGGTGACTCGCGGCGATCCGAACGGACCGACCTACGAGGAGGTGCTCGCGGAACCGGACGTGGCCGGTGTGATCCTGTGCACGCCGAACCTGCTGCACCCGAGCCAGGCGCGCGCCGCGCTCGACGCGGGCAAGCACGCATTGGTCGAGTTTCCGCTCGCGCCCCATCCGGCTCAGTTCCGCGCGCTTCTCGAGCGCGCTCACAAGTCCAATCCGAGTCTCGTCCTACAAGAGGAGCACATCGAGCTGCTCTCGCCCTCGCAGGCCTGGCTGCGCGAACGCGCACTCCCGCTCGGCCGGCCGCGAGGCGGCACGCTCGAATTCACCGGCTCGGCCGAGGGCTGGATCGCCGATCCCGAGCTCGCGGGAACACCCGCGCTGTGCGCGCTCGCGCGCCTGCACCGGCTCGTCGATCTGTTCGGCGAAGCGGAGGTGCGAAGCGCGAGCCTGGCGCGCGGCGCCGGCTATCGGCTCGAGGTCGAGCTCGGGTTCGCCGCGGGCGGCGGTGTCACGCTCGTCGAGGCTCGCGCGCCCGGTGGGGTGCGCGCGACTCACTGGCGCGTGGACTGCGAGCACGGTCGGCTCGGCGATCCGCCGTCCGAGCGACCGGCGAATCTGTTCGCGCGCGATCTCGCGGCCTTCGTCGCGCGCATCCGCGAGGGTGCGGAGCCGTACGTGAGCGATGCGCGCTGCCTGCACGTGCTCGAGCTCGTCGAGGCGATCGAACGGCGCCTTTGATAGGCTAGCTCGAGTGAGAGGTCGCTTGTCCAAGCTCGCGCTCGTGTTCGCGCTCTCGCTGCTCGCGCTCGGCACGGGCTGCAGCGATTCGGACGCGCCGACCTCGGCGTCCGGCTTCCGCGTGGCGCTACTCACGCCCGGCTCGATTCGCGACGGCGGTTGGAACCAGAGCGCGTACGAGGGGCTCGAGCGCATGCGCGACGAGCTCGGCGCCGAGATCGCGCACCAGGAAGCGAAGACGCCCCAGGACTTCGAGTCCGGCTTTCGCGACTTCGCCGCGCGCGGCTACACGCTCGTGTTCGGCCACGGCTTCGAGTTCCAGGACGCCGCGGCGCTGGTCTCGAAGGAGTACCCGAACACGATCTTCATCACGACCAGCGGCGCGACGATCCGCTCCAACGTCGCACCGATCGTGTTCGAGCTCGAGGAAGCGACCTACGTGCTCGGCTTTCTCGGCGCGCGCATGTCGCCGAGCTCGCGGGTCGGCGCGATCGGCGGCGTGAAGATCCCCTCCGTCGCGAGCACCTTCATCGCCTTCGAAGCCGGCGCCAAGCGCGGCCGCGAACACGCGAACGTGACGATCTCGTACATCGGCAGCTGGACCGACGTGTCGGCCGCGCGCGAGGCGACGCTGGCGCAGATCGCGAGCGGCGTCGACGTGGTGATCCACAACGCGAACGAAGCGGCCGCGGGCTTCTTCCAGGCCGTGAACGAGAGCCCGAACGTGTGGGCGTTCGGCACGAACAAGAACCAGAACGACCGCGCGCCCGAGCGCGTGCTGGCTTCGGCCACGCTCGACGTGCCGCGCGCGCTGCTGCTGGTCGCGCAGGACGTGAAGGCCGGCTCGTGGAGCGCGCGCTCGATGCGCTTCGGCCTGCGCAGCGGCGTGGTGAAGATCGAGTGGAACGAGGCGCTGCGCGCCGAGATTCCCGACGCGCTGCGCGCCGAGGTCGAGGCGCTGCAGACCGCGGTCGCCTCCGGCGCCGTGACCGTTCCGCGCGGGAGCTTCTGAGCGCTTGCCGCGCGTCGCGCTTCGCGACATCCGCAAGCGTTTCGGCGCGACCGAGGCGCTGCGCGGCGCGAGTCTTTCGCTCGAGCCCGGCTCCGTGCACGCGCTGCTCGGCGAGAACGGCGCGGGCAAGACTACGCTGGTGCGCACGCTCTACGGCAGCGTGCGTCCCGACTCGGGAACGATCGAAATCGACGGCCGCAAGGTGCAGATCGAGAACCCGAGCCGCGCGCTCGCGCTCGGCATCGGCATGGTGCACCAGCACTTCATGCTCGTGCCGGCGCTCTCTGTCGCGGAGAACCTGCTGCTCGGCGAGCCCGGCTCGGAGTGGCTCCCGCCGCGACGCCGGAACGCCGAGGCGCGCACGTTGCTTTCCCGCTTCGAGCTCGCACTCGATCCTGAAGCCCGCACCGACACGCTCGCGGTCGCGCAGATGCAGCGGCTCGAGATCGCGCGCGCACTCGCGCGCGGCGCGAACGTGCTCGTGCTCGACGAGCCGACCGCCGTGCTCGCGCCGTCGGAGGTCGACGAGCTGCTCGCGCTGCTCGTGCGCCTGCGCGACGAGGGCAAGAGCATCGTGCTGATCTCGCACAAGCTCGAGGAGATCACGGCCGTTTGCGATCGCGTGACTGTGTTGCGCGCGGGCGAGACGGTGGCGAGTCAGAGGCTATCCGGACTCGACGCGAGCCAGCTCGGGCGCTTGATGGTGGGCGACGCCCTGCCGCCTCCGGGTAGGCCCCCTGTCGTGGAGCCGGGTCCGCTCGCGCTCGCGCTGGAAGGCGTGCATGCGCCCGGACTCGCGGGCATAGACCTCGAGCTGCGCGCGGGGGAACTCGTCGCGCTCGCCGGCATCGACGGCAACGGCCAGGGGCCGCTCGAGGAGCTGCTCGCGGGCGTTCGCGCGCTCGAAGCCGGAAGCGTGCGCGTGCTGCGGCCGCCGCTCGCGCTGCTCTCCGGCGATCGCCATCGTACCGGACTCGTGCTCGAGCTCTCGGTCGAGGAGAACCTGGTGCTGCCGGAAGCGGCGAGCGGCGGCGGGCCGCCGGTGTTCTCGGCCGGACTCGTGCGAAGCGCCGCGCTCCGCGACGCGGCGCGCGAGGCGATCGAGCGCTTCGAGATCAAGGCGCGGCCCGAGGATCCAGCGCGCTCGCTCTCGGGCGGCAACCAGCAGAAGTTGTGCGTGGCGCGTGCGCTGCGCGTCAGACCTCAGATTCTGGTGGCCGTGAACCCCACGCGCGGGCTCGACCTCGCCGCCACCGCGGCCGTGCGCGAGGAGCTGCGCCGCGAGGTTCGAGCGGGTACGGCCGTGCTCTTGATCTCGACCGAGCTCGACGAGGTGCTGGAGCTGGGCCAACGCATCGCGGTGTTGTTTCGCGGGCGCCTCCTGCCCGTGGCGCCCGATGCGCACACGCGCGAGGCGATCGGCCGGTTGATGCTGGGCGAGGGCGTCGCGTGAACCACGCGCGCGCGCTCGCGCAGCCGGTCGTCGCGGCCGTCGTCGCGCTCGCGGCGTCCGCCGTTCTGCTCGCGGCGATCGGCGCCGATCCGCTCGCGGCCTTTGCGGCGCTCGCGAGCGGGGCGTTCGGCGACGGTGTCGCGCTCGAGAACACCATCGTGCGTATGGGGCCGTTGCTGCTGGTCGGACTGGGCGTCGCGCTCTCGTTCCGCTGCGGGATCTGGAACATCGGGGGCGAGGGCCAGCTCTACATGGGCGCGCTCGCGGCGACCGCGCTCGTGACGCGCGGCTTCGGCGCGGACGCCGGCGCGGTCTCGCTGCCGCTCGCGCTCGCGGTGGGAACGGGTGCGGGCGCGCTGTGGGCGGGCATCGCCGCCGCGCTGCGCGTGCGCCGCGGCGTGTCGGAAGTGCTCTCGACGATCCTGCTCAACTTCATCGCCGTGCTCGCGGTTGCGTGGGCGGTGCACGGACCGCTGCAGGAGGCGACGCTCTCCTATCCGCAGAGCGACGCGTTCCCGGAGGCCGCGCGGCTCGCGGTGCTGCCGGGTCTGCGCCGCGTGCACGCAGGCCTGCTGCTCGCGGCCGTGCTGCCGATCGCCGTCTGGCTGCTCATCTTCCGCTCGGCGGCGGGCCTGCGACTGCGCGCGGTCGGCCTCTCGCCCGACGCCGCCCGCTACGCGCGCGTGTCGCCCGAGCGCGAGACCACGCGCGTGCTCGTGATCTCGGGCGCGCTCGCAGGTCTGGCCGGCGCGCTCGAGGTCTGCGGCGTGACGGGCCGGCTGTTCGAGAATCTCGCCTCCGGCTACGGCTTCACCGCCGTCGCGGTCGCGCTGCTCGCGCGCTTGAACCCGCTCGGCGTGCTTCCGGCTGCATTCTTCTTCGCCGCGCTCGCCTCGGGCAGCGGCGCGATGCAGCGCGTGGCTGCGGTGCCATCGGTCGCGGTGCAAGTGATCGAGGCGCTCGTGATCTTCTTCTCGGTCAGCTTCGCGCTGCCGAAGTCGAGGGCGACGTGATCGACGCGACGACGCTGTTGCTGGTGGTCTCGACGCTGCGGCTGGCGACGCCGCTCGCGCTGGCGGCGATGGGCGAGCTGGTAGCCGAGCGCGCGGGCGTGCTGAACGTGGGCATCGAGGGAATGATGCTGACCGGAGCGCTGGCCGCTTTCGCGACGGGTACGGCCACGGGCTCAGTCGCGCTCGGTTGTCTGGCGGGCGCCGCGGCGGGCGTCGCGATGGCTGCGCTGTTCGCGCTGTTCGTGCTGCGGCGCGGCGCGGATCCGATCGTCTCGGGCACGGCGCTGAACGTGTTCGCGCTCGGTCTCACGGGCGTCGTCTTTCGCAGTCTCTCGCCGCCGGGCAGCGGACTCGAGCGCGCGCCGCAGATGGCGGAGCTCGCACCCGGTTTGAATCTGTACGTATTCGTCGTGCTCGCGCTGGTCGCCGGCGTGGCGCTGTTCCTCGACCGCACGCGCGCGGGCTTGAGCCTGCGCGCGGTGGGCGAGCGCGCCGAGGCCGCGCACGTGCAGGGCGTCGCGGTGCTGCGTGTGCGCTGGGCCGCCGTGCTGTTCGGCGGCGCATGCGCGGGGCTCGCGGGCTCGTCGCTGGTGCTGTGGATCTCGGACACGTTCGTCGAGGGCATGACCAGCGGCCGCGGCTTCATCGCGCTCGCGCTCGTGCTCTTCGGCGGCTATCGACCGCTGCGAATCCTGGCGGGCGCGCTCTTGTTCGGCGCGGCGACAGCGCTGCAGTACCGCTTGCAGGCCGCGGGCTCCGCGATCCCGTACAACCTGCTGCTGATGACGCCGTACCTGCTGACGCTGCTCGTGCTCGCCGTCTTCGCCGGGCGCGTGCGCGCGCCGGCGGATCTTGCGCGGCCGTTCTCGGCGCGGGAGTGAGACGCGTCGCCTGGTCAGTCGTATTCGGCGAGCGCGTTGCGCAGGCGGGAGAGACTGTCCCGCAGTCCGCCCTCGCGGCTGCGCTCGCGCCAGCAGGCGGCTTGCTCTCCGATGAGCGGTGCGAGCTCCGCGCGCAGCTCCGATTTCGACGGTCCGCCGCCCGGCGTCGCGTGCATCAGGCGCCTCGCGCCGTGACGAGCGAGCGCGGCGGCCTGGCCTAGCTCGCGCGCGCAGAGCGCGCCGCCGAAGCCCGTCGGCTTCGCGCGCGCGAGTGCGTCGCGAATCGCGCCGAGCTCGTCGGCGATCGCCTCGAGTCGCGGGCGACTCGTCTCGCCCCAGGCGAGCAGGGGCGCGCGGCCGAGCGGCGTGAACAGCGCCATCGCGAGCGGGCTCGAGTTCAACGCCTCGAGTCCGGTCTCGGCGCCGAGCTCGCCGAGTCGGACAAGCGCTCCGCCGATCACGCGCTCGGGATCGCGCAGTAGCAGCCGATCGAGCGCGCGCGATAGGTCGAGCTCGTCCTGACTCGCGAGACACCAGCTCGCGGCCGCGCCGAAGGCGAGCGCGGGCACACTCACGACCGGCGGCTGCAGGTGGCCGAGATCGCCCCAGTCGGTGATCAGCACGCCCTCGGCTCCGCTCGAGAGTCCCATAGTCGCTGCGTCGCGCAGGTTGCCGAGCGCGTTCGGCAGTCGACCGAGCAGCGAGAGCCAGCTCGACGTGCCCGGACAGACGCGGAACGGCACGCCTGCGCGCGCGTAGGGACCCGCGAGCGTCGCGAAGCCGCGCACGCCCTCGAGGTCCATGCCCACGCCGGTGAGCAGCTCGCGCACGTTCGCGCCCAGCGTCGTCGGATCGCGCGGCGCCTCGTAGCCCCACGCGAGCGCGACCGTGCGTTCCCTCGGCAGCTCGCCGATCAGCTCCGGGTGCTGCACCACGATGTCGCCCCAGAACTGCACCGTGCGTCCGTCGGCGTGCAGGCCGCGCAGGAGCTCGAGCAGGAAGTCGACGTACACGCGCCCCTTGCCGCGCGCCTCGCACGCCTCGCGGCTGCGCCCGCGGCCGAGCTCGAAGGTCTCGTCACAGCCGATGTTGAGCGCTCGGCTCGCGAAGTTCGGCAGCAGCTCCGCGTGGAGCGAGCGCACGAACGCGACGCTCTGCGGTGTCGGCGCCAGGCACGAGGCGGGACGCGTTCCGCGCGACGTCGCGTAGGACTCGCCCTCGATCTCGGCGAGCGCGCGGTACTCCGCGTGGCGGAGCCAGCGCTCCATGTGCCCGAAGCTGTTCTGGTTCGGCACCAGCTCGATGCCGCGCGCCGCGCACGCGCGGTCCAGGATCTGGATCTCCGCCGGCGTGAGCGGCGACGCGTCGCGCCAGACGCGAGCGTGCGCGGCGTACGCGAAGGTGTGTTCCGTGTAGAGCTGCAGCTCGTTCAGGCGTAGCTCTTCGAGCAGGTCGAGCAGCTCGAACAGCGTCGCCATCGTGGGCACGCGGTCGCGGCTCACGTCGAGCATGTAGCCGCGCGCGCCGAAGTCGGGCCAGTCGCGCACGCGCAGCAGCGGCAGCTCGCGGCCGCGCTGGCGGACGATCTGGCCGAGCAAGCCCGCTCCCCAGTTCAACCCGCGCGCGTCGCGCGACATGACGGAGATGCCGCGCGGGGTGATGTCGAGCGTGAAGGCCTCGGCGGGAACCGCTAGCGAAGGATCGATCGCGAGCTCGATCGTCGGTGCGCCAGCCACTGCGGCGCGCGCCTCGAGCCCCACGCCGCGACCCAAGCTCTCGAGAATCCGCGTCTTCGCGCGCTCCGCCTCGGCCGGGAGTGAAGCGCGCACGCGCAGCTCCGGCAGCGCGTCGAGCCGAAGTACACCCGCGTCGACTCGCAGCTCGCGCGGCCGCGGCAGGAGCTCGAGCCCGTTCCCCATCACCGTCATCCCCCACGCCTGCGCGCGACTAGCATGCCCCGCAGAACCACGACCGACAACGGCGGGGTGGAGGTGCGCGCTCAGCGAGCGCGCAGGTTGCGCTCGAGCAACGCGAACACTCGCTCCCAGTGCCGCTCTGCCGACGGCTTGTGATAGATCCCCTGGCGCTGCGGGAACGCGAAGCCGTGTTCGGCGCCGGGGTACCACTCGATCCGGTGACGCACGCCAGCGCTTTTCAAGATGCGCTCCAGCTCATCGATCTGCTCCTTCGGCGCCCAACGGTCGATCTCGGCGCACGCGAAGTAGATCTCGCCCTTGATCTTGCCGAGGCCGAGGTGCGCAGAGTCGGGAGCGTCGCTGATCAGACGCGCGCCGTAGATCGAGGCCGCAGCGGTGATTCGCTCCGGGTACTGCGCGGCGACCGCGCACACGAACGGACCGCTCATGCAGTAGCCGAGCGCGCCCACCGGGCCGCGTCGCGCCTGCGGCTGGTGGTCGACGAAACCGAGCATCGCCTCGGTATCCTCGACCACCTTGGTGTTGGTGAGCGAGCTCATCAGCTCGAACATGCGCTTCATGCCCGCTTCGTCGCGGTTCAAAAGTGCGAACTCGCGGACCGTGCGGTAGTACAGGTTCGGCAGCACGACGTAGTAGCCAACCGTCGCGAGCCGCCGCGCCATGTCGTGGAGCTCCTCGCGCTTCCCGGGCGCGTCCATGTAGAAGAACACCGGCGGGAACGGACCGCCCTCTTCGGGATGGGTCACGAACGCGTTCATCTCGCCGTCGCGGGTCTTGATCTGGACTTCGGCCTCGATCACGGGCGTTCTCCTCAGCGCACCACTCTAGTGTAGACCGTGGAGTCGTCGGTACGCGGCGTCTCCACTCTTCTCGCTCACGGACCAGCCCAGCCGGTGCGCGTCGAGCACCGACGCGCGTACTCGGTCGGCGCTGAGCGGCTGTGGCATGTTGCCGATGAACGGGAACGCCAGCGTGCCTTCGGCGATGACGTCGAGCGCGCTCTTGTCGTCGGCGTCGAGCGAGAGCTGGCCCAGGTGGATCGGCAGGCCGACGCTCGCGAAGAACTCGGCGACCCTGGCCGCCTCGTCGGGACGCGACTCCATCATCAGCTGCGCGAGCGTGCCCATCGCCACCATCTCACCGTGCAGGTAGCGGGCGTTCACTTTCGGAATGCCCGTGTAGCTCTGGGCCACGCCGTGCGCGCCCGCGAGTCCGCCGCTCTCGAAGCCGAGCCCACTCAGCAGTGTGTTGGCTTCGACGACCGCCTCGAGCGATGCGTCCACTCTGTTCGCTGCGACCGCAGCGCCGGCGGCGACGCCTTCCTTGAAGAGGGTCTGCGCGCAGATTTCACCGATGGCGCATGACGCGAGCGTGGGCCGCGCGCCGATGGCCGTGATCGCCGCGGGGTTCAGCAAGCAGACGCGCGCCTCGTACCAGGTGGCCATGGCGTCGCCCATGCCCGCGACCAGGTAGCGCTCCGGCGCCGCGGCGATCAGGTCGGTGTCTACGACGACGAAGGCCGGACTCTGCGGGTAGAACTCCACCCCCGTTGAAACGCCTTCCGACGAGTAGAGGACGGAGAGCGCCGAGCACGGCGCATCGTTCGAAGCCAAGGTCGGCACGATCACGACCGGCGTGCCCAAACGAAAGGCGATGCCCTTGCCCGCGTCGATGCACTTGCCGCCGCCTGCCGCGATCACGCACTCGATCCGCTCGTTCGCCAGCGCCTCGACGTGCGCGCCGATCTCCTCGAGCGAGCACTCGCCGCGGAAGATGCGGACAACGGACTCGATGCCCGAGGCGCGCAGAGTCTCCACGAGGCGCAAACCCTCGTTTCGGCTCCCGCGTTCGGACATCAGCAGCGCGATCCGTGTCGCGCGCATGAGCGAGACGTAGCGACCGAGTCCGCCGAGCACGCCCTGACCCTGGACGTAGCGCTGCGGCGCGATGAACACGCGCGGAACGGGCAGGCCGCCTCGGTCGGCGGGTGCAAAGATCTCGTGCGGCAGATAGGCGTCGGAGATTTCCAGGGCATACCTCGTACCGAGTACCGCAGCAGTCTACGCCATCGTCGCGCCGAACGGCGCAGGCAGCTTCGTGTACGTCGCGTGCAGCGCGAGGATCAGGTGCCGCTCGGTGCCGTTCTCGCGATGCACGTTGCCGACCGCGTACTCGGGCGACGTCATCATGTCGAGAAAGGCGGCGGGGCGCGGATACCAGACCAGCGCGACGTAGTCCCAGTCGCCGTCGCTGAACGCGCCGAGCGCGACCGTCTTCACGTCGCCGGCCCACACGATCGTCCCGCCGCGCGCCTTGAAGAGCGGGGCGGTGTGCGCGCTGTAGCGCAGGTACGCGTCCCACCCGGTGCCGTCGCCGTCGAGCGAGCGCGCGCGGAATTTCATCAGGTTGAGCATCGTGACCGCCGCATCGGGGTCGAGCCCCTGCACGGCGTCGATCTGCAGGGGTTCGCGGAAGCCCGCCATCGCCTCTCCTCCGTTGCAGGGTCGTTGTTGCGCGGACGCTCTGGAGCCGAATCCTCGACCCGCTCACGCGTCAGCAGTTCACGCGCCGGGCTGGCGCACCAGTCTCTGCACGGCGTCGAACCCCGAACCGGTCTGGGTCACCGTGATGAGGTCGGCGCTGCGCACCGTGCTCTGGTGAAACTCAGTGCCGAGCCAGGCCAGGTCGTACTCGGCGCGGGTGCCGGTCTCGTCGATCGTGCCCGTACCCGTCATCCCACCACTCACCGTGAGGCGACGACCGTCGTCGTCCAGCCGGATCGTCTCGACGCTGCGCTGGATCGGAATCCCCAACCAGCGCACCACCGTGGAGTGGAGCACCTGACCCGAAGCGTGGTACGTCACCGTGGTGTCGAGCACGACCGTCCCGAGCCAACGCGGCCACGCCGCCATCACGCGCAAGCTCAACCGGTCCGCCGCACGCATGCCCGAGCGCGCGAGCCGCGCCGGATCGGTGATGCGCATCGAAACGCCCGCGCGCCAGACGCCCTCGCAGCCCGCGTAGTAGCGATGGTTGGGTCGTTCTTGCACGGCGTCGGCCACTCTGGCGCCTCGACTCAGTACTCGACGTCGCGCTGCTGCTCGCTCTCGACCGCGACGTCGGGGACGTCCTTCGGTGTGGGCGCGAGCACGCGCACGGTGTAGCGGCCGGGCTCGACGTCGATCGGCTCTCCGTCGACGACGCCGGTAGCGACGACCTCCTCGCTCGCGCGCACCTCGAAGCGAGGCGCGAAGGAGGTGCGGAGCGCGCGCGCCAGCGCCGCGCCGTCCTTCGCGTCGACATACGTGCCATCGCCCGCGCGCACCCAGTGGGCGAACGTGCGCGTGAGCGAAGCGTCGTCGATCGCGAATCCCACGATGCTCACCCGCACGTCCATGCCCGCCTGGCGCAGCTCGCCGATCGCCGCCAGCGGGTCGCCGTCGCAGGTCTCCTCGCCGTCGGTGACCAGCACGACCATCGCGGGACCCGCTGCGCCCGCGAGGTCCGCTTTCACCAGACGGAGTGACTCGCCGATCGGCGTCTTCGCCTGGTTCATCGCCTGCACCGCCTGGATGCGCGCCAGCGCCGCCGGCCGGTCCAGCTTCGCGAGGGGGATCTCGAGATCGGAGCGGCAGGCGTCGGCTTCGCGGTGGCCGAACACGCGCAGCGCGAACGCGGTGTCGTCGGGCAGCACGTCACGTGTGAGCTCGACCAGCGCCTTGCGAGCGAGCTCGATGCGGCGCTCCTTGCCCAGCCGTTGCAGCATGCTGCCGGACGCGTCGAGCACGACCTCTACGTTCCGGTATCCGATCGCGCTCTGGCCCGCGCGACTCACGACGCGCAGCCGGCCCGGCTTGCCGGCGGCCGCGGGCGTCAGCTCGAGCGGTCGCGTCGCCAGCACGCGATAGCTGGCGCCGGTGTGGTAGCGGAGCTCGTACGTGCCCGGCTCCTTCGGAGTCGGCACCGCGAGTGGATTGCCGCGCGCGGTCACGTCGTAGCTTCCGTAGCTGCGCGGCGGGCTGTTTGGCGCATCGATGCTGATGAAGTCGCCGACGCCGTTCGGGCCGGTCCACTTCACCGGAACGCGGCTTCCCGCCGGCGCGACCCCGGGCGCATCGAGCGTGGCGGACACGT
Source organism: Deltaproteobacteria bacterium (assembly GCA_031396695.1). GTDB lineage: Bacteria > Myxococcota_A > UBA9160 > SZUA-336 > SZUA-336 > VGRW01. Next base: position 13,365 of record JANNLG010000226.1, read on the forward strand.
CGGTGATCGTGAGCGGCGCACTGCCGAGCACGCGATAGCTCGACGCCATGTGGTAGCGAGCCGTGTACTCGCCCGGCTCCTCCGGAACTCGGATGGTCACCGTCGCGCCCTGGCTGGTGTAGGCGTACGGTCCGTAGGTGTGCTCCGGCGCGTCGCGCTTGTCGATCGAGATGAAGTCGCGCGGCTGGTTCGGGCCCGTCCACTTCACGGCCAGGGACGCGCCGGCGGGAATCGTTGCGGGCGCCTCCAGCGTGGCGGACGTCGAGGTGAGCACGAGCGGCGCGGCGCCGATCACCCGGTACGTGGACGCCATGTGGTAGCGCACGAGATACTCACCGGGCTGGTCCGGCGCGGCGATCGTCGCGGGGCTTCCCTTTTCTGTGTAGGCGTACGGACCGTAAGTGCGATCCGGCGCGTCGCGCTTGTCGATCGCGATGAAGTCGCCGGCGTTGTTCGGCCCGGTCCACTTCACGGTGACCGACGTGCCGACCGGACTCGACGGCGCCAGCTCGAGCGTCGCAGTCACGTCGCTGACCTCGAGCGGCTTCGTCGCGATCACGCGGTAGTCGCCCGCGAGGTGGTAGCGGAGCACGTAGCGCCCCGCCTCGTCCGGCGCCTTCAGGGTCAGCGGGTTTCCGCTCGAGGGATAGACGTACGCGCCGTAGGTGTGGTCCTGCGCGTCCGGCCGATCGATACTGACGAAGTCCTGCGCGGCTCCGGGCCCGGTCCACTTGACCTTGAACGAGCCGCCAGCCGCCACCGACGCGGGCGCCTCGAGCGTCGCGGACGGCTCGGCCGCGCCCACCGCATGAGCCGCGAGCCATGCGACCCCGCACGTGATCGCGATGCTGCGCCGCGTAGCGTTCACCGCGGCGTCGTCGCGTACACCGCACGTTCGAATCGCTCGAGCGTGTCGATCACCTGCGGATCGGCGGAGGGCAGCAGCTGCATCAGCAACACCGCCGTGCGTCGCCGCGTCGGATCGACCCAGAAGAACGTGTTGTGCACGCCCGCCCAAGTCCAGCTGCCCGCGGCGCGGCCGCCGGCGACGTCCTGCGTGTTCAGCATGAACGCAAGGCCCCAGCGCTTGATCTGTCCCGGCCAGAATTCGTACGGGATCGCGAGCGCCGGGTTGTCGCTCTTCAAGGGCGGAACCTCGATCTCGCCGATCGCGTTTTCGCCCATCTTCCGCACGGTCTCGGGCGCGAGCACGCGCGCACCGTCGAGCGCGCCGCCGCCGAGCAGCATGCGCGTGAAACGCAGGTAATCGGGGCCGGTCGAGAACAGCCCGCCGCCGCCCATGTGGAAGTCAGCGTCCTGCGGGAACTCCATCTCGATGGGCGCGATGCTGCCGTCGGGCTGGCGCTGCGTCGTGGCGACCAGCCGCCGCTTCATGTCGTCGCGCAGGAGGAAGCTCGTATCCGTCATCCGTAGCGGTCCGAAGAACTCGTCCTGCAGATACTGCTCGAGCTTCCGGCCGCTCACCGCCTCGACGATCTTGCCCGCCCAGTCGATGCCGATTCCGTACTCCCAGCGCTCGCCGGGATCGCACAGGAGCGGCGCGCGCAGCGACGCGTTCATGCAGGTCGCGATCGACGGCAGACCTTGCTGCGCCATGTAGCGGGCGATGTCCTGGTTGAACAGGTCGTACGAGAAGCCGGAGGTGTGCGTGATCAGGTGCCGCAGCGTGATCGCGCGCTTGGGCTTGCGCGTGCGCGGCTTCCCGTTCTCGTCGAAGCCGAGCAGGACGACGATCTCGCCGAGCTCGGGGGCGATCTCGGCCATCGCTTGGTCGAGACCGAGCTTGCCCTGCTCGACGAGCTTCACCGCCGCGGCCGACGTGATCGCCTTCGTCATCGACGCGATCCGGAATACGGAATCGAGCGCGACGGGTGCGGACGCGCCGGGTGCGGTGCGGCCGCGCGCGCCTTCGTAGAAGACGCCGTGCTCGTCGGCGGCGAGCGCGACGACGCCAGGCGCGGTGCCGCCGGCGACGGTTTCGTCGAGAATGCGGTCGATCGGACTCGCGGCCATCGGTTTCCTCCTCGGGCGGCTTGCGCCTCCGCCGCATGCTACTTCAGCGCAGTGAGCAACGTCGGAACCGCAACGCACACGGATTCATTGTTTGCCGGCCTGTCAGGACGATATTGGCTGCCGAGCGGACCACGGGCGCCGAATCTCCCGCTGGTGGTGGCGATCCACGGCGGTACCTACACCTCCGCGTACTTCGATGTGCCGGGCGCATCGCTGTTCGAGCAGGCCGCGGCCAACGGCATTCCCCTGATCGCGCCGGACCGATCGGGCTACGCGAAGAGCCCCATGCTGCCGCCCGACGACCGCACCGTCCTCGGCCAGGGCCGTTTCCTGGCCAAGGCCCTCGACGACGCGTGGCAGCGCTACGGCGCGGGCAGCAAGGGCATCGTCTTGATCGGCCACTCGATCGGCGGCGCGATCGCTGCGGCGATTGCCGGAGATCCGTGGAGCTTTCCGCTGATCGGCGTGGCGCTCTCGGGTGTCTGTCTGCATACACCCCCCGACGACATCGAGCGCTGGAAGAGTCTGCCCGACGTCCCGATCGTGGAGATTCCGGCCGAGCTGAAGTCGATCGTGATGTTCGGGCCGGAGGGGAGCTTCGCAGCGGGGATGCCCGAGCGGAGCACCCGCATTTCGGGCTCGGGTGCGCCGAAGGTGGAGCTGGTCGACATCGTCAGCACCTGGCAGCGGATCGCGCCCGACGTGTTGAAGAAGATCACGGCGCCGGTCCACTACCGGCAAGGCGAGATCGACCGGCTGTGGATCTGCGGGCAACAGGAAGTGGACGACTTCGCGCGCGCACTGTCGAACGCGGCACGGGTCGACTCGGCCATGATGCACGGCAGCGGCCACTGCATCGACTTCCACCATGTCGGCCGCGCCTTCCAGCTGCAGCAGCTCGCCTTCGCACTGCAGTGCGCGGCCGAAGTGGGCTGAACCACGCTAGTGTCGCGCTGAGGTCTCGTTCAGCGCGTCCAGGTCCGCGCGCGAGTAGTAGCGCCCGTCGCGAACGACGGCGTGGATGCCGTGCAGGTTCTGCACGCTCGCGATCGGGTTCGCATCGAGCAGGACGAGATCGGCGTTGCGGCCCGCCTCGATGGTTCCCATGCTCGCCTCGCGTCCCAGGAACACGGCACCGTCGAGCGTAGTCATCTGCAGCACCCGGAGTGGCGCGATGCCGGCCGCTGCCAACAGGTCGAACTCCTGGTGCAGGCCGACGCCCGGAACGATCCACTGCGCGCCGCCCATGTCGTCGCCGGCGAGCATCTTCACACCGGCTCGATCGAAGAGCGTGACGAGCTCGAGCTGCAACGCGAACAAGCGCTCGAGTGTCTCGAGGTCGGCCGGCGAGACCTCCTCGCGGACCTGCTCCGCCACCTCGTCCCAGAACTCCCGGGTCGCGGGCGGCACGAAGCGAAGATTCGGGTCGTCGAGATGAGCCGGATCCCCGCCGGACTTCATCGTCTCGATGCGAATCAGCGTGGGCACCTGCCATACACCGCCGCGCGCCAGCCCCTCGGCGAGCTGCGTGCACTTCTCCTCGCTGTAGGTGTCGACGACACGCCGCATGGTCGCGAACTGGTCGGCATCGCTCATCAGGATCGGATTGCTGACGAGCTTCTCGATGAAGGAGTTGAGCAGCGGGAGAGCGAGCTTGACCAAAAAGGCGGGCAGCTTGGGCAGCCCCGGCGATGGCGATCGCTCGATGGCTTGTCGGAGCGCGGCTTCGTCGCTGGAGCAGCTCACGAGCAGGCTGATGCCCGGACCGAGATGCTCGATCGCGCGCATGCCGCCCGAAGCCGCCTCGCTGGCGCTCACCGTAGGAGCGAGATGTCCCACCAGCGGCAGGCCGACGCGCTTCGCTTCCGCGAGCGCGGCGAGGAACTCGTCTCGCTCGAGACTTGCGACCTTGATGAAGTCCACGCCGAGCGCCTGCTGCTCGAGAATTTCGGCGATCGTGGCCTCGGGCGAGCCCGCGATCGGCGGAACCAGTGGCAGTCCCGACATGGCCAGGAGTTCAGGCGCGTCGGCGGCGGACCAGAGCTCCCCGCGCTTGCGCCGTTCGAGCAGATCCGGAGTGCCCGCCATTTGTCGGAAGCCCGTGATTCCGTGAGTGAGCATGAGTGTCAAGCTGCGCTGCGGATCGCTCTGCAGCGCGTGCGCGTGCATGTCGTTGTAGCCGGGGACGACGAACCGGCCGCCGCCGTCGATCGGCGCGGTCGATGCGTTCGCGGAAACATCAGCGGCGGGCGCGACTCGGATGATCTTCCCTTGCTCGACCACGATCGTCATGTCCGGGGCCAGCGCGCCGGTTCGCGTGTCGACGATGGTGACGTTCGCGAGGACCAGACTTTGGGGCATCCACACCGTCGTCTTCCGCTCCGAGCAACCGACAGCCACGCCGAGACAGACGACGACGGACAAAGCCAACCGTGCGACGGTGTCGTGCATCCGCTTCCGCTCCTTCGCCGAAAGATGGTACAGAAGCTCGCGGAAGGAAGTCCTCGGGCAGCACCATGGACCGCATCTCGCGACGAAGTCTGCTCGCCGGGCTCGGCGCCCTCGGGGTCGGCGCAGTACTCGCCCCGCGTGTGCCGCGAGCGCAAACGGCCGCTGGCGGCGTGCTGCCGCAGCTGATCGACGTACACCATCACATCCTGCCGCCGGTCTACATGGTGGAGGCGCGCGAGCGGGTGCTGGCGCTGGCGCAGGGTCGTCGCATTTCTCCCGCGGTGGCGGAGTGGACGCCGCAGGCTGCGCTCGCCGAGATGGACAAGAACGGCGTGGCCACCGCGGTGGTGTCGATCTCCATTCCCGGCGTATGGTTCGGAAACGCGCAAGCCGCGCGCGACCTGTCGCGCAAGTGCAACGAGTACTCCGCGCAGCTCGTCAACGACCACCCCGGGCGCTTCGGCTTCTTCGCCGCGCTGCCGCTGCCCGACACCGACGGCAGCTTGCGCGAGTTGGACCACGCGCTGAACGTGCTCGGAGCCGACGGCGTCTGCCTGCTGACGAGCTACGGTGACAAGTGGCCGGGCGATCCCGCCTTCGCGCCGGTGTTGGACGAGCTCAATCGCCGAAAAGCGGTGGTGTACTTCCATCCGAATGCGCCCGACTGTTGCCGCGATCTCATGTCCTACGTTCCCGCGGCACTCACCGAGTTTCCGCACGACACCACGCGCGCCGTGACCAGCTTGTTGTTCTCGGGCTCGTTCGCGCGACTGCGGGACATCCGCTTCGTCTTCTCCCACGCCGGCGGCACGCTGCCGATGTTGGCCGGGCGCATCGCGCGCCTGGGCGCCGCGCTCCCGGATCTGGCGGAGAAGCTGCCGAACGGCGTCGACTACGAGCTGCAGCGGCTCCACTACGAAATCGCCAACTCGGCCAATCCGCCCGCCATCGCGGCGCTGACCCAGCTCGTGCCGACGAGCCAGATTCTGTTCGGCAGCGACTATCCCTACGTGCCGATCGGCGCGACCGCGCTCGGCATGACCGAGCTCGGATTGTCCGCGCCCGTATTGCAGGCGATCGGGCGTGACAACGCGCTCGCATTGCTGCCACGCTTGAAGCATCTCGAAATCTCCCCGACTGGAGGCCGATCATGACGAAGACCCCCTCGCGCCCCTCCGTACCCAACCTGATCTTCAGTCACATGGGACTGAGCGTGAAAGACGTGGCGCTGATGGAGCGCTTCTACACGCGCGTACTCGGGTTCGCCGTCACCGACCGCGGCAATGCGGGCGGCATGGAGCTGGTGTTCCTCTCGCGCAGCCCCGACGACCACCACCAGATCGTGCTGGCCAGCGGCCGCCCGCCCGAGCTGCCGGCCAACACCGCCAACCCGCAGTTCGGCCCGAGCATCAATCAGATCTCGTTCAAGATGGGATCGCTCGACGACCTGCGCGACATGCTCGGCCGGCTCGAAGCCGGCGGAGGCAGCGATCTCTTCCCGGCCAACCACGGCATCGCGTGGAGCATCTACGCGCACGACCCGGAGGGCAACAACCTCGAGTTCTTCGTCGACTCGGACTGGTACATCACGCAGCCCTTCCTGATCCCGCTCGATTTCAGCAAATCCAACGACGAGATCGTCGAGCTGACCCGGTCGTTGTGCGAGGCGAGCGAAGGCTACGAGCCGTACGGCAGCTGGCGCAAGAAGATCGCCACGCGCATGACGCCGTTCGTTCCCGGGTGATCGCCCACGAGGTCGACCGGCAGGTTCTGATCGTCGG
>JANNLG010000235.1:0-4517 GCA_031396695.1 Deltaproteobacteria bacterium
CGACTGGGCCGAATTCGCCGACCTCTCGGCGCGCGCCTGGCCCGGATTCGAGTCGAGCTACGACGCGCAGATCTGCGGCTTCTTTCGCAGCCTGGACGTGCGCCCGCCGGATGCGCGCGTGCTGCTGCTCACGCGCTACGCGAGCCTGGCGGTGTGGGAGGCGTCGCGCGCCGACATCGGCCGCAGCGAGTTCCAGCGGCGCCAGAAGCTGACTCGCTCCACGATCGTGTGTACGACGGTGCCGGGATGACGACGATCCGAGTCGCGACGCCGAGCGACGAGGCCGCGCTCGTGCGCGTGCACGCGGCCGCGTTCGGACGCGCGGCCGAGGCTGAGATCGCGCGCAGGCTGCACGCGCGCGGCGACGAGTGCGTGTCGCTTGCGGCGTTCGACGGCGACGAGCTCGTCGGCCACGTCTTGTTCAGCCCGGTCTCGATCGACGGCCGGGCTTTTCCGCGCACGCCCCTCGGGCTCGGTCCCGTCGGCGTATTGCCTGGGTTGCAGCGCGCCGGCACGGGCATCGCGCTGTGCCGCGCCGCTATTGACGCGTCCCGCGCGCGTGGTGCACCGTTCGTCGTCGTGCTCGGTCATCCCACCTACTACCCGCGCTTCGGATTCGTACCAGCCGCGCGCTTCGGTCTCACGTTCGGCGACGCGCCGCCGCGCGATGCGTTCATGGCCATGGAGCTCGCGGCCGGCGCGCTCGACGGCGTGCGCGGCCCCGTCCGCTACGGCCCCGAGTTCGGCTGATGCGCGCGCTCGCCTGTCTCGTGCTGACGTTTGCACTGGCCGCGCAGGCCGCGCCGCCCGAGCTTTTGCCCGCCAGCGAAGGCGTCACGGTCGTGTTCGCGAAGCGCGGCGGGGTGCGCGAAGCATTCGCAGTCACCGCGCTTTCAGAGGACGCGCTCTCGGCCGTCCCCCTCGGCACCGGGAACGCGCTGGCGGCGCTGGCCGCACTCGACGAAGCGGAGCTCGAGCTGTTCCTCAGCACGAGTCTGCGCACGACCCTCGCGATGGCCGACCTGCTGCCGGTGATCGAGAGCCCGCAGCAGATCGCCGGCGGCGCGAACTACGTGGAGCACGGCGAAGAGGTCGACGTGTCGGCGCCCTTCCTGTTCCCGAAGGTCGCCGTGCCGACCGCCTGGCGGTCGCAGCTCGCGGTGCAGCCCGGCTGGCTGCTCGACTACGAGGTGGAGCTCGCCGTCGTCTTCGATCGGGAGATCGTGAACGAAGCGGATCTCGGCGCCGCGCGCGCGGGCGTGTTCCTGATCAACGACTTCACCGAGCGCGCGCAGCTCACGATGGAAGCCGATCTCACGGTTCCCGGCATCGGCGGCGGCTTCGCCGACGCGAAGGGCAAGCCGGGCTTCCTGCCGACGGGTCCGTTCCTGGTGGTGCCGCGTGACTGGCGCGCCTTTGTTGGCAGCCGCGAGATCCGCCTGTTCGTGAACGGCGTCGAGCGCCAGCGCGCGCGCGGAGCCGACATGATCTGGAGCGTGGACGAGCTCGCGAAACGCGCGCTCGCCTTGGGCTCCGGGCCGCGCTTCACGCACGAGGGGCGTCCGCTCGAACTCGCGCCGCGCGGGATATCGCGCGGCACCGCGATCCTCACCGGTACACCCGGGGGCGTGGCCTATCGCACGCCGGGCACCGGCTTCATCGCCAGCAACGCGGCGTGGTGGGCCGGTAGCTTCGCGTTTCTCGACGAAGACGTGAACACCTACGTGAGGCGCCAGTGGGTCGAAGCGCTGCGCGCCGACGGAACGTTTCTGCGCGCCGGCGACGTGGTGACCGCCGAAGGCGACGGGCTCGGCGCGATCGTCACCACAATCCGCGCTCCTTGAGCGTGGTGCTCGACGCCGGACGCGCCGCGGTCGCGTGCGTGTCGGCACTGTCCTTCGCGTGCGCCGGATCGACCGGCGATCTGGTGATCGACTCGGGAACCCGCTGCTTCTCGTGCGCGAGCGAGGCGTGCGCGACGGAGCCGCTCGAGATCACGGTGCTCGGCGCCGCCGGCTACGCCTTCACGCGCGATTCGGACACGATCCTGGTCGACCCGTTCTTCTCCAACCCGTCGTTTCTGCGCGTGGCGCTCCACCTCGCGATCGAGTCCGATCCAGCGGCGGTGAGCGTCGGGATGAAGGACGTGCCAAGCGCTTCCGCGGTGCTCGTCGGTCACGCGCACTACGACCACCTGCTCGACGTTCCGACCGTCGTGCGAGAGATGACGCCTCGCCCGGGGATCTACGCGAGCGAGACCGCGCGCAACGTGCTCGCCGCCTTCGACCTGTTGGAAGACACGACGCCGCTGGACGCGATCGCCTGGTCACCCGGGCAGCCGGTCGAGTGGACGCAGATCGAAGGCACCCGCATCCGGTTCCTCACGGTTCGCTCGGAACACGCGCCGCACTTCGCGGGCTACACGGCCATGAAGGGTGAGTACACGAACCCGCTGACCGAGCCGCCGCGCAGCGCGTTCGACTGGATCGGCGGCGCGACCTTCGCGTTCGTGATCGACTTCCTCGCGCGCGACGGTTCGACCGATTTCCGCGTACTGCTGCACGACTCCGCGGCCGACGAAGGGTTCGGTCTTCCGCCGAGCGATCTCGCGGACGCGCGCGTTCGGGTCGCGATCCCGTGCGTCGCGTCGTTCCACCAAGTAGACAGCTACCCGGAGTCGCTCGTGGCTGGTTTCGATCCGAGCTTCATCGTGCTGGGTCACTGGGAGGATTTCTTCCGGCCGTATTCGCAAAGCCCGGAGGACGTGCGAGCGGTGCCAGGCACCGACGTCGCGACCTTCGTGAAACGGCTCGACGCCGCGAGCCGCGACGACTCCACGCCTGCGCCGCGCACGCTGCCGCTGCCCGGCACGCGGATCCGGTTCGCCAAGGACTGTCCGAGTCCGGCTTCCGTCGAGCGAGCGCCTTCGCGATAGAGTCGTGTCCGGAGGTCGTCGTGGCGCTGAACGCCCCAGCCGAGTCGCGAGCGCTCCCGGCGGTCGCGCGCGAAGCGGTGCCGAACCGGCCCTGGCTAGAGGAAGGAAGGCGCGCGTGGGAGGCGCGCCACCGACGCTCGCAATCCCGATAGAATCGTCGCGGAGGATCCGATGCCCCTGAAGACCCCGGCCGAATACGTCGAGAGCCTGCGCGACGGGCGCGTTCTTTATTGGGACGGCGAACGCATCGATGACGTCGCGAAGAGCGAGCGCTTCCGCGTACCGCTCGCGGTCGCCGCGCGCGACTACGAATATGACGACCCTTCGCTCCGCGAGCTGATGACGTATCGCACGGAAGAGGGCGAGCTCGCGCACCGCGTGTACCAGATCCCGCGCACGGAAGAGGATCTGTTGAAGCGCCTCGAGCTCGCGACCACCATGAGCATCGTCGGCGGCGTCACAGGCGTGTTCATGGCGCTGCAGTCGGTGAAGGACGAGATCGCGGCGGTGAATCCGCAGTACGCGGAGAACATCGAGAACATCTGGCGCTACGCGCGCACGAACGATCTGCGCGCAGCCGAGGTGATCACCGACGCGAAGGGCGACCGCTCGCGCAAAGCGCACCAGCAGGACGATCCCGACCTGTATCTGCGCATCGTGAGCCGCGATTCGAAGGGCGTCGTGGTGCGCGGCGCGAAGCTGCACATCACCGGCGCGGCGCTCGTGCACGAGCTCGTCGTCATGCCGACCAAGTCGATGCGCGAGGCCGAGGCCGACTACGCGGTGTCGTTCTCGATTCCCGCCAACGCCCCGGGCGTGAAGATCATCAACCGCAGCTTCGCGCCGTCGAGCCTGAACGAGTTCGACTATCCGGCGAGCGCGCACCACAGTATGCCCGAGGGCTTCGTCGTGTTCGACGACGTGTTCGTGCCCTGGGAGCGCGTCTTCCTGGCCGGCGAGCACCGCATGGCGGGCGTGTTCGCGCGCTCGCTCGGTCTGTGGGAACGCACGCTCGGCATGGTCGAAGCCGCGGAGCGCGCCGAGCAGCTCGTCGGTCTCGCGCTGCTCGTCAGCGAGCAGCAGGGCAAGGGCGGCACGCCGGCCGTCGACAGCGCCGTCGCGGAGATGGTCTGCTACGCGCAGATGATCCGCATGAGCCTGGACTGGTCGTGCCGGAACTTCGAGACCACGCCTTCGGGGATGGTCCACCCGAGCGTGCTGGGCGTGAACGTCGGCAAGTACTACTTCGCTTCCGGCTACCACCAGATCGTGCAGAAGCTGCACGACCTGGCCGGCGGGCTCGTGCTCACGCTGCCGACCGAAGCGGAGCTGCGCAATCCCGAGTCCGGCAAGTACCTGCGCAAGTACCTGCACACGACGCCCGACGTCGACATCGAGGAGCGCATGCGCATCTACAACCTGATCCGCGATCTGACCGCGGACGCCTACGGCGGTTGGCACCTGGTGACGACGCTGCAGGCTGGCGGCGGCCTGCCCGCCCAGCGCACCATGATGAACCGCACCTACGATCTCGAGCGCGCGCGGCGCAAGGCGAAGAAGGCGGCGGGGATCGCGAGCTGAC
>JANNLG010000034.1:0-10239 GCA_031396695.1 Deltaproteobacteria bacterium
GAGCCAATCCATCCGTGCCTCTCCGTTCTTGTCCGACCGGCGGTCGACTATACTGGACGGCGAGGAGACTGCCGTGCCCTACGCAGAGCCGACCGAGGCGGGCTTTCACTATCACGACGCGGATTCGCACGTGATGGAGACGCCCACGTTCCTGATGGACTTCGCCGACCCGGGCGTACGCGCGCGCATGAAGCCGCTCTTCATCTCGGCGGTGCGGCCGGGCGAGGCGGACATGATCGAAGAGCAGCGCAATCGGCACCGCGACCCGGCGTTCCGCGCCAAGGACGAGGCCGAGATCATGCTGCGCAAGAACTGGACGGCGACCGGCTCGTTCCTGAAGGAGGACCGGCCGCGCGCGCTCGATCTGCTCGGCTTCCGAAGCCAGCTCGTCTTCAACACCTTCGCGAACAAGCACCTGTGCGCCGCCGAGCACGGCGACGACGTGGAGCTCGCCTACGGCGTGGCCCGCGCACACAACCGCGCGATGGCGGATTTCTGCGCGGTCGATCCGCGGCTGCTCGCGACCGGCTACGTTCCACTGCGCGACTTCGCGAAGGCGCGCGAGGCGGCGGAAGAGGCGCTCCGGCTCGGCTGCAAGGCGCTCTTGTTCGCGTCGGCCTGTCCGAAGGGTCACTCGCCGAGTCACGTCGGGCTCGATCCGGTCTGGGCGCTCGCCCAAGAGTCCGGCGCGCCGATCGTTCTGCACGTGGGCGGCGGCGGAAAGCTGCTCGACCCGAACTACTTCGTGAACGGCCTGCCCGAAGTGCCCGACTTCCACGGCGGCGCCGAGAACTTCCGCTCCGTCGACTACATGGCGATCCCCTACCCCGTCATGCAGACGCTCGCGACCATGATCATCGACGGTGTGTTCGAGCGCTTCCCGCGCTTGAAGTGCGGCGTGATCGAGCAGGGCGCGTCGTGGCTGCCCGGCTGGATGCGCCAGCTCGACTCCGCGCTCGACGCGTTCCGCAAGAACGAAGAGCGCCTGCGCGGCCTGTCGCTGCGGCCGAGCGAGTACGTGCGGCGCCAGATCCGCGTCACGCCCTACCCGGCCGAGGACGTGGGTTGGATCGTCGCGCAGTCGGGCGCGGAGGTGTGTCTGTTCTCGTCGGACTACCCGCACGTCGAGGGTGGACGCAATCCGCTGCGCCGATTCGAGGCGAGTCTCTCCGGTCAGTCACTCGAAGCCAAGCGCCGCTTCTACTCGGAGAACTTCGCGGACCTGATGGGTCCGATGCTGCCGAGCGCCAGAGGGTGAGATGAGCCGAGTCGACCGTCGCGAGTTCCTGCGCCAGAGCGCACTCGTCGGAGCGTCGCTCGGCCTCGCCCCACTCGCCGCCAGCGGCGCGATTCCGGAGCACCCGCCGCGCGTGCGAGGCAAGCGCGTGCTCGGGCGCACCGGTCTCGAGATCTCCGACATCGGCTTCGGCTCGTCGAGCCTGTCGGGCGACGACGCGCTGGTGCGCCACGCGCTGGAGCGCGGCATCACCTACTTCGACACGGCCGAGAGCTACCAGGGCGGCGACGCGGAGGAGACGCTCGGGCGCGCGCTCGTCGGCCACCGCCACGAAGTGGTGATCGCGTCGAAGACCACGGCAGGCTCCGATGCCACGCGCGCCGAGATCCTGGCCTCGCTCGAGGGCAGCCTGCGCCGGCTTCGCACCGACCGAATCGACGTATTCTTCAACCACGCCGTGAACGACGTGCGCCGGCTGCAGAACCCGGAGTGGGCGGAGTTCGCGACGCGCGCGAAGACCGCGGGCAAGATCCGCTTCACGGGCATGTCGGGTCACGGCGGGCGCCTGGTCGAGTGTCTCGACTACGCGATCGATCACGACGCCGCCGACGTGTTTCTGGTCGGCTACAACTTCGGCCAGGACCCCGCCTTCCTGCAGCGCTTCACGGCCAGCCTCGACTTCGTGGCCGTCCAGGAGGATCTGCCGCGCGTGCTGCGCAAGGCGCGCGCGAAGGGCGTGGGCGTGGTCGCGATGAAGACGCTGCGCGGCGCGAAGCTGAACGACATGAAGCCGTTCGAGCGGCCCGGTGGGACGTTCTCGCAGGCGGCCTTCCGCTGGGTGCTGTCGAGCCCGAACGTCGACGCGCTCGTCGTCACCATGCGCGATCCCGCGCAGGTGGACGAGTATCTGGTGGCCTCGGGCACGAGCGAACCCACGCGCTCGGACCTGCGCCTGCTCGAGCGCTACGAGGCGCGCAATGGCCACGAGCAGTGCCGCTACGGCTGCAACGACTGCGAGGGCGCCTGCCCGCTCGGCGTGCCGATCGCCGACGTGCTGCGCACGCGCATGTATGCCGAGGACTACGGCGACCTGCCGCTCGCACGCCGCGAGCTCGCCGAGCTACGCAGCGACGCGAGCGCGTGCCTCTCCTGTGCGCACCAGATCTGCGCCGGCCGCTGCCCGCACGGCCTCGACATCCCCGCGCTCACGCTTCGCGCGCAGCGCGCGATCGTCGGCTGAGCGCTACTTCGGCGGTGCGGCGCCCGCCCCGTGCGGGTTCGTCGGAGCTTCCGACTCGGTCTGCGGCTTGATTTCGAGCAGCTCGACTTCGAAGCTGAGCGTCGCGCCCGGCTGGATCGCGGGCGGCGAGCCGCGATCGCCGTAGGCGATGTCGGACGGGCACGTCACCTTGTACTTCCCGCCGATCTTCATCGTCTGCACGCTCTGGGTCCAGCACGGGATCACGCGGTTGAGCGGGAATTCGGCCGGCGTGCCGCGGTCGACGGAGCTGTCGAAGACCGTGCCGTCGCGCAGCGTGCCGTGGTAGTGGACCTTGACGATGTCGGTGGCGCCAGGGCTCGCGCCCGTACCCTCGGTGATCGTGCGAATCACGTAGCCCGTCTCCGCCGTGGTCGCGCCCGGCTCGGCCGCCATCTGCGCCAGATAGCCCGCCGATGCGGTCTTCTCCTCCTGCGCCTTCAGCGTCACTCGCGAGCTCGCGAAGGTCTGGATCAGACCCTCGACGGTCGCGGGGTCCACCTTCGGATCGGTGCCGAGCACCCCATCGCGCAGGCCGGCCTCGAAGGTCGGCAGCTCCGCCTCGGTGAGCGAGAAGCTCTCGACGCGCTGCGCGATCAACAGCCCGAGCGCGTAGATCGCCCGCTGATCGTCCGTCTCGAGCTTGGGCTCCGGGGGCTTGGACGCGGGGTCACAGGCGGCGAGTGCGAGCGCGATGGAGGCGGCGAGCCAACGGGACGGAAGCATCGATTTCCCTCTTGCTCCGGGTGATTCCAGAGTGCGCGCAGGGTATCACGCGCTGGTTTACACGCTCGGGCGCACCGGCGTAGCATGCATCGATGCAGCTCGGCGACATGATCCTGGTCAGTGTCGACGATCACGTGATCGAGCCGCCGGACATGTTCGCGCATCACCTGACCGACGTGTGGAAGTCGCGCGCGCCGCGCGTGCTGCGCAAAAGAGACGGCTCTGACGTCTGGTACTTCGAGGGCCAGCAGCTCCCGAACATCGGGCTGAACGCGGTCGTCGGCCGGCCGCCCGACGAGTACGGCATGGAGCCGACCAGCTTCGACCAGCTCCGCCCCGGAACTTGGAACGTGCACGAGCGCATCCGCGACATGAACGCGAACGGCGTCCTCGCGTCGCTGTGCTTTCCGTCGTTTCCCGGTCTGTGCGGCGCGCTCTGGTCGCGCACGAAGGACAAGGGCGTCTCGCTCAAGATGCTGCGCGCCTACAACGATTGGCACATCGACGAGTGGTGCGGCGCGTACCCGGGCCGCTTCATTCCGCTGGCGCTGCCGCCGCTCTGGGATCCGAAGGGGATGGCCGACGAGATTCGGCGCGTCGCGCTGAAGGGCTGTCACGCGATCTCGTTCTCGGAGAATCCCGAGAAGCTGGGACTGCCGAGCTTGCACGCGGAGCACTGGGATCCATTCTGGAGCGCGTGCTCGGACGAGGGCACGATCGTGTGCATCCACGTCGGGTCAGGCGCGGGCATGACGTTCACGTCGATGGACGCACCCGTCGACGTGATGCTCACCCTGCAGCCGCTCCAGATCGTGGCGTGCGCGGCCGACCTGCTCTGGTCGCGCGTGCTGCGCAAGTTCCCGCGCCTAAGGATCGCCCTTTCCGAGGCTGGCATCGGCTGGATCCCGTACTTCCTCGAGCGCGCCGACGACGTCTACCAGCACCATCGTGCCTGGACTCGCCAGAGTTTCGGCGACAGGCGGCCGAGCGATGTGTTCCGCGCGCAGATCGTGACTTGCTTCGTCGACGACCCGATCGGCATCGCGAGTCGCCACGCGGTCGGCTTGGACTCGATCACCTGGGAGTGCAACTACCCGCATTCGGGCACGACCTGGCCGAGGTCGCCCGAGCGGCTGGCCGCGCAGCTGGTCGGCGTGCCGGACGCCGAGATCGACTCGATCACGCACCAGAACGCGCTGCGCCATTTCCGCCTCGATCCGTTCGCGCACCTGCCGAAGGAGCGCGCTCGAGTCGACGCGCTGCGCGCACTGGCGCGCGACGTGGATCTGTCAATCTCGAGCAAGGGCCGCAGGCCGCCTGGCGCCGACCGCGCGAAGCTCGTCACGTCGCAAGACGTCGTGCGGCAGCTCGCGACCGCGTTCGCTTCGCCGCCTGAGTGACTCGCGCGAGCGGAGGCTCGCAGCGGACTTCAGCTTCGCTTCAGGAGCGCGTTCATTCCCTTCAGCTTGCTGGGCGTCGCGAACAGTCGCGCGCTCTCGCCGTCGACGAGGAAGCGCTCGACCGACGCCTGCGCGGCGGCGAACGCGACCTGCGCGACGCCCGAGCCGGCGCTGAGCCGGCGCACGCCGAGCGCGCGCAGCTCCGCCACGGGCGCGAGCGACGGAATCGCCATCACGTTCAGCGGCGCGTCGACGGAGCCCGCGATCTTGCGGATCGCGTCCGGCTCCGCGAGCAGCGGCACGAACAGACCGTCGGCGCCGGCGCGCAGGTAGCGTTCCGCGCGCGCTAGCACTTCCGGCACCGCCTCGTTCGCCGGCACGAGTTGCTTCAGCAGCACGTCCGTGCGCGCGTTCACGAAGATGTCGCAGCCGACGCGCTTCGCCGCGCTCTTCACGGCCGCGATCTTCGCGGCGTGAAGCTCCGGCGATTCGGTGCCGTCTTCCAGGTTGATGCCGACCGCGCCGAGCTCGATCAGCTGCAGCACGAGCGCCGCGACCTCGTCGGGCGCGCGCGACAGACCGGCTTCGACGTCGACCGAAAGCGGCACGCGCACGACGCGCAGAACCTCGGAGACGGTTTGCAGAAGCGCGGCTCGCGGCAACTTCTCGCCGTCCGGATAGCCGTGCGACCAGGCGACTGCGGCGCTGGTGGTGGCGATCGCGCGCGCGCCGCAGCTCTCGATCAGCGCGGCGCTGCCCGCGTCCCAGGCGTTCGGCAGCACCAGCAGCTCACCGCGCGCGTGCAGCGCACGGAAGGCCTCGACGCGATCGATGTTGGGAGTCGTCATCTCTTCTCCTCCAGACCTCGTCAGCTCCCGAGCGTCTTCTTCAACGCCGCGATCGCGCCGCGGTAGATGCCTTCGACGATGCGCTTCGCCTCGGTCTCGGGCGCGCCTTTCGCATCGAAGGTGCCGATCCAGTCGATCGTGGTGCGCTTCGATCCGTCGGATCGCAGCTTCACGCTCCCCACGTACGCGTCGACGGGCAGATCGCACGGTCCGATGATCGCGTAGCTGAAGCTGCGATCGGCGTCGTCGAACTGCACCAGCCGCTCGCGCAGCGGATTGCCCTGCGCGAGCGAGAGCGTGCGCACGGCGCCGACGCCTTCGCCCTCGAGCGTGCAGCTCTTGACCATCGCGCCGGCCCACTTCGCGAGCCCGCCGAATTCGCGGAAGTAGCTCCAGACCGCCTCGGCCGGGGCATCGAACGAATCGCGCACGTGGACTACGGCCATGACCTCATTCTCCTCGTCGGGTTGGTTCGTGTTTAACGAGCACGCCGCTGGCTTCGAGCGCGTCGAGCTTCGCGTCGTCGAAGCCGAGCAGCTCGCGCAGAACTTCGGCTCCGTGCTCACCGGGCAGCGGCGCCGGCCCGCGGATCTCGTTTCGCGATGCCGAGAAACGCGCAGGCGTGCGCACCACCGAGCGCGTTCCACCGCGCCGGTCGTCGACGGACGTCAGCAGCTCGCGCTCGGTCGCGAGCGGGCTGAGCAAAGCCTCTTTCAAGGTGGCGACCGGCGCGCAGGCGAGCTTCGCGCGCGCGAGCTTGTCGAGCAGCGCCGCTTGCGTCGGCTCGCGCGCGAGCCAGGTCGCGATCGCTGCGTGGCGAGCGCGCGCCTTCTGGTCGAGTGAAACGCCCGGCGGCGAGGGGTCGACGACCTCGCCGGGGAATGCGGCCGTGAGCGACAGCCACACGTGCGGCGCGGCGCCGCCGACCGCGATGAAGCCGTGCGGCCCGGCGTCGTAGATCGGATTCATCACGCGCTCGTCGGGCGGGTCGAGCAGCACATTGCCCGACTCGCTGTGGCTCGCGAGCGTGGCGTCGAACATGGGCACCTCCACGCGCTGGCCGACGCCCGTCGCCTCGGCCACGCGCAGCGCCGCGAGCAGCGCCACCGTTCCGTGTAGCGCCGTGATCACATCGGAATAGGCGTTGCGCGGCTGCGTCGGCGCCTGCCCGAGCTGACTTCGGTCGCGCAGAAGTCCCGTCGCCGCGTGCACGATCGGCGCGTAGGCCCGTCGCTCCCGAAAGGAGGAGTCCGAGCCGAAGCCGTTGATCGACAGCAGGACCGCGCGCGGGTTCACTTCGTGGATACGCGTCCAGCCGACGCCGAGCCGGTCGAGCACTCCCGGCCGGAAGTTCTCGACCACGACGTCGCACACGCGCGCGAGCGCGAGCACCACGTCGGACGCGCCGGGCTTGCCCAGATCGATCGAGATCGAGCGCTTGCCCACGTTCGAGAACGTGAACAGCCACGACTGGCCGCGGTCGTGTCGCGGTGCAATCTGGCGGGACTCGTCGCCCTCCGGCGGCTCGAGCTTGATCACCTCCGCGCCCATGTCGCAGAGCAGGCGCCCCGCGTAGGGGCCCGCGAGCACGCGCGACAGGTCGAGCACGCGCACGCCCGAGAGCGGTCCCGCAGCGAAGTCCACCGCAGAGGTCACGATCGCGCGATCGTATCACCTGCCCTGGAAGCGCGCGGCGCTCACCAGCGCTCGACCCACGGCCGCAGCACGACCTCGAACGCCCAGGTCGACCGATGTTGACGGTGCAGCTGGAGATAGGTCTCGGCGATGCGGTCCGGGTCGGCCATGTTGTCGTCCACGCTTGTTCCCGCGAGTCGGTGCGCGCGCGAGCCGTCTTCCTGCCGCCAGCCGATCGCGGCGTCGATCGGCACGTTCGCCACATGGATGCCCTGCGGCATCAGTTCCCTCGCCATGCTCTGCGCGAGTCCGGACTTGGCGTGACAGGCCATCGCGAAGGCGCCGCTCCCGGGAAAGCCTTTGAGCGCCGCGCTCGCGTTCGTGAAGATGATCGTGCCTCGGACTCCGTTCGCGTCGGGCTCGTTCGCGCACAGGAGTCGAGCCGCTTGCTGGCCTACCAGGAACGCGCTGAATGCCGCGTTGCGAAGCGTGGCCAGCGCCAGCTCCGGATCGGCCTCGGCAAGACCCTTGCGGAAGATGCCCGGCACGCGGCCGTCGATGTTGTGCACGACGAGTCTGGGAGCCCCGAGGTCGCGAACCACGTCCTGGAACAGGCGCTCCACCGCTGCGGGCTCGGCCGCGTCGCAGGTGTACAGGCGCACGCCGTGCGCGGCCTGCAGATCCCGGAGGACCGGCTTGTCCGGAGTCCGGGCCGCGACGGCGACCCGCATCCCGCTCTGTGTGAACAGCCGCGCGCAGCTTGCGCTGATGCCGGGGCCGCCGCCCACGATGATCGCGATGTCCTGGGGCATGTCAGTGGTTCCACCACGGGCGATCGGAGAACGCGCGCAGGTCGATCTCGTGCGTCCACGTGGAGCGGTGTTGCTTCGCGAGATGGACGTAGGTCTCGGCGATCTGCGCAGGCAGCATCAGTCCGTCGTGCTCCTTGCCCCGGGCTTCCCGAAGCTGCTCGAACTTCTCCGGCCCCAGCATCTTGCCCAGCGTGTCGGGCGCGTCCACGGCGCCGTCGATCACGATGTGCGCGACGTGGATTCCCTTCGGCGCGAACTCCGCGTTGAGCGTCTGGCAGAGCATTCGCCGTCCGCCCATGGCCGCCGCGTGCGAGTGCTGGCCGCCGTTCCCGCGCACCGACGCCGTCGACGAGGTGACCAGAATAGTCCCCTTGCCGCGGGCCTCCATCCGCGGGCAGACCGCCTGGGCGAGGCGGAACAGACCGAACGTCCCCAGACGCCAGCCGGTCTCGAAGGCCTTCGCCGACGTGTCGCGGAGCGACCGGTCGCCGATCTGCGCGCCGAGGTTGTAGACGACGATCTCGATCGGGCCGATCTCCGCCTCGACCGCAGCCACGCGATCCTCGATCGAGCCCGGCGCTACCGCGTCGAGCAGGAATCCGGTCGCCACGCCCCCGTCGCTCTTGATCGCATCCACCAGGCGGTTCAATCCGTCGAGGTCGGTGCGCCGACACAGTACGGCGTGATAGCCCTCGCGCGCGAAGCGCCCGCCGACCGTCCCCCCGATCCCCGCACCCGCGCCCACCACCAGACAAACTGGCAACGCTTGCGACGACATGATCAGCGGCCGTCGCGCTCGGTGCGGATTTCGGGGGTGTCGCTCATCGCTGTCGGTCTCCTTAGTCGCGCTACAGATCTCGGATCGCGGGGAGCACCGCTTCGCCGATGCGCTCGAACGAGCGCAGCATCTGGCGGTGGTCGCCCACGACGTGTCGCACCATCACGTACTCGAAGCCGAGCGCGCGGTACTCGCGCAGCTTCTCGACCACGGTCTTGCCGCTGCCGACCAGCAGCTGATCCATGCCCGTGCCGCGGTAGCCCTCGTCGAGGATTCGTCCGACCACGGCCTCCGCCTCGGCGTCGTTCTCGCCGACGTAGATGTCGCGCCGCAGCACCGGCAGCGCCGCTCGGCCGGCGCGCGCGGCGGCTTCGCGGTAGACGTCGAGCTGGCGGACGAGCTCCTCGCGCGTGGCGTTCTGGCCGGTCAGCCAGCCGTCGCCGATCCGGCCCGCGCGCGCGGCGGCGGCCGGGACCGTTCCCGCGATCCAGATCGACACCGGCACCCTCGGCAGCGGGCTGATGCTGACACCGTCCAGTGTGAAGTGCCTGCCGCGGAACGCCACGCGCTCGCCGGCCAGCAGCGGCCGGAGGATCGCCACCAGCTCCTCGAGCCGGCTCGCGCGGCTCGACATGGAGAGGCCGAACGCTTCGAAGGCCTGCGCGCGACCCCCGTTCGCGAGCGTGACGACCAGCGGCGCGCTCGCGAACGCGGCCAGCGTGCCGAGCTGCTCGGCGAGCAGGATCGGGTGGTAGAACGGCGCGAGCAGCACCATGCCCAGTGTCATACCGCCGGTGACGGCCCCGAGCCTCGCGACCGTCGGAATCGGCGCGAAGGAGTTCGCGAACGCCGCGGGCACCGCGTGGTTGTCACCGTACAAGAGGCTGTCGAGACCCGCCGCGCGCGCGGCCGCGGCGACCTCGAGCACGTTGCGCGCCTGCTCGGCGGTGTCGGTCGCGCCCATCGGCCGCTCGATGAAGCTGCCCGGCGGCATCGACTCGAGCGCCTGCTTGAACAGCGGGTAGGTGTGCGGCCCGGTCGGGTACAGGAAGCGCAGCGACGTTCCGAGCTTCATCGCCCGCGCGCCTCGATCGCCTCTTCCACCTCGCGCAGCCGATCCTTGCCGAAGAAGATCTCTTCGCCGACGAAGAACGTGGGTGACCCGAACGTGCCGCGCGCGACGGAGCGCTCGGTGTTCTCGATCAGCTCCTGCTTCACGCTCGGATCCGACGCGAGCGCGAGCAGCTCGTCCGCCGGCAGATTCGAAGCGCGCAGCGCGGCGGCGATCACCGCTTGGTCGTCCATTTTTTTGGGCTCGGCCCACATGTGCCGGTAGACCTCGTCGACGTAGCGCTCGAAGCAGCCGAGCCGCTGTGATGCGACGGCGCCGCGCATGATCTGCAACGTGTTCACCGGGAAGAACGGGTTGCGCGCGTAGCGGGTGATGCCGTGATGCGCGAGGAAGCGGCGCGTCTCGAGCTCCGTATACTCGCCCTTGTTCTTCACGTCCCGAAGCGACACCGCCGGCGAGACGTTGTTCGTGGC
>JANNLG010000062.1:0-87254 GCA_031396695.1 Deltaproteobacteria bacterium
CGCGGAGGAAAGTACGCGCGCGCGCACGCGCGACAGCGCTGCAGGCGCAGCTCGCCGACGCGAGTGCCGTCCCAGAATTCGCGCGTCTCGGGCGTGGGTACGGGCCGGGGTCGGCGCTGCTCTCGGGGGAGGGAATCTTGCATGCCGGGCTCAGAACTCGAAGTGTGCGCCGAGCGCTCCGCTCTCGAGCAAGGCCTTGCGCTGGTCTACGTCGTGCGACGCGACGAGCTCGACGGTCCCGGTTCCGTCCAGCTCGTGCAAGGTGCGGAACTGCGCCATCACCGCGTCGCGATCCTCGCCGAGGAAGAAGTCGGTCACCAGCCGCGGCCGATACCAGAGCTCGCGGATCTGGTCCATGTGCCAGGCCACGTCGCCGAGGAACAGATACTCCTTCCCGCTCGCGAGCTGCACGAAGACCATCTGGCTGCCGGGCGTGTGACCGGCCGCCTTCACCAGCACCACGCCCGGCGCGAGCGCGTGTGCGGTTTCGTAGTCGATCGACGTGAGCGCGCTCGCGAGTGAGGTCGGAAAGCGCGCGCTCGCGAGCTGCTCGGTGTTGGCGAGCTGCTCGCGCGTGAGCTCGAGCCGCCCGACCAGATTCTCGGGGCTGGCATAGCTCGCGAAGCCGCCGCTGTGATCGGCGTGCTCGTGCGTGAGCACGATCTTGCGCGCGCCCGCGAGCGCTCGCTGCACGGCCGCGTAGCCATCGGCCGAGAGTTCGAAGTCCGGATTCATCGCCGCCAGACCCGCCTCGTCGAAGGCCGAGTCGATCACCAGGTACCCGTCCGGATACACGACCTGGTACGCACCGTGGGTCATCGGCTCGGGCGTGCGGATCGACTCGCCCGCGAAGATCGCCCCGCGCGGCAGCGATCCGAGCGCCACCTGCTCGTGATTCACGCGCAGCGGCCGCTCGCCGGGAAGCGACGCCGCGAGACGGCGCAGCTCGACCAGGTCGAGCGCGTACGTGCTCTCTTCCGGCACGGCCGTGCGACCGAGCAGGTAGCGATAGCCGACGAAGCCGAGCGCGAGCAGCACGACCACGACCCGTAGCGCGATCCGAAAGAACCGACCCATGCAGAACCTCCCCGAACCTGTCGCGAGGATACGCTAGACGCCGAACACCGCGCTCAGGTGCGCATTGAGGAGCCGACCGCGCGGGTCGAGGCGGCTTCGCACGCTCTGGAAATCGCGGAAGCGCGGGTAGAGAGCTTCGAGCCGCTTCGCGTCGAGCGAGTGCAGCTTGCCCCAGTGCGGCCGACCCTCGTACTTCCAGAACACCGGCTCGACGGCTTCGAAGTACGGGCCGAAGTCCTGGTCCGCGAACTGGTGCACCGAGATCGAGAAGCCCGCGCGCTGGTGGAACATCGAGAGCCACACGTCGTCCTCGCGCACGTAGCGGCACTCGATCGGGAAGCAGACCTCGAGCTCGCGCTCGCGGATCGTGCGCAGCACTTCGCGCAGGCATTCGGGCCCGGCCTCCGCGGGCACCGTGTACTCCATCTCGTTGAAGCGCGTGGTTCGCGGATGCGTGAGCACGCGGTACGACGCGTCGGCGTGCTCCGTGGTGCCGGAGCGGCGCAGCAGCGCGTCGTAGAGCGGTGTGCCGATCCCTGGCAGCCTGCGCGTGAGATCGAAGAGCGTCTGCATCAGCTCGAGGCCGCCCGGGTCGTCGCTGCCGAGCCGGTACGGCTCGACGTCGGTCTCGTTGGTCGTGATCTCGAGCGCGACCTCCGAGTGCGGGAAGGCGTAAAACTCGAAGCAGCGGTATTCGCTGCGCGAGCGCGCGAGGTTCGCGAGCACCC
Source organism: Deltaproteobacteria bacterium (assembly GCA_031396695.1). GTDB lineage: Bacteria > Myxococcota_A > UBA9160 > SZUA-336 > SZUA-336 > VGRW01. The sequence goes on from JANNLG010000062.1 coordinate 1,806, forward strand.
GGTCGAGGTCGCGCCACGCCGTCTTCTCCACCAGCCTGAACGGGGCGGAGTTCTGCAGCCGGAAGCGCGTGACGACGCCCAGTGCGCCGAGCGAGCTGCGCGCGGCGTGAAACACTTCTGCGTTGCGGGTCGCGTCGCACTCGAGCAGCTCGCCGCCCGGTGTTGCGAGCGTGAGCCCGACCACGCACGACGAGAGCGATCCGAGCAGCGCGCCGGTTCCGTGCGTCGAGGTCGCGAGCGCGCCGCCGAGCGTCTGGTAGTCGATGTCGGGCAGGTTCGGCATGGCCTGGCCGCGCGCGTCGAGCAGCGGGCCGAGCTGTCCGAGCCGCGTGCCGGCCCAGACTTCCGCCTGCAGGCTCGGCGCATCGACGCCGACCACGCCGGTCAGGTTGTCGAGGAACACGAGCGTACCGTCGCTCGGCACCAGACCGCTGAACGAGTGACCCGCGCCCGCAGGTCGGATCGGGCCGCTCGAATCGCGAAGCAGCGCCGCGAGCTCGGACTCCGACGCCGGTCCGAACCGTCGCGCGGGCCGACAGGCTTGGAAGCCCGACCAGTTGCGCCAGGGCAGGGGGCCAGCGTCGAGCCACTCGGGCTGCGAAGCATCCGAGTGCGCGCGCGAGCCCGGCAGGCACAGCGCCGCGCCGGTCGCGAGCGCGCCGTGCAGAACCTCACGGCGCGAGAAGCCTCGTCGGCTCAAGGCAGCCCCGCCATGTACCGGATCAGCTCGCGGAAGTCGGCTTCGCTGCACAGTCCGCAGCTGCCGAGCGGCGGCATGCCGAGGTAGCCGTCGACCGTGTGGACGAGCAGCGTGTCGAGTCCCTGCGCGCGGCGCTCGCGCCAGTCTTCGTCGATGCCGGTGACCGGCGCGCCGATGCCCGGGCGCGCGTGACAGGTCGCGCACGCGGCCTGATACGTGCGCGCGTTCGCGTCGGAGAGAACGATCGCCTGCGCCGGCTCGCGCTCCGGGTCGCACGCGCACAGGCCCGCGAGCAGCGCGAGCGCGAGCGGTCTTCCGATGGCGGCGTGCACGGTCGCAGTATCCACTGCCGACCCGGCCCGCGCGAGCGCGTTTCACTCGTGGCGCAGCGCCTCGATCGGATCGAGTCGCGCCGCCTGGCGCGCGGGGAAGTAGCCGAAGATCACGCCCACTGCGGCCGAGAAGACGAAGGCCAGCACCACGATCCCCGGCTGGAACACGAACGGCACCGACATGGTGCGCACACCGGCGATCGCCAGCGCGAGCCCCACCACGATGCCGATCACGCCGCCGACCGAAGACAGCACGACCGCCTCGATCAGGAACTGCGCGAGCACTTCGCGTTCGAGCGCGCCGATCGCGAGTCGGATACCGATCTCGCGCGTTCGCTCGGTCACCGAGACCAGCATGATGTTCATGATGCCGATCCCGCCGACCAGCAGGCTGACCGCGGCCACCGCGCCGAGCAAGCCGGTCATCACGCGCGTCGTGCTGGTCACCGCCGTCGCGATCTCCTTCATGTCGCGCACCGAGAAGTCGTCCTCGCCGCTCGGGCTGCGGCGCCGCTCGCGCAGCAGCCCCTCGATGTCGTGCTGAACCTTCGTGGTCGACGCGCCATCGCGCGCCGACACGAAGATCGCCCCCACGTCCAGATTGCCGGCCACGCGGCGCTGGAACCAACGCAGCGGCACCAGCACGAAGTCGTCTTGATCCTGACCGAACGTCGACTCGCCCTTCGACGCGAGCGTGCCGATCAGCTGACAAGTGAGCTTGCCGAGCCGCATGCGCTCGCCGATCGGATCGCGTCCGCCGAACAGCTCGCGTCGAACCGTCGCGCCGATCAGACACACGGCTTTGCCGGCGCGCTCTTCGCTCTCGGTGAACGAGCGCCCGTCCGAGAGCACCCAGCTGCGCACGTCGAGGAACGACCCGGTGCTGCCGGTGACGGCCGTGGACCAATTGCGGCTGCCCGAGATCGCCTGCACCGGCTTCGATGCGGTGGGCGCGACCGCGGCGACGCCGCCGACTTCGGTCAGGATCGCGCGACCGTCCTCGACCTCGAACCCGGGCGCTTCCGAGCGCGCGCCGCCGGGACCCATCTGGCCCTGGCCGGGTCGCACGAGCAACAGGTTCGTGCCCAGGCTCTCGAGGTCCGACGTGACCTTCGCGGTCGCGCCCGCGCCGATCGTCACCATCGCGATCACCGCCGCCACGCCGATCACGATCCCGAGCATGGTGAGCGACGAGCGCAGCACGTTGCGTCGGATCGCGAGCAGCGCCAGGCGCACCATCGACCAGAGCATCAGGCAGCCTCGCGGTGTCGGTCGTGATCGGGGCTCGCCCCCGGCGCGTCGTCGCTGACGATCCGACCGTCGACGAAGCGAACCGCGCGGCGCGTCGAACGCGCGAGCTCCAGGTCGTGTGTGACGATCACGACCGTGATGCCGCGCTCGCGATTCAGGCGATGGAGCAGCTCCATGATCTCGCGCCCGCGCTCGGAGTCGAGATTGCCGGTCGGCTCGTCCGCGAGCAGGAGCAGCGGATTCGTCACGATCGCGCGCGCGATCGCCACGCGCTGCTGCTGACCGCCGGACAGCTCGGCCGGTGTGTGACTCTCCCAACCGGTGAGTCCGACCGACGCGAGCGCGCGGAGCGCCAGCTCGCGCCGCTCCGCGCTCGGCAGCCCGCGATAGACCAGCGGCAGTTCGGTGTTCTCGAGCGCGGTGCTGCGCCCGAGCAGATGAAAGCCCTGGAAGATGAAGCCGATGTACTCGCGCCGCAGCCGCGCGCGCTGATCGCGCGAGAGGGCGCCGACCTCGACACCCGCGAAGCGGTACGAGCCCGAGGTGGGCGTGTCGAGGCAGCCGATCAGGTTCATGCAGGTCGACTTGCCCGATCCGCTCGGCCCGATCACCGCCAGGAACTCCGCCCGCTCGATGCGCAGGTCGATGCCCGCGAGCGCGGCGATCGCGGCCTGCCCCGCGCCGTAGATGCGCGTGACGCCACGCAGCTCGATCAGCGGCGGCCGCATGCCGGACGCGAGCTCGCTCACGACTTCGGCACTCGTGCGTCGATCACGAGCTCGGTGCCCGACTCGAGCTCGCCGCGCGTCACCTCGCTGAAGGTCCCGTCGGTGGCGCCGATCGCGATCTCGACCGGCTTGGCCTCGCCGTCGTCGAGAACGTAGACGCGCTCTGCGCGCGCCTGACCGTTGTGATCCGCGCGCGGCCGGCGCTGCGAGGGACCGCGGCCGGGAATCAGCGCGCGCAGCAGTCCACCCGAGGGCGCGCTCGCGCTCTCCGGCGGCGTGAAGCGCAGCGCCGCGTTCGGCACCAGCAGCGCGTCGTCGATCTGCTTCACGGTGATCTCGGCGGTCGCGGTCATGCCCGGGCGCAACAGGTGTTCGGCATTGTCGACTTCGAGCACCGTCTCGTAGGTGACGACGCCGACGCCTTCCGTGGCCGTCGCGCCGAAGCGAACCTGCGCGACGCGCGCCGTGAAGCTGCGATCCGGCCAGGCATCGACCGTAAACGTCGCCTCCTGGCCTTCCTCGACCTGGCCGACGTCGGCTTCGTCGACGCTCACGTGTAGCTCCATGCGCGTCAGGTCCTCTGCGAGCGTGAACAGGATCGGCGCCTGCAGGGAAGCTGCGACGGTCTGACCCGGCTCGGCCGCGCGCAGCAGCACGATGCCGTCGACCGGCGAGCGGATCGCCGCCTTGCCGAGATCGGTCTGCTGCGCGTCGAGCGTCGCTTTGGCCTGCGCGATCGCCGCGCGCGAGCTCGCCACTTCCGAACGCGCGCGCAGCGCGATCGCGTTCGCCGCGTCGAGCTCTTGCTGCGACGGCACCTTTCCGCCGCTGATTTCGCGCACGTGCAGGAGTCGCGCGAGCTGGCTCTCGGCCTCCGCCACCGTGGCCTGCGCCTGCACGAGCTTGGCCTGCGCCGAGTCGACGACCGCGCTCGACTGCAGGACCTGCGCGTCGAGCCGCGTGGTGTCGAGCCGGGCGAGCACCTGACCGACACTGACCGCGTCGTTGAAGTCGACGTCGACGCTGCGGATCGTGCCGGAGAGCTCGCTGCCGACGTCGACCTGGATGGTCGGCTGCAGCGTGCCGGTGGCCGTGACCTTCACGGTGATGTCGCCGCGCTGTGCGGGCGTGGTGGTGTAGCGCACGCCGTCGTCGTCGGACGAAAGCGCGAAGTACGCGAGCACGCACAGGAGCGCGATGCCGCCGCCGAGCAGGGCGCGACGGCGCAGCCGCGCCGGGCCCGCGGCCGCGAGCTCGTCGAGCCCGAGCAGCTTCGCGATCGCGGACGACTCGGTGGACGTCTGGTCGAGTCCGCTCATCCGCTCGCTCCCGGCTTCCAGCCGCCGCCGAGCGCCTTGTACAGGCGAATCAGATTCGAGGTCACGTCGCGCTCGCTCACGGCGACTTGTTCCTGAAGCACGTAGAGCGAACGCTGCGAGTTGAGCACGGTCTCGAAGTCGACGAGCCCCGCTCCGTACTGAGTCTGCGCGAGCGCGACCGCGCGTTCGGCCGCGCTCGAGCCGCCTTCGAGCGCGAGCAGCCGTTTCTGCTCCTGCGCGTAGGCGACCAACGCGTTCTCGACCTCGTCGAGCGCGCCGAGCACCGATGCGCGAAAGCCGGCCAGCGCTTGATCGCGCAGCGCGTCCTCGGCGTCGATGCCGCCGCGGATCGCGCCGCCGTCGAACACCACCCAGGCCGTGTTGCCCGCGAGCCGCCAGGTCGACGCGCCCGCGTCGAGCAGCCGACCCGGCGTGAGCGCCTCGAGTCCGATCGAACCGAGCGCCGTCAGGCTCGGATAGGCGCGCGCGGTGGCGACGCCGACGCGCGCGGTCTGCGCGTGAAGCTCCGCTTCGGCGCGCCGCACGTCGGGGCGCTGCGCGAGCGTCTGCGCGGGCACGCCCACGGCGACGTCGCTCGGTGTACGTGGCACCGGGCGCGGTTCCGCGAGCTCGGCCGCGAGCGCGCCAGGCGGAACGCCGAGCAACACGGCCAGGCCGTTGCGCGCCTGCTCGAGACTCGTGCGCAGCGAGGGAATCTGCGCGCGCGTCTGTGCGGCGTTGCTGCGCGCGCGCTCGAGCTCGAGCTCGGTCGCGAGGCCCGCTTGAACGCGCCAGCCGACGATCGCTTCGGTTTCTTCTTGCGCCTCGAGATTCGCGGACGCGATCGCGAGCCGCGCCTGGAACGAGCGCACGTCGACGTAGGTCAGGGCGACCTCGGCGGCCAGGCTGACCAGCACGTCGCGCAGGTCTTCCTCGCTGCGCACGATCTCGGCCTGCGCGGCTTCGAGCTCGCGGCGCACGCCGCCGAACAAGTCGATCTCCCAGCTCGCGTCGAGTCCGGCGGAGTACAGGTCGTTCGCGCCCGATGTCCCGCCGACGTTGGCCGAGTCATTGCGCAGCGAGTCGCTCGCGTCGCCGCGCGAGGCGTTGGCGTTCGCTTCGAGCTTCGGGAAGAAACCCGAGCGCGCGACCACCCGCCGCGCACGCGCTTCGCGCACGCGCGCCTCGGCGGCCTGCAGGTCGAGGTTCCCGCTCACCGCGCGCTGCACGAGCTCGGTGAGCTGCGGATCGCCGAGCGTCGTCCACCACTGCGCGAGCGCCTCGCGCTCGGGCGGCGAGGCGGAGAGACCGCCGGCGAGCGGCTCGCTCCACACTGCGGGCGACGCGCCCTCGGGACGAACGTAGTCCGGCCCGACCGCGCAGGCGAACAGCGCGGCGGCGCAGAGCAGTGGGAACATCACGCGCTTCAACGCGTCACTCCTGTCCCGAGGGTGTCGGAGGCTCGTGCCCGCCGCTGGTAGCCCCGGTTCCCTGCGGGTGCACGCCGCGGCGCCACGGCGGTCCGTCGCGGCGCATCATCTCGTTCAGCTTCTCGCGCTGCGCCGGCGTCAGATCTGCACGAACGGCGAGCAGCGCGCGCAGCATGGCCTTGCGGCCCTCCGTGCGGATCGCGCCGATCCGATCCGCCTGCTTCATGACCGCGTCCTCGTCGGGCGAATCCTTCTCGAGCAGCGCTCGCATTTCCTCGAAGGCGGCTTGCAGTCGGCGGTCGATCTCCTCGCGCGTGCGCTTCGCTTCGGCGAGGATCGCCTGCGCCTTCTCGAGCTGGCTCGCGTCGAGACCGAGCGCGCGCAGCTGCTGCTCGAGGAGAGCGTCCGGCGGCGCCCAGGCCGCGGCGCCGCTCTCGGCCGGACGATCGCCCGGCGACTCCGCGCGCGCGACGTTCGCGGCCAGCGGCAGCGCGAGCAGTACCACCAGCGCGGCCAGCCCGAGCGCGACGAAACGATCGATCTTCAGCATGGGCTCTCCTCGATCACGGCTCGCCTGCCTCGGACTCGATCAGCAGCGCGAGCGCGCGGTAGTCGTCGGGCAGGTAGCTCGAGCTCGCGGTGAGCTCGGCCGAGACCGCATCGTCGTCGCTGAATGGGTAGCGGGCCGCAGCTTCGGGGGTGCTTCGAACGAGCGCGACTTGCACGGCCTCGGGTTCGACGGGCGGAACCAGCCACAGCGCGACCGCAGCGGCCGCGGTCGCGGCGCACGCGGGTGCCAGCCAGCGCCACGGACTCGAGCCGCGCTCGATGCGCGCGTCGAGCGCCGCGCGAAACGCGGCGCGCCGCGTCGGGCTCATCAACGCGGGCCGCATGCCCGCGTCGATGGCGGCGATCAATCGCGCGTCCTCGGCCGAGAGCTCGCGCTCTCGCTCGTCGTCTCGCTTCATCGCTGTCGTCCTTCTTTGGACAAGTCCGCGAGCTCGCGTCGAAGTGACTCGAGGGCGCGGTGCAAGTGACTCTTCACGGTGCCGATCGCCTTACCGAGCACGGCCGCGGTTTCGGCCACGCTCTGCTCTTCCAGATGGACCAGCACGAACACCTCGCGCTGGGTCGGGCTCAGGCGCTCGAGCGCGGCGACGATGCGCGCGCGCAGCCCCGGGTCGCCGCTCGCGCGCGGGTCCTCGGGTTCGGGCGCGTGCTCTGCCGCGCCGCTCCACAGCTGTCGCAAGCCGCGCCAGCGCCGCTGACGCTGCACTTCGCGCACGAGGATCCGGTAGAACCAGGTGTCGATGCTCGACTCGCCGCGAAAGCGGGCGAGCGCTCGGTGCGCGCGCAGGAACGCGTTCTGCGCCACGTCCTCGGCGGCGTCCGCATCGCCGGCCAGCAGCCGATAGGCGAGGCGAACCGCGCGCTCGCGGCGAGCTTCCACGAACGCCGCGAACTCCGCCGCCTCCATCGACTGCAGAACGTCTGCCATCCCCGTGTGCGCTGCAATCTGCATCGGTCTTCTGATTGGAACCGCGAGCCGCCCTGGCGGTTTACCGCCAGACGAATCGACGCCTCAAGCGGGGGCAGAACCCACCCGATCCGCAAACCTGGGCGTATCCGTTGCCCGTGGGAGGTCTCGGGTTGGCAAAGGCGAAGGGCACCGTCGTGGTCGACCTGGTGAAGGCCCTGCGCAGGAACAAGCAGAAGGCGCAGAGCCTGCTGCCGGCGCGACTCCACCACTACCTGGACGAGCGGATCGTGATCGCGTCCTGGTATCCGCTCGAGGACTACGTCGCGCTGCTGAAGGCGGCCGGACAGGTGCTGCCGCGCGACGGCGGCGGAAGCGTCTATCACGGCATGGGTCGAACCGCGGCGCGTGCGCACATGCAAGGCACCTACAGTCGCTTCAAGGACAAGGCGAGCCGCCAGGCGACGTTCACGCTGCTCTCGTCGATGTACGACACCGGCGAGATGAAGGTGACGGATCGAGCGCCCGGCCGAGCGGCGCTCGAGTACCACGGCTTCGCGCTGCCGACCCGCGAGGTCTGCGAGACCTTCACCGGCTACAACCTGGAGCGCATGACACTGCTCGGTTTCGACAACCCGACCGTCCACCACGTCTCGTGCCGGGCCAACGGTGAGCACACCTGCCGCTGGGAGCTCGAGTGGAAGGGCAAGGGCGAGCTCTAGCCGACGCGTAGCGACAGCCCGAAGCGCGCTCGTGTAGACTCGGCTCGGTGCAATTCCACGGTGCGGCGGCGACAGCCCGCCGGCTTCGCCCTCGGGCGTTTCGATCCGGTGCGATTCCGGAGCCACGCGGTCAGACCCCGCACGAGGACCGTCTGCGTCCTCCCTCTTCAAACAAACACGACGAGGAGGTTCTGCATGTATCGGGGTTACATCGCTGAGATCGGTACGGTGATCGACGTGGGCGCGCGCGGGATCGCGATCCGCGCGCCGAAAGTTTGCGAGAGTCTGGCGGTCGGCGGCTCGATCTCGGTGGCGGGCGTGTGCCTGTCCGCGATCGAGGTCGAAGCCGACGCGTTCCGCGCGGAAGTCTCGAGCGAGACCGCGCGCCGCTCGACGCTCGCGGAGCTCGGCGCGGGCGCGCGCGTGAATCTGGAAGTGCCGCTGCGCGTCGGCGACGCGCTCGAGGGACACCTCGTGCAGGGGCACGTCGACGCGGTCGCGAAGGTGGTGCGCATCGACGACGAGCCGCTCGGCCGGCGCGTCTGGCTGCGGCCTCCGCCGCGCTTCCTCGAGTCGCTCGTGGCCAAGGGCTCGGTGGCGATCGACGGCGTGAGCCTGACGGTCGCGGAAGTGCATCGCGATCGCTTCTCGGTCGCGCTGGTGCCGGTCACGCTCGCGGCGACCACGCTCGGCGGGCTCGAAGCGGGCGCGCGCGTGAACCTCGAGGGCGACCTGCTCGACCGGCTCGCTCAAAGGTATGAGGGCCGCACGCGCAACGCGCTGCAGCGGGTGGTGGCGGCGATGCCCTGGAAGGGTTGCGTCTCCGGCCGGCTCGGCGTCGAGAAGGTGGTGGCGCAGATTGCGGCGGGCGGCTGCGTGGTCGTCTGGGATCCGATGCGCGAGGGCGAGGGCGACGTGATCGCCGCGGGCGCGGAGCTCTCTGCACACACGTTTGCGTTCCTGCTCACGCAGGTGTTCGGACACACGACCGTGCCGTGCGATCGCGCGCGGCTCGAGCGGCTCGGCATCCCGCCCATGTCCGGCGACGGCGATCACCACGGCACGGCCATGTACACGTCGATCGATCTCGCGGCCGCGAAGGGCACGGGCGTGTCGGCCGCCGAGCGTGCGGCGACGGTGCGCCGGCTCGCGCACCCGGCTGCGCGGCCGGAGGATTTCGTGCGGCCCGGTCACGTGTTCCCGCTCGGCGCGCGCACCGGCGGGCTGCGCGAGCGCGCGGGTCACACCGAGGCGACGGTCGCGCTGTGCCGCGCGGCGGGGCTCGCGAGCGTGGGCGTGTGCTGCGAGATCATGTCGCCCGACGGGCACATGGCCGGACCGGCGGAGCTCGAGCGCTTCGCACTGCACTGGGGACTGCCGCTGATCGAGATCGCGGATCTGTCCGCGTTCCTGTGAGCTTCGGCCGGGGCGCGCTCGCGATCGCTCTCGTCGCGAGCGCGCTGTCCGGCTGCGCGTGGTTTCGCGGCGCCCCGGAAGTCCCTCCGACGCCCGCCCCTCCGAAGCCGAGCGCGGTGGAGCGGGAGCTCGAGGTCACCGCGACCGCGTACAACTCGGTGCGCAGTCAGACCGACGGCGATCCCTCGATCACCGCGTACGGGATCCGCTTGAGTCCCGGCATGCGCATCGTCGCGGTCTCGCGCGACCTCGAGAAGATGGGTCTGCGCAATGGCGCGAAGCTCCGGATCAGCGGGCTCGAGGGCGAGTGGACGGTCGGCGATCGCATGCACGAGCGCTGGACGCGGCGCATCGACGTGTACATGGGCGTCGACGTGAAGGCGGCGCGCGCGTGGGGAAAACGGCGCGTGAAGATCCGCTGGTAGCGGGGCCTCAGCTCCGGGCGATCTCGAGTGCGGCGTGCGCGGCCGCGATGCCGGACTGCGCTGCGGCCGCGAACGCCACGCCGTCGTAGCCGACACCGCACAGGATCGGGCCGTGCGCGGCTTCGATCGCAGCGCGCAGCTCGCGCGTGCGCGCGCGGTGCTCCACGTCGTAGAGCGGAATGCCCTCCGGATAGCGCGAAACGTCGAGCAGCTCGGGCTCGCGCACGGAGCCGAGCAGGCGGCGCAGCACGGGCGCGAGCTCGCGCGCGAGCTCGGCGTCGCTCGACGAGTGCAACGCCCTTGCGGCGAAGACCGAGAGCAGCAGCGAGCCGCGCGGCGCGCGGCCGTCGAACAGATTGCTCGGGAACAGACAGCCCAGCAGCGGCACGCGCTCGCGCGAGGGCGCGAGGAAGCCGAGACCCGGCCAGCGCGAAGCGCACTCCTCGTCGTCGAGCGCGAACGTGGCGATCACCTGCGACAAGCCGCGGTAGCGCGCGAGCAGCGCGGGCACACCGGGCAGCTCGAGCACGCGGGCGACGGTCGTGCCCGGAATCGCGAGCACGAGCTTCTGGCAGCGAAGCGTGGTCGCCGCCGAGCCGCCGAGCTCGAGCTCGAACGCGCCGCTGCGTCCGCGCGCGCGCAAAAGCGGTGTCGACACGCGCAGGCGATCGCCGAGCCGCGCAGCGAGGGCGTCGCACAGGCCGCCGAGCCCGCGCTTCGTGGAGACGACACCTCTGCGTGTCGGGCTCTCGGCCGAAGCGCCGCGTGCGACGAGTCGCCGCAGCGCGAGCGTCGCGAAGCGTCCCCCCGCGCGTTCGAGCGTGGCCGCGAGCTCTGGAAACGCCGACTCGAAGCCGATCTGATCGGCCGACGTTCCGTAGATCCCGAGCGTCAGGAGATCCGCGAAGCGGTCGGCCAGCGTCGCGCCGAAGCGCTCCTCGACGAGCGCGCGCACCGATTTCGGCCCGGGCCGGATCGCGCGCAGCGGCTCGGCCAGCAGCGCCGCCACGCCGGACCAGGGCAGGAACGACCCGGCCAGCAGCGTGCGCAGCGGCGGAGGGATCGGCACCAGCGCGCCGTTCGACACCACGTACGGCTTCGCGCGCCGCGCCTCGACCAGCGCGAGGCCCGTGGATTCCGCGAGTGAATCGAGCGCGGCGTTCCCGCGCACCGTGTTCGGACCGCGCTCGATCGTATACGCGCCGCGCACGACGGTCTCGGCTGGGCCACCGGCGCGAGGCGCGGCTTCGAGAACGAGCACGTCGCTGGCGCCGCGCGCCACGAGCTCGGTCGCGCAGGCGAGTCCGGCGATGCCGGCGCCGACCACGACCGTGTGCGCGCCGATCACGGCGCCGATTCTTGGACCGTTTGCACGAAGGTCGCGACCGCCTCGATCGGCGTGCGCTGCAGCACTCCGTGGCCGAGGTTCACGATGTGACCGCGCGCCTTGCGGCCCGCGCGCACGAGCTCCGCCGTTTCACGCGCGATTTGTGGCAGAGGCGCGAACAGTGCGGTCGGATCCAGGTTCCCCTGCAGCGACACGCGCTGGCCGATGCCCGCGGCGGCTTGCGCGAGATCGGCGCGCCAGTCGAGCGAGACGACGTCCGCGCCGAGCTCCGCGAGCGGTTCGAGCAGGTGCGCCGCGCCGCGCGCGAACACGATCAGCGGCGGGCGTTGCGCGCCGAGCCGCTCGATCACGGCGCGCAGCGCGCGACCGGCGAAACGCTCGAAGCGCTCGGCGGAGAGCATGCCCGCCCAGGTGTCGAAGATCTGCACGCAGTCCGCGCCGGCTGCGATCTCGAGCCGCAGTGTCTCGGCGCAGATCTCCACCATGCGATCGAGCAGCCGGTCGAGCAGCCGCGGGTCCTGATAGGAGAGCGCGGAAAGCACCTCGAGGTCGCGCGAGAGCTTCGACTCGGTCGCGTAGGCCGCCAGCGTCCACGGCGCGCCCGCGAATCCGATCACCGCCGCCTTCTCGCCGAGCTCTCGGCGCAGGCGCGCGATCGCCTCGCAGGTCGGCGCGATCGAGGCCGCGATGTCGCCGCCGAGCCGCGCGAGGTCGGATTCGTTCGCGATCGGCCGTGCGACGACCGGCCCGGGCGAGAAGTCGAGCTCGAGGCCCGCACCGCGCAGCGGCAGCAGGATGTCGGAGAAGACCACCACGCCGTCCATGCCGAAGCGCCGGTGTGGCTGCAGCGAGACCTCGACGGCGACGTCGGGGCGATCGCACATCTCGATGAAGCGCGTCTTCGAGCGCAGCTCGCGGTACTCGGGCAGGTAGCGGCCGGCCTGACGCATGAGCCAGACGGGCGGCCGATCGACGGGCTCGCCGCGCGCCGCGCGCAGGAAGCGCGGACGCCCAGCGAGCGGAGCGACCGACTTCGCGCTCTTCACGGGTTCGGACACGATTCCCGGATGATAGGGTCAGGCGAGCGCGATCGGCCAGCACGGCGAGACAGCCACGCGCTTCCGCTCACGGTGAAGCGATAGGGCAGGTCGACGGCCTTGCCGAGGCCGATGCGCGGGCTGGTTTCGATCGCGAGGGCGCGCGCGTCGCGAGGAGGTTCGATGCGCAAGCCCCCTCGCAGCGCCGAAACGCCGTCGTCCGCGAGCGTGATCGCGAACGCCTGCGCGAGCTTGCCGGGGCCGTTGGTGATCTCGCGCTCCCCGCGGCGGCCGCGCTCGAAAGTGCCGCCGCGCAGCGCGCGCATGCGCTGCTCGCCCGCGAGCGGCTCGACCGCGCGCAGCAGCACCGCGGCGCCGGTGCCGGCCGGCTCGCAGACCAGGTTCGCGCAGAAGTGCAGGCCGTGGCTGATGTACACATAGAAGTGTCCGGGCGGACCGAACATCGAGCGATTGCGGCGCGTCTGGCCGCGGTGGCTGTGCGAGCCGGCGTCGCTGCCGTCGCCGAGGTAGGCCTCGACCTCGACGATCCGGCCCTCGAGGCGGGTTCGGTCCGGCAGCACGCGCACGAGCCGGCAGCCGAGCAGCTCGGGGGCGACTTCGAGCACGGGTCGCGCGAAGAAGTCCCGGTCGAGGCGCCTCACGCAGGAGACCCGCTCAGGGCACGCCACCGTCGACGGTCAGGATCGCGCCGGTCGTGTAGCTCGACGCGTCGCTTGCGAAGTAGAGCGCCGCGCCCACGATCTCGTTCGGCTCGCCGCCGCGCCGCAGCGCGATGTGCCTAACCTGCTGCGCAAACGCCTTCATGTCCCAGGCTTTCGAGATGTCGGTGAGGAACGAGCCCGGCATGATGCAGTTCACGCGCACCTTCGGTCCGAAGGCGTGCGCGAAGCCGATCGTCATCGCGTTCAGCGCCGCTTTCGCGCCCGAGTACGGGATGATGCTCCCGGTCGGACGGATCGCGCCGATGCTCGAGATGTTGATGATCGAGCCGCCCGCGCCCTGCGCCATGCGCGTGCCTACCAGAGCCATCAGGCGGAACGGGCCTTTCAGGTTCAGGTCGAGCACCGAGTCGTACTGTGCTTCCGTCAAGTTCGATACGTGGTCGTAGAGCGGCGACTTGCCGGCGTTGTTCACCAGCACGTCGAGCTTGCCGAACTCGCGGTAGGCCGCGTCGACCAGCCCGTCGAGCTCGTCCCAGCGGCCGACGTGGCAGGCGTAGGGAAGCGCTTTGCGGCCGGTTTCGCGCGTGACCTGCTTCGCGAGCTCGCTGCACGCGTCGAGCTTGCGGCTCGCGATCACGACGTCGGCTCCGGCGCGCGCGAAGGCGAGGGTCATCTCCTTGCCGAGTCCGCGGCTGCCGCCCGTCACGAGCGCGACGCGGCCGGAGAGATCGAACAGCTCGTGCGCGGGCTTCATCGCGCGACTCCGCGCGCGCGCAGGCTCGCGATCTCCGCGTCCGCCACGCCGAGCTCGCGCAGGATCGCGTCGGTGTGCTCGCCGAGCCGCGGCGGCGGACCCTGCGGGCCGACCGGCGAGTCGGAGAACTCGAGCGGCGTCGCCACCGCTTCGAACGTGCCCTCGCTGCCGTAGTCGGGAACGGTCACGATGCCGTTCATCGCGCGCACCTGCGGGTCACTCACCACCTCGTCTTGTGTCTGTACGGGCGCCCACCAGAGATCCTCGCGATCGAAGCGCTCGGCCCAGTCGGCGAGATCGCGCGTCGCGAAGGCGGCGTCGAGCAGCGCCGTGAGCTCGACGGTGGCGCGCCTGCGCGCGCGCGCGTCGGCGTAGCGCTCGTCCGCGATCAACTCCGGGCGTTCGATCACGCGTCCGAGCTTGGGCCAGTGACGCTCGGCCTCGAGCCCGAGCAGCCAGAACCAGCGCTGGTCGCGGCTTCGGTATTGGTTCAGCACCGGGTTCAGCGGCTGGGTGCGCGGCGCCGTCGGCGCGACGGTGCCGAAGCGCAGGCGAATGCCCGTGTCCCAGCCCACGCAGTAGAGGCCCGTGCGCAAGAGCGATGTCGAGACGAGCTGGCCGCGACCGGTGCGCTCGCGCTGATACAGCGCCGCCATGACGCCGGAAACGAGCGTCATGCCGGTGACGTGGTCCCCGAAGCCGCCGCGCACGCCGTGCGGCTCGACGTCGGTCGGGAACATGATGTGCTCGGCGCCGCTGCGCGCCCAGAACGCGCCTACGTCGTAGGCCGCGCGATCCTTCTCCGGTCCGCGCAGGCCATAGCCGGTGACGCTCGCGTACACCAATCGGGGACACTCGCGCGCGAGCGTCTCGAAATCGAGGCCGAGCTTGGCCAGCGCGTCGGGCCGCAGGTTCGACAAGAACACGTCCGCGCCCGCGATCAGCTTGCGCGCGAGCGCGAGGCCTTCGGGCGTGCGCAGATCGAGTACGACGCTGCGCTTGCCGCGGTTGTCGAGATCGAACGGCGGCGACTTCGGCTCCTTCAAGCCGGCCAGATGCATGAACAGGCTGCGGCACGGATCGCCCTCGGGCGGCTCGATCTTCACCACGTCCGCGCCCCAGTCGGCGAGGATTCCGCCCGCGCCCGGACCGGCGACCCAGACCGCGAGCTCGACGACGCGGATGCCCTGCAGCATCACGCGCGCCCCGACGCTGCGAGCAGCACTTCGTCGACGTGCTCGAAGACCAGCAGGTGCGCTTCCTCGGCGAAGTAGTGCAGCTTCGCGTTCGGAATGCGATCGGCCTGCTTGCGCCCGTGCGCGACCGGCACGTTGACGTCGAGCTCGCCGCAGAACACGTCGACGCGCGTCGCGATGTCCTCGAGCCGGAAGCCCCACGGCCGCGTGAAGAGCGCGAAATCCTGCGCGGTCGCGCGCGCGGTCGTGCGCGGCGCGCGGCGGCCCTCTTCGAGGAACCCGGAGCGGATCTCGGGGCGTTCGAGCACGCGTCGATCCGGCGGCGGGAGTTGCTTCATCATGCCTCGCACGAGGCTCTCGCCGAAGTAGCGCATGCCGAGCGTCATCAGGGCGAAGAGCGGCCAGACCAGCCACTGCGAGCGGCGCGCGAGCCGCGTGATCAGGCGGTTCATCGGCATCATGCCGCGCGCGTCCTCGTCCGTGAGCGTTTCGGCCACGCCGCACACGAGCGCGGCCCCGAGCAGGCGCGGCGCGAGCTGGTGCGCGCAGACGGCCGCGTGCGGTCCGCCGCCCGAGACGCCGAACACGCCGAACTTCGCGAGGCCGAGGAAGTCCGCGATCGCCACCACGTCCCGCGGCCAGTCCGTGAGACGCCGATCCGGCAGGTAGTCGCTCGCGCGGTAGCCGGGCCGGTCGGGCGCGATCAGCCGCACGCCGAGTCGAAGCGCGTCCGCGTGCATCGGGCCGAACATCCGACGCGAGCCGGGCGTGCCGTGGAACGCGAACACGGGCGTGCCGTTCGGATCTCCGAACTCGCTGAAGGCCAGCTCCCGGCCATCGTCGAGGCGCACGATCGTCGCTTCGCGGGTTGCCGTCATGCTCGCGACTCTACCATCGCGCGGCCGCTCGCTGCGCGCGTGTATGATGGCCACCGCGAAGGGAGCCCGCGATGAACCGCTACGGCATGACGATTCCGCTCGACGGCGTTCCGCTCGGCGAGCAGCGCGAGTGGATTCAGGAGCTCGAGCGCCTGGGCTACACCGATCTCTGGTCGGCCGAGGCGGGCGGCTACGACGGGCTGACGCCGCTGGCGCTGTCTTCGGTCTGGGCGCCGAGCATGCGGCTCGGCGTGGCGATCCTGCCCGCCTTCACGCGCGGGCCGGGCCTGCTCGCGATGAGCGTCGCGTCGTTGTGTCAGGCCGCGCCGGGTCGCTTCGTGGTCGGCATCGGCACGTCGTCCGACGTGATCGTCGAGAAGTGGAACGGCATCCCGTTCACCAAGCCCTATCAGCGCGTGCGCGACAGCGTGAAGTTCCTGCGCAAGGCGCTCGCGGGCGAGAAGATCACGGAGGAGTTCGAGAGCTTCTCGGTCGCGGGCTTCCGGCTGGGCGTGAAGCTCGAGACGCAGCCGAAAATACTGGTCGCCGCGCTGCGCCAGGGCATGTTGAAGCTCGCGGGCCGCGTCGGCGACGGCGCGATCATCAACTGGCTGTCGGCCGACGACGTCAGGAAGGTCGCGCCGATCGTGAAGGAGGCGGGCGCCGACAAGGAGATCGTCGCGCGCATCTTCGTGGCGCCCAATCCCGACAAGGCGCAGGTGCGCGCGATGGCCAAGTTCGCGATCGCCGCCTACCTGAACGTGCCCGTCTACGCCGCGTTCCACGAGTGGCTCGGCCGCGGTCCGAAGCTGCAAGGCATGTGGGACGCGTGGAAGAAGGGCGACCGCAAAGCCGCGATCGCGGCCATCCCCGACGAGGTCGTCGACGAGCTGATCGTGCACGGCTCGCCGGCGGAGTGCCGCGCGCACATCCAGCGCTACGTCGACGCGGGCGTCGACACGCCGGCGCTCGCGATCCTTCCGCTCGGCGTCGATGCGCGCCAGGCGACGCGCGACCTCGCGCCGGTGCTCGCGAGCGGGCGCTAGACGAACGCTTCCTGGAGCTCGCGCACGGGGGCCATCTGCGCGACGAAGCCGAAGCGGCCCGCGCGCATCTCGCGCGCGCCGTCGAGAAAGGCTCGCAGCGCCAGGCGCGAGAGCCCGCCGCCGATGCTGACTCGGCGCACGCCGACTTCGCGAAGCTGCTCGATCGTGATCGTCGGATCCGCGAACCCCATCACCACGTTCAGCGGCCGACTCACTTCGCTCACCACCGTGCGCATCTGCTCGAGCGTGCGCAGGCCTGGCGCGTAGAGCACCTCGGCGCCGACCTTCTCGAAGGCCTGCAGACGGCGGATGGTGTCGTCGAGATCGCCCACGCCGTAGAGCAGGTTCTCGGCGCGCGCGGTCAGCACGAAGGGGCCGGGCAGCGCGCGCGTGGCCTCGACCGCCGCTTGCACGCGCTCCACCGCGAGCGCGAAGTCGTAGATCCAGGCGCCCGGCACTCCGGTCGCGTCCTCGATCGAGCCCCCGACCGCGCCGCACGCATACGCCTGCGCGAAGATTCGCGCGGCCTCGGCGGGCTCGTCGGCGAAGCCGTTCTCGAGATCGGCGTTGACCGGCAGGTCCGTGGCCGCGCAGATCTCGCGACAGTCGTCGAGGATCTGCGCCGCGCTCGCGCGCTTGCGCCCGAGTCGGTTCGCGACGCCGAGGCTCGTGGTCGCGAGCGCCTCGAAGCCGAGCAGCGCGAGCAGCCGCGCGGTGCCCGGGTCCCAGGGGTTCGGAAGCAGCAGCGGCTCGGGCCGTTCGTGGAGCGCGCGGAAGTGCAGGGCTTTGGCGTTCTGGTCGTTCATGAGAGCCAGCGTGGCGCCGGTCGAACGATCCGTCCAATGCATACTCCAAATCGAATCCATCTGTAGAATGGATGGATGACGCTCGACGAGCTCGAGTCCTTCGTGTGCATCGCGGGCGGCGCAGGCGTGACGGAGGCGTCGCGCCGGCTGCACCGCTCGCAGCCGGCGATCAGCCGCCGGATCCGCCAGCTCGAGCAGGGGCTCGGCTCGCCGCTCTTCGAGC
This sequence comes from Deltaproteobacteria bacterium, assembly GCA_031396695.1. Taxonomy (GTDB): domain Bacteria; phylum Myxococcota_A; class UBA9160; order SZUA-336; family SZUA-336; genus VGRW01. Next base: position 19,577 of record JANNLG010000062.1, read on the forward strand.
GCTTCGGTCGGGGGGTGCGCCTGACCGACGCCGGCCGCGCGCTGCTGCCGCACGCCGAGGCCGCGCTCGCCGCGCTGCGCGACGGCGAACGCGCCGTGCGCGAGCTCGGCACGCAGGCGTCGGAGCCGCTCGTGCTCGAACTCGCGCTGGTGGGCACGCTCGCCGATACGCAGATCGTCGACGCGCTGCGTTCCTTCCGGGCGCGCTTCGCGGGCGCGACGGTCAAGCTGCGCACCGCGAACAGTCTAGAGGTGAGCGATCTGGTGCGGCGCGGCGAGGCGCATCTGGGCCTGCGCTACTTCGCCGATCCCGATCCCAAGCTCGAGTCGATCGAGCTCGGCTCGGAGGAGGTCGGGGTCGTGGTGCCGGCCGCGCACCGCGTGCGTGCGAAGCGGGTGAAGAACCTGCGCGCGTTCGACGGCGACGCGTGGCTCGGCTTTCCCGCGGATCGACGCCACCCGGAAGCCTCGCTCGAGCGGCGCCTGATTGCCGCCGGCGTCGCGAACCCGCGCATCACTCCGGTCGACAGCCTCACAGCGCAGAAGCGCCTGGTCGAGGCGGGTCTCGGCATCGCGCTCTTGCCGCGCTCGAGCTTTCGCGAAGAGCTTCGGTCGGGCCGGCTGCGCACGGTCGCGGTCACGAATTTGAACAGCGCGCAGCCGGTGGTCGCCGTGCGCAGGCGCGGAGGGCACCACAGCGCGCTCGCCGTTGCGCTGCTCGAGAGCCTCGCGCTTGGAGCGTCGGAGCTCTCGCGCGGAAAGCGAGCGACCGTGTCGAGTGCGAAGCCAAGCGCCAAGCCGAGGCCCAAGCCAAAAGCGAAGCGCCGCACAGCTCGCCGCGCTCGCTGAGCTAGGATCGCGTTCGAGGAGATCGCGATGCCGCGCGAGTTCCGCTTCGGCGTGCAGTGCTCCCTGGCCGCTTCGCGACGCGAGTGGCAGGAGAAAGCGCGCCGCGTCGAAGCGCTCGGCTACCAGGTGTTCCTGGTGCCGGATCACTTCGGCCTGCAGTTCGCGCCCGTGCCCGCGCTGCTCTCCGCCGCCGAAGCGACGCGCGCGATCCGGATCGGTTCGCTCGTATTCGACAACGATTTCCGTCAGCCGGCGCTGCTCGCCAAGGAAGCGGCGACGCTCGACCTGCTGTCGGACGGGCGCTTCGAGTTCGGGATCGGTGCGGGCTGGATGCGTTCGGAGTACGAGCAGGCCGGACTCGCCTTCGAGCCGGGACCGACGCGTGTCGCGCGGCTCGAAGAGGCGATTCCGCTGATCCGATCGATCTGGCGCGGCGGACCCGCGAGCTTCTCCGGCAAGCACTATCGGCTGGCCGGGCTCGAGAGCGCGCCGCTGCCGGTGCAGCGTCCGGGGCCGCCGCTGTTGATCGGCGGCGGCGGACCGCGCATCCTGCGGCTGGCCGCGCGCCACGCGGACATCGTCGGTCTGGTGCTGCGTTCGCGCGCGGACGGCAACGGTCTCGATCTCACCGATCTGTCGTCGGCCGCGCTCGACGACAAGGTGGCGTGGGTGCGCGAGGCCGCAGGCCCGCGCTTCGCCGCGCTCGAGCTCAACACGCTGTTGCAGACGGTCGTGATCACCGCCGACCGACTCGGCGCCGCGACGCAGCTCGCCAAAGCCTTCGGCGTGTCGAGCGACACCGTGCTCGATACACCCTACGCCCTGATCGGGAGCGCGTCCGAGATCGAGGCGCTGCTCCGCGAACGACGCGAGCGCTTCGGACTCTCGTACTACGTGCTGTTCGAGCGCGACATGGAGACGTTCGCGCCGATCGCCGCGCGCCTGGCCGGGAGCTGAACTTGTGACGGATTGCCGCGCGCATGGATAGAATGCGCGTACGCCCCGGCACACTCCGTCCCGGGTGAGGAGGTGTCATGCGCGTGCTTCTGATCAACCCCTCGTATCCGTTCGAGGAGTTCCCGCGACTGCTGGTCACGTTGCCGTACGTCGCGTCGGCGCTGCGCGCGCAGGGACACGAGGTGGAGATCCTCGACCTCCTGCTCTCGCGCACCACCCCCGAGAAGATCGAGCGGCGCATGTCGCGCTTCCGGCCGCAGGTGGTGGGAATCACCTCCGTCACGCTGAATCACCACATCGCCGCTTCGATCGCCGAGGTCGTGCGCAAGTGCGACGGCGCGGTGAAGGTGGTGATGGGCGGTCCGCACGTCTCGTTCGAGATCGACGGCAGCTTCCGAGACCTGCCGGCGCTCGACTACATCGCGATCGGCGAGGGCGAGCACACCATGCTCGAGCTGGTGAGCGCGCTCGAGGGCCGCATGGACATGCGCGACGTGCGCGGCCTCGCGCTGCGCGACGGCGACCGCATCGTGCGCAACGCTCCACGCGCGCTCGAGGACGACCTCGACACGCTGCCTGTGCCGGCGCGCGACCTCGTCCCATTGGCGCGCTACCTGGCGTTCGACAGCCACGCGAGCGTGGTCACCAGTCGCGGTTGCCCGTACGCGTGCGTGTTCTGCTCCGCGCCGCAGTGGACCGGTCGGCAGGTGCGCTACCGCAACCCGAGCTTGTGCGTCGACGAGATCGAAGAGCTCTCTCGGCTCGGCTTCACCGAGATCACGATCGAAGACGATCTGTTCACGCTCTACCGCGCGCACTTCATGGCGGTCTGCAACGAGCTGGTGCGACGCAACACGGGCATCCGCTGGAACGCCTTCTCGCGCGTCGACACGATCAGCCCGGAGATCGTGAACACCATGGCCAAAGCCGGCTGCCAGGCGATCTGCTTCGGCGTCGAGAGCGGCAGCCAGGAGATCCTCGACCTGGTCAAAAAGAAATCGAACCTGGCCAAGGTGAAGGAAGCCATGCGCATGACGCAGGACGTCGGCATCAGCGCGCTGGCCTCGTTCATCATCGGCCTGCCCGGCGAGACGGAAGAGACGCTGAAGAAGACGGTCGAGTTCGCGAACGAGCTGCACAACGAGTTCGGCTCGCTGTACGGCTTCCACATCCTGGCGCCGTTCCCCGGCACCGAAGTGCGCGAGCGCGCGGCCGAGTACGGGCTCGAGATCCTGTCGGACGACTGGACCCAGTACGACGCGAACCACGTGGTCACGCGCACGAAGGGCGCCTCGCCGACGGTGATCCAGAAAGTCGCCGACGAGTACGAGGACACGATGGAGCGCTACCTGAAGTACCAGGACCACCTGTTCGCGCGCGACGAGCTGCCCGCCTACGAGCGCAAGATGTACCTGCGCCGCCTGCGCCAGCAGCTGCTGTGGAAGCTCCTGCTCGACGACGTGATCGAGGGTCTGCCCGCGTACCGCGAGGACGCGGTCGGAAACTTGGTCGCCGCGGTGGCGGAAGCCGCGAACGTGAAGCCGGAGTTCGCCTCGAGCGAGCTGGCGCGCGTGCTCGAGCTCGGGGCGCTGGTTCCTGAGGCGACGCCCGAGGGCACGCGCTTCACCTGGTCGGAGTGATCGAATCATGGAGTCGCTGCTCGCGCGGATCGGCCCTCTCTCTCACGCGCTGGTGCGCATCGTCGCGGGCTTTCTCTTCGCCTGTCACGGCGCGCAGAAGATCTTCGGCGTGCTGGGCGGCTTCGGAGGCAACCCTGGCGCCACCGCGCCGCTCTTCACGCTGCTCTGGTTCGGGGGCCTCGTCGAGCTGATCGGCGGAACGCTCGTAGCCCTGGGCGTGCGCGCGAACGTCGCGGCGTTCGTGTGCAGCGGCCAGATGGCGGTCGCGTATTTCATGTTCCACCAGCCCAAGGGTCCGCTGCCGATCCAGAACGGCGGCGAGCTCGCCGCGCTCTACGCGTTCGTATTCCTGTTCCTGGCCGCGAAGGGAGCGGGGCCGCTGGCGCTGGAGCGGAGCTCGCTGCGTTAGGCCGGTCTACGCGCGGATGCGCCGCCCACCGTCGACGCTGCTGCGTGCCGCGATCTGTGCTCGTGCTCACGCTGCAGCGACTGTGATCCGACCCACGCATCTCGACACGGCTTCTGCCGTAGGATCGAAGGAGCAGGGAGGATCGATCATGCTCGCGAAGACGTTGCTGCTCACGGCGGTGTCTACACTTCTCGCTGTCAGTCCGGCATTCGCGCAGCTGACGGATACGACGCAGACGCCCAACGTCGAGAACGAGGGCGTGCACAAATCGCTCACGCAACAGATCGGCGTGGGCCGCGGAACGGTGCTCACGCCGGACTCGTCGCTCTTCATCATCCAGCGCGATCCGTTCCGCTCGATCCGGCGCGGACGCCAGCTCTTCCAGCGCAAGTTCACGATCGCGCAGGGCGCGGGGCCGCGCTCCCGAGACGGCATCCACGACGACATCAACGGCGATCCGTCGCCCGGCGCAGGACTCGTCGACAGCTGCGCGGGCTGCCACGGTCGGCCGCGCGGATCGGCGGGCTTCGGCGGCGACGTGTTCACGCGGCCCGACAGCCGCGACGCTCCTCACCTGTTCGGACTGGGTCTGGTGGAGATGCTCGCGGACGAGATGACCACCGAGCTGCGCAGGATCCGCAGCGAAGCGATCCGCCAGGCCGCGCGCTATCGCCGCAACGTCACGTTGCCGCTCGCGAGCAAGGGCACGCGCTTCGGGCGGATCACGGCCAGGGCGGATGGAACCCTCGACACGACCGGAGTGCAGGGCGTGGATCCGGATCTGCGCGTGCGACCGTTCTTCCATCACGGCGGCGAGTTCTCGATCCGCGGCTTCAGCGTGGGCGCGTTCAACGACGAGATGGGGCTCGAGTCGCCGGACGCCGACCTGGTTGCGGTGGCCGCCGGCCAACGGGTGGTCACCCCCTCCGGTCTGGTGCTCGACCCGAGCTTGGACCGGATCCAAGTGCCGGGAACATCGAGCGAGACCGCAGACGAGGACCTCGACGGCAAGGTGAACGAGATGCCCACCGCGCTGATCGATCACATGGAGTTCTACCTGCTGAACTACTTCAAGGCAGGTCATGGACAGGAGACGCGTGCGTCGCGCACGGGACGCTCGGCGTTCTCGATGGTGGGCTGTGCGTCGTGCCACACGCCGAACCTGACGATCGAATCCGATCGGCGCGTCGCGGACGTCGAGACCGCGTTCGATCCGGAGCGCGGCCACTTCAATCGGCTCTTCTCGACGGCGACCGCGTTCATCACGCCGATCGACGACGGCTCCGGACAGCCCCCGATCAAGCGGCCGCAGCGGGGTTCGTTCGTGGTGCGGGACATCTTCGCGGACTTCAAGCGACACGATCTCGGTCCGGCTTTCCACGAGCGCGGCTTCGATGGCCAGATCCGCACGCAGTTCTTGACCGAGCCGCTCTGGGGCGTCGGCTCGACTCCGCCGTACGGCCACGACGGACGCAGCATCAACCTGCTCGAGGTGATCCTGCGCCACGGCGGCGAGGCCAAGGCATCGCGAGATGCCTTCGCCGCGCTGCCTTCCGACGTGCGCACGTCGATCATCGACTTCCTGAACACGCTCGTACTCTTCCCGCCGGACGACACCGCGTCGAATCTCGATCCGGGCGATCCGAACAACCCGGCGTTCCCGCAGCGCGGGCACGGCTCGATCAAGCTGGGCGTGCTGTTCAACAACCCGAGCGACGCCGAGTAGCCTCGAGCTCGCGCGTCGCGTAGCCTCGCCGCATGTCGAAGGCGGCGGTGATCGCGGTGAGTCGCAGCGCGACCCACTCGATGGCGAAGCAGAATCAGCCGAGCATCCGACTCGAGCCGGGTCTCGGCGTTGCCGACGACGCGCACCGGGGCGTGACAGTCCAGCACCTCTCGCGCATCGCGCGCGATCCGACCACGCCGAACTACCGCCAGGTGCACCTGATCCACGCCGAGCTGTTCGATGAGCTCGCGCGTTCGGGGTTCGAGATCGAGGCCGGACGAATGGGCGAGAACGTGACCACGCGCGGCGTCGACTTGCTCGGGCTCCCGACCGGCGCGCGGCTGCGGCTCGGCGCGGATGCGGTGGTCGAGGTGACCGGGCTGCGCAATCCGTGCCTTCAGCTCGACGGCATCGCACCCGGCTTGATGAAGGCGACCCTCGCGCGTGACGCGTCCGGCGCGCTGGTTCGCAAGGCGGGTATCATGGGGATCGTGATCGCGGGCGGCGAGATTCGCGCGGGCGATCCGATCGCAATCGAGCTCCCGCCTCCGCCGCATCGCTCGCTCGAGCCGATCTGATCGCGTCGATCCGGTTCACGCGATCCGATTTCGGGGGAGCACGATGGCGTCGAGTACGATCCGCGAGCTGAAACCCGGCGACGTCCCCGCCTGCGCGCGGATCCTCGCGAGCCTGCCCGACTGGTTCGGCCTCGAGGCGTCGAACCGCGCCTACGTCGAAAGCCTTTCGCGGCTGCCAGCTGCGGTCGCGGAGTCGGACGGGCGCATCGTCGGCTTCGCGGCGATCGAGCTGCACGATCCGCTGTCGGCCGAGATCCACGTGATGGCGGTCGAGCCCGCGCTGCACCGGCGCGGCGTCGGTCGCGAGCTCGTGCGCTGGACCCGGCAGGCGAGCCGCTCACGCGGCGCGAAGTGGCTGCACGTGAAGACGCGCGGCCCGTCGACGCCCGATCCCGAGTACGAGCGCACGCGCGCCTTCTACCGCGCGCAGGGCTTCGATCCGCTGTTCGAGTCGCGCACGCTGTGGGGCGAGGAGAACGCGGCGCTGGTCCTCGTCTCGTCGCTCGAGCCCACCGCGGAAGTGCGCGCGTGGCGCGAAGCGGTCGTGCGCCGCCACATGGAGTCCGAGAACGAGCACGACTTCGACGCGACCCTCGCCACGTTCTCGCACCCGCGCTACGAGCTGATCGCCACCGACCAGGTGCACGACGGCGAAGCCGCGGTGCGCGAATACTTCCGCGCCTCGCGCTCCGCCTTTCCGGATCAGCGCAACGAGCTGATCTCGCTGCGCCATTCCGACGACGCGGTGATCGTCGAGCTGTGGTTACTCGGCACGCATACGGGCCGGCTGGGCGGGCTCGAGCCCACTGGCCGCGCCTTCCGCACGCGCATGATGGCGTACTTCGTGTTCGACGAAGTCGGCATCGTCTGCGAGCGCGTGTACTTCGACTCAGGCAGCATCCTCCGACAACTCACGGTGTAGATCCGACTCACCAGTGCTACGATCGCGCCGGAGGTGAGAGCATGAAGATCGTACGATTTCTCGCGGTAGGGCTGGCCGTCTTCGCACTGACGGCCTGCCAGGAAAAGAGCGCCGCCGACAAGGCTGCGGACGCGGTCAACGACGCGCTCGACAATCGGCCCGCGGAGGGCGTCCAGGACGCGGTCGAAGACGTCTCGGCCGGCGCACAGGATGCCGCGAAGGCAGCCGAGGAAGCGGCGAAGCAAGCCGCGAAGAAGGCCGGCGAAGCGGTGCAGTAGCGCGCGAGCGCGTCCGTGCTGATCCGGTTGCTGCGCTTCGTGAAATGCGCTCCGGGGTAGAATCCCCTGCAGCCCGATGCCGATCGTCGATACGAACGCGCTTCCCACCCGCGAGCCGAAGCCCGGCTGGCACGGGCGATTCTTCGGCTCGCAGTCGATGACGTTCGCGTACTACGCGATCGATGGCGGCGCTTCGCTGCACGAGCACTCGCACGCGAACGAGGAAGTCTGGAACGTGCTCTCGGGCGAGCTCGAGATCACGATCGCGGGCGACTCCTTCCGTGTCGGCGCTGGCGCCGCTGCGGTCGTGCCGCCGCACACCGCGCACTCGGTGCGCGCGCTCGCGCCGAGCACGGTGATCGTGGTCGACGAGGGCCTGCGTGGCGAAGTCGGCGGCGGGAATCGCGCGGCGCTCTCGGTGGAGCTCCACGTCGCCGGCGGCGGCACGATCGCGCTCGAGATCCGCAATCACGGCCGAGAGCCCGGTGTGCTGCGCCGGATCGATCTCGAGCTCGGCCGCTCGGCGACGCTGCCCGCGCCCGCGCGCACCGAGATTCCCGCGGGCGAGCTTCCCGAGCGCGAGCCGATCGCCGGTCTCGCGATGCTTCACCGCGCGTATCCGACCGAGGGAAAACCCGTCGCCTGGCTGCGCGGCGCGATCTTCTACGAGGACGCGCGCGGCGAACGCCACCACACCACGTTCTGCCGCGTGCTCGCAGCGGAGCGCCGCTACGTTCCGCCGGCGCTGCCCGGCTACAACTACGGCTCGTAGGCCAGCAGCGCTCGCGCGCGCTCGAGCAGCGGCACGATCGAACGGCCGGTGATCTCCCAGAGCGGATCGTGGCGCTTGCCGCGCCGGTGCAAGCCCAGGTTCAAGCCCGTGATGATCGCGAACTTGTAGGCGGCCAGCGCCCGAAACCAACCCAGGTCGGGCAGCGGATCGCCCCAGGCCTTCGCGTAGAGCGCGAGCAGCTCGTCGGCCGGAATCAGCACGGGGGTGGGCGCGCCGTCGCTCGCCCAGGCGCTCGGGTCGTTGAAGGTCGCGACCCAGCCGACATCGTTCAGTGTCGCGCCGATCCCGCACAGCTCCCAGTCGATCACCGCGAGCAGGCGACCCTGCATCGACCAGAACGTGTTCATCCAGTTGTAGTCGCCGTGGAACAGGCCGATCGGCGCGTCCTTCGGGATTCGCGCCAAGAGCTTCGCGCGCACCTCCGGCTGGAGCGCCATCGACTCGGGGTCGGGCGCGCGCTCGACGAAGCGGTCCCAGCGCGCGACGTCGTCCTCGCACGGAATCGGCTCGCCGAGATACACGAGCTGCTCGCGCCAGGCGACGCGGTGGATGTTCGCGAGCGCCGTCATCGCCTGGTCGGCCAGCTCGCGGCGCTGCTCGGGTCCGAGCCTCTCGCCCCACTGACCCGGCCCGAAGCGCAGCACGTCGCCCTCGAGCTTCGGCACCGCGAAGTACGGGCGGCCGAACCACTCGAGATCCGCGCCCGCCCACTTCACCGAGCAGTGGGGAACAGGCCCACCGTCGAGCGCGCGCAGTGCCGCAACTTGGCGCAGCACGTCGGCGGTTCCCTTCCACTGCACGTTCGGCGGCGGCAGGCGCAGGAACCAGCTCTCCACGCTGCCGCGCGACACGACCGTGAAGCCGTACGCGAAGCCCGCGTGACCCGGCATCATGTGCACGTCGCGGACCTCGGCCGCAGGGTCGTCGTACTTCGCGCGCGCGAACGGCACGAGGCGCGTTTCCAGCTCGGCGAGCTGCATCGATCGTTCCTTCTCCCGTGTCCATCGTACCCGACTCAAGCTGCGGGCTGGTCGGCGCTCGCGACCCAGCGTACCCTGCGCGCCCGACGATGGACCACCGCCGACTGCCGCATCAGGCTGCGATCGCGCTCGCCGGCCTGGCGCTCGTATTCACGAGCTGCGGCGGTGTTCCGGTGGGCGTGTCGCATGCGGATCCGACTCGCGTGCAGCGCGAGCTCACCTCGAACGTGCTCAACAGCGGCGCGCCGAGCGTGCTCTCGACGCAGGTGCTGCAGCGTCAGGATCTGTACGTCGTGTGGCAGGCGGATCCCGCAGCAGCGCTGGCGGAGCTGCACGCGCGCATCGGCGATGCGGGCGCGCAGTACCGCGTCTTCGCGCTGGCAGAGCTCTCCTACGCGTGGGCCGAGGAATCCGACGACCGCAGTTACTATCTGGCCGCCGCGGTGTACGCCTACGCGCTGCTGTTTCCCGGCGACGCTGACGCGGACCCGCTCGAGGCGAGTGACCCGCGCGTGCGCGTCGCCTGCGACCTCTACAACCGCGGCCTCGCCGAGGGCCTGAAGGCCGCGGACGGACGCGACGACGTGCGCTCCGGGCCGCGCATGCTGCCGTTCGGCATGCTCGAGATCACGCTCGATCCGCGCGGACTGTCGTGGGGCGGCTATCGCTTGGAGCAGTTCGTGCCGGCGGCCGACCTGCTCGTGCGCGGTCTGCGCAATCGCTACCGCAGGGCGGGGATCGGGGCGCCGCTCGTCGCCCGCATCGCGCCGGAACAGACGCGGCAGCAGGAAGCCGCGACCCGGCGCATCCCCGAACTGGTCAAGATCCCGGTGACCGCTCTGCTCCGGATCGAGAACCCGCGCGCGAACCTCGACAGCGGCTGGCTCGCGGGAACGCTCGAGCTGCTATCGCAAGACGACGCCCTGAGCGTGACGATCGACGGACGCGATTGGCCGCTCGAATTCGAAACGAGCTCGGCGCTCGCGGACATGCTCGGTGACTCGCCGTGGTGGGATTTCGAGCTCGACGGCTTCTTCTCGGGCGTGTTCCGGACCGACGCCGAGCACCGCGGCGCGGATGACGGGCTGCTGCTGATCCACCCGTACCGTCCGGGCTTGATCCCGGTGGTGCTCGTACACGGAACGGCGTCGAGCCCGGCGCGCTGGGCGGACCTGATGAACGAGCTCGAGATCGATCGCGACATCTGGGGCCGGTACCAGATCTGGCTCTACCAGTACAACAGCGGCAATCCGATCGGCTACTCCGCCGGCGCGATGCGTCAGGCACTGGAGAAGGCCGTGCGGGAGCTCGATCCGCACGGGACGGATCTCGCGCTGCGCCGCATGGTGGTGATCGGCCACAGCCAGGGCGGGTTGCTCGCGAAGCTTACCGCGGTCGACAGCGCGGACGTGTTCTGGAAGCTCTCCAGCGATGGTGCGTTCGAAGACGTGCGGATGGACGACGAGACACGCGTGATTCTCGCGAACTCGAACTTCTTCAAGCCCGAGCCGTTCGTCGCGCGCGTGATCTTCGTGTGCACGCCGCACCGCGGCAGCTTCCTCGCCGGCATGTCGCTGAGCCGGCTCGTGGGGTCGTTCGTCGCGCTGCCGAGCGAGCTCACCGGTCGCATGCGCGAGGTGCTCACCTTGAACGAGGGCGCGCTCATCCTGCGCCACTTCGACCAACTGCCGACGAGCCTCGACAACATGAACCCATCGAGCGAGTTCATCCAAGCGCTGTCCGCGCTGCCGATCGCGCCCGGCATCGCGGCGAACTCGATCATCGCCGTCGACGACGAGGACGCGCTCGACGTGGCGAGCGACGGAGTCGTGACCTACGCGAGCGCGCACATCGAGGGCGTCGAGTCCGAGAAGATCGTCCGCTCCGGTCACTCCGCGCAGGGCAACCCGGCCACGATCGAGGAGATCCGACGGATCCTGATGCTGCACCTGCGCGAGAGCGGCGACCTCACTCCCCCAGAGCGAACGCCGTGAGCACCTTCTCGAACGCCTCCGGGTTGTCGAGCATCACGGAGTGTCCCGCGCGCGCGACGGTCTCGAGCTTCGCGTTCGGAATCACGTCGTCGACCATCTTGTCCGCGACCTCGGCGGACATCACGTCGGAGGCGGCGCCGCGCACCACCAGAGTCGGGCAGGGCAGCTTCGCGAGCGCGGCCCACAAGTGCTTCGCCTCCTGCTCCGACCAGGCTTTCGCGTCCTCGGCGGAGATGCCCTTGCGCGCCTTCATGAAGGCGGGGTCGAGCCGCAGCTCGTAGCGACCATCGGGCCGCGCGCGGGTCCAGTGCACGGCGAGCTTCGCCAGGATCTCCGGCTTGGTCGAGGCGTATTGTCGTTGGAGCACGCGCTCGTAGTCCGCCACGCTCGCGAACGACCAGTCCTGCTGCTGCACATCGAGGCTGATGCGCGTGGTGCCGCGCAAGTCGAGATCGGGCGCGGAGTCGACGATCACCAGCCCGGCGAGCTTGTCCGGAAACAATCCGGCGAAGCGCATCGCCACGCGCCCGCCGAGTGAGTGACCGACCAGCACCACGCGCGACACGCCCAGTGACTCGATCGCCGCGTTCGCGTCGCGCGCCATGGTCTCGTGGTCGTAGCGTGCGTCGGGATCCCGGCCCGAATCGCCGTGACCGCGCTGGTCGAGCGCCAGCACGCGATAGTGCGGGGCGAGCACCGGAGCGACCCAGTCCCAGACGTGCGCGTCGTTCGAGAAGCCGTGCAGGAACAGCAGCAGCGTGCCGTCCTGGCTCCATTCGAGCGCGTGTAGATCGAGGCCGTGCGTGCCGGGCAGACGGGTCGAGCGGGGTTGCATCGGGCGATTCTAGCGAGGTTCGAGTCTCGCGCGGGAACGGCGGGAGTGGAGGGGCGGGTGGGGGGGGGGGGGCGGGGGGGGCGCCCCCCCGCCCCGGGACCGGCTCTGCCTAGTTCGGCACGAAGGCGTCGCACTCCTCGTCCCCGAGCCCGCCTTCATCGTCCGCGTCGCAGCTCCCGCACTTCGCACCGGTGGCGCTCAGCACTCCCGAGAGTTGCGCGGCGCTGTCGCCGTTCGAGATCCGGACCACGGCATCCGCGCCGCCCTTGCTTCCGCCCGCCTGCGTGAGGTTGAGGAAAGCTCCGGCCGCGATCGGAAACTGGACCCAGTCTCCGTCGATGTATGTGATCCGGACGAAGCCGTCGGGGCCGTAGTTGGATACCGCCAAATGGTAGGTGTACGGCTTGCCGAGCTTTGCTCCGCAGATCGCTCCGGAGTCGGGTTGGTTCGCGGGGTTGCTCCCGTCGAAGAGCGCGAACTCGTTCTTGAAGGTCGCCGGCGGATTCTTGTAGTTCTTCTTGTGGTGGCCGTGGCTGCGACCGCGTCCGTCGTTGTCGTTGTCGTTGTCGTCGTCGTCGGCTACGGCGCCCACTCCCCCCGTCAACGCGAATACGGTCAAAGTCAGAAGCACCAAGGTCTTTCGCTTGTACATCGCTGTTCTCCCCTTCAGCAGCAGACTCACCCCCGGGCTGGGACGCACCCGATCATAAACCTCTACGGGTTCGGATTGGAATCTGGCGGGCGTCGCAAGGGCCGCACACGGCTTTGTGTCAGTCGGCCCCGCCGGGTTCCACGCCGCGGGCGCGCAGGCGGGCACGCGCGCGAGCCCGCAGCTCGCCGATCGCCGCATGCGTCCGGTCGCGCAGACCGTTGCGGTCCTCGCTCGAGAGACCGTCCACCGGGATCGGCTCGCCGATTTCGAGCACGATCGGACCGCGCCGCACGAGCAGCGATCCGGGTCGCCAGATGTCGAACGTGCCCGCGACGGCGATCGGTAGGATCGGCAGCTTGAAGTCGAGCGCGGTCGCGAACGCGCCCATCTTGAAAGCGCGGTACGAGCCGTCGCGCGAGCGGTTGCCCTCGGCGAAGAACAGGATCGACACGTCGGGGCTGCGGTCGGACATGCCTGCCTGGATCCGCTTCACGTCTGCGGCGGTGCGCGTGCGCTGCACGGCGATGTTGCCGGTGCGGCGCAGCGCGGAGCCGAACACGGGGATCAGCAAGAGCTGCGACTTCAGCACGAAACGGATCACCAGCTCGGGCAGCGACGCCAGGATCGTCGGTGGATCCCAGTTGCTCTCGTGATTCGAGACGACCACGTAGGCCTGCCCGGCTTTCAGGTGCTCGAGCCCACGGCGCTCGACGCGCGTACCCGCGATCCGCAGGCACGAGCGACCGAAGCCGCGGTAGTAGCGGTGCGCGGCGCGGGGCGTCGCGCCGAAGAACGCGTGCACCACCGCGAGCGCGCTCCAGATCATCAGGTTCAGCGGCAGCGCGAGCAGCGCGAAGAGTCCGCGCGGCCAGAGTCGCAGGCGCGAGAGCATCCCCATCGATCGCAAGACTAGCGCGATGGCCCGGCGCGAGCCGCCCGTTCATAATGCGCGGGTGAAGCGCTTGAAGTTCTGGGGCTGGGGCTACGAGGACGAGGGTCCCGACGAGGCGGCGCGTGCGCGCCTGGCGCGCGGTCTCGGCGAGCGTTTCGATCGTTCCGACCTCGCGCCCACGCCGTATCCGCGCATTTCGGAGCTCGCGTTGCCCGCGCCGCGCGTGCGCGCACCCGCCGCGCTGGCTGCGCTCACGAGCGACGATCCGTGGGAGCGGGCGCGGCACGCGCACGGGCAGGGCTACCGCGACATCGTGCGCACGCTTCGTCGCGAGTTTCCCGCGCCGCCGGACCTGGTCGCGTTCCCGACCAGCGAGGCGCAGGTCGCGGACCTGCTCGACTTCTGCGCTCGCGAACGGCTCGCGGCCGTGCCGTTCGGCGGCGGCTCGAGCGTGGTGGGCGGCGTCGAAACGGAGTTCGCGGGCGATCACCGCGGCGTGATCACGATCGATCTCGGTCGCATGGACCGCGTGCTCGAAGTCGACCGCGCGTCGCGCGCGGCGCGCATCCAGGCCGGCGTGCTCGGGCCCGCGCTCGAGGATCAGCTCCGCCCGCACGGTCTGACGCTGCGCCACTTCCCGCAATCGTTCGAGTTCAGCTCGCTCGGCGGCTGGATCGCGACGCGCAGCGGTGGACACTTCGCCACACACTTCACGCACATCGACGAGTTCGTCGAGGCGCTGCGGGTGGTGACACCGACCGGCGTCGTGGCCACGCGGCGACTGCCGGGCTCCGGCGCGGGTCCTTCGCCCGAGCGTTTCTTCATGGGCTCCGAAGGCACGCTCGGGATCATCACCGAGGCGTGGATGCGTTTGCAGGATCGCCCCAGCCAGCGCGCGAACGCGAGCGTTCGCTTCGCGGAGTTCCCGGCGGCGGTGGCGGCGGTGCGCGCGTTGAGTCAATCCGGCCTCGAGCCGGCGAACTGCCGCTTGCTCGATCCGGGCGAGGCGGCGGCCTCCGCGGGCGCGACCGGCGGCGACTCGATCCTGGTGCTCGGCTTCGAATCGGCCGATCACGCGCTCGACGCCTGGATGGCGCGCGCGGTCGAGCTCTGCCGCGACCACGGCGGGATCGTGCCCGACGACGCGCTGCGCACGCGCTCCGACGCCGGCGCCACGCGCGAGGGCGCGGCCGGCGCGTGGCGCAACGCCTTCATCGGCGCACCCTACGTGCGCGACGCGCTGGTCTCGATCGGCGTGTTCTGCGAGACCTTCGAGACCGCCACCACCTGGGACCGCTTCGAGCGCCTGCACGCGCGCGTGATGACGGAGGTGCGCGACGTGCTGGTGCGGCTGTGCGGCGCGGGCTCGATCACCTGCCGCTTCACGCACGTATATCCCGACGGTCCGGCGCCCTACTACTCGATGCTCGCCCCCGCGCGCCGCGGCTCGGAGCTCGAGCTCTGGGACGCGGTCAAGGCCGTCTCGGGCGAGATCATCGCGGCCGAGGGGGGCACGATCACGCACCACCACGCGGTGGGTCGCGATCACCGGACATGGTACGACGGCGAGCGACCCGACGGCTTCGCGCGCGCGCTGCGCGCCGCCAAGTCCGAGCTCGACCCGGCCTGGATCCTGAACCCCGGCGTGCTCTTCGATCGCGCCTGATCCCAACGACCGACACGGAGGTGCGTAGCATGACCGACGCCTATGAAACCCTGATCGTGACGCGCGAGCCCGGCGGGCTGGTCTTCTGCACGCTGAACCGTCCGCAGGCGCTGAACGCCATGAGCCCGAAGCTGGTCGACGAGCTGCACGCGTTCCTCGATCGGCTCCACGACGACACCGACGCGCGCGTCGTGATCCTGCGCGGAGCCGGCCGCGGTTTCTGCGCGGGGCTCGACCTGCGCGAGCAGACGGGAGCGGGCGCGACGCTTCGGCCGAGCGTCTCGACCAGCCTGCGCGGTCAGCACAAGATCGCGGAGCTCGTGATCAAGATGCGGCGCGTGTCTCAGGTGTTCATATCGCTCGTGCACGGCGCGGCGGCGGGCGGCGGCTTCGCGCTCGTGCTCGCCTCCGACATCCGCATCGCCGGCGAGAGCGCGCGCATGAACGCCGCCTTCATCCGGATCGGGCTTGGCGCGTGCGACATCGGCGCGTCGTACTTTCTGCCGCGCATCGTGGGCTCGTCGGTCGCCGCCGAGCTCTTGCTCACTGGCAACTTCATCGAAGCCCCGCGCGCGCTCGCGACCGGTTTGGTCTCGCGCGTGGTGCCCGACGCCGATCTCGAGAAGGCCGGCCGCGAGATGGCCGAAGCGATCCTGCGCAATTCGCCCGTCGGCGTGCGCCTGACCAAGGATTGCCTGAACTGGAGCATCGACGCACCGACGCTGGAAGCCGCGATCGCGATGGAGGACCGGAACCAGATCCTCGCCAGCCAGAGCGGCGACTTTCGCGAAGGCGTCCGCGCTTTCCTGGAGAAGCGCCCGGCGAAATACAGCGGCGACTGAGTGTACGATCGACGAACCGAGGAGGACACAGGATGGACTTCGAGCCGACCGACAAAGTCAAAGAGATCCAGCGCCAGCTCGAGCGCTTCATGGACGAGTTCGTCTACCCGGCCGAGAGGGTGGTGGGCGAACAGATCGAGGCTAGCGGCAACCCGCACCACATGCCGGAGATCATCACCGAGCTCGCGGCCAAGGCCAAAAGGATCGGGCTCTGGAACCTGTTCCTGCCCGACGAAGAGCACGGCGCTGGACTCAGCAACCTCGAGTACGCGCCGCTGTGCGAGATCATGGGCCGCAGCGCGATCGCGTCGCGCATCTTCAACTGCGCAGCGCCCGACACAGGCAACATCGAGATCCTGGCCGAGTTCGGCAGCGACGCGCAGAAGAAGAAGTACCTGGAGCCGCTGCTCGACGGGAAGATCCGCTCCTGCTTCTCGATGACCGAGCCGGAGGTATCGAGCGCGGATCCGACGCAGCTCGCCACGCTCGCCAAGCGCGACGGCGACAGCTACGTGCTGAACGGTCACAAGTGGTTCACGTCCGGTGCGATCGGCTCGGAGTTCGCGATCGTGATGGCGGTGACGGATCCCGGTGCGGCTCCGCACGAGCGCGCGAGCATGATCCTGGTGCCGACGGCGACGCCCGGCTTCAAGATCGTGCGCTCCGTCTCCGTGATGGGTCACTCGGGCGGCGGTGGTCACTGCGAGATCCGCTACGAGGACTGCAGGGTGCCGGTCGCGAATCGCCTCGGTCCCGAAGGGGCGGGCTTCGCGATCGCGCAGGCGAGGCTCGGACCGGGCCGCGTCCACCACTGCATGCGCTGCATCGGCGGCGCGCAGCGCGCGTACGAGATCATGGTCGACTACGCGGCGAACCGGAAGGTCGGCGGTGAGCCGCTGGGCAACAAGCAATTCATCCAGGACTTCATCGCGATCTCGAAGATGGAGATCGATCAGGCGCGTCTGTTCACGCTCTACACCGCCTGGAAGATGGACACCGTCGGCAAGAAAGCGGCCGCGCAGGAAATCTCGATGATCAAGGTGATCGCGGCGAATCTGCTGATGAACGTGTGCGACCGCGCGATCCAGACCATGGGGTCGCTCGGTGTCTCGGACGACACTCCGGTCGCCGCGATGTGGCGAAACGGGCGCTCGCTGCGCATCGCCGACGGCCCCGACGAGGTACACAAAATGGTGATCGCCCGCCGCGAGCTGAAGCGCTGGGCGGGGCTGAACGCCCGCTAAGAACTACGCGGGATGCGGAGCGAGGGCCGGACGCGAAGGAGGCTTCGCGTCCGGCCGTCCCTCTACGATTCCTTCTCGATCGCCAGGTAGAGCGTTCCGTCGCCGCGCTGCACGAGCAGGACCGCGGAGTCGCTGCTGGTGGCGAGGGCGTCCTTGAGCTGCTTCGGGTTGCCGATCTCGACGCGGTTCGCCTCGACGATCACGTCGCCGGGTCGCAAGCCCGCGCGCGCGGCCGCCGAGTCGGGATCGACCGCCGAGACGACTACGCCCTTCGCGTTCGCCGACAGGCCGAGCCGGCTGGCGATCTCTTCGCTCATCTGTTGGACCTCGAAGCCCCAGTCCATGTCGGAGGCCTCGTCGCTCGCGGGCTGGATCTCCTCTTCCTGCATCTTCTCGAGCGTGGCCTTGAGCTTGCGCACCTTCCCGTCGCGCTGGATCTCGACCTCGACGGCGCTGCCCGGCGGCGTCGACGCCACGATGCGCGGCAGGTCGTCGTAGTCTTCGATCGAGTTGCCGTTGAACTTCGTGATCACGTCGCCGCGCTCGAGCTTGGCCTTCGACGCGGGGCTGTTCTCGAACACCTGGCCGACCAGCGCGCCCTTGGCATCCTCGATCTTGAAGGTCTTCGCGAGCGCGGGCGTGACGCGCTGGATCTGCACGCCCAACCAGCCGCGCGTCACCGATCCGCTTTCCAACAGCTGCGGCAGCAGGCTCTTCGCCATGTTGATCGGAATCGCGAAGCCGATGCCCTGGCCGCTGGCCGCGATCGCCGTGTTGATGCCGACCACGCGCCCCTTCATGTCGATCAGCGGACCGCCCGAGTTGCCCGGATTGATGCTCGCGTCGGTCTGCAGGAAATCGTCGTACGGTCCGGCGATCTGCTCGCCGCCGAAGTTCGAGCGCCCCTTCGCGGACAGGATGCCGACCGTCACCGTGTGATCGAGACCGAACGGGTTGCCGATCGCCATCACCCAGCTGCCGACGCGCAGGCCTTCCGAGTCGCCGAGCGGCACCGGCACGAGCGGCTTCTCGGAATCGACCTTGATCAGCGCGAGGTCGGTTTTCGGGTCGCGGCCGACCACCTTCGCCTCGAGCTCGGTGCCGTCGTCGAACACCGCGACCATCTTGTCCGCGTTCTCGACCACGTGGTTGTTGGTGACGATCAGCCCGTCGCTCGAAACCACGAAGCCGGAGCCCGTCGACGGCACGTTGAACTGGCGCGGGCCCTTCCGCTCCGGCTTCTCGCCTTTCTCGCCCGGCTTGCGCTGGCCGAAGAACTCCTCGAACAGCTCTTCGGGTCCGCCGCGCAGGGTCTGCTTGCGCTCGACCTTGATGTTGACCACGGCGGGCGAGACGATCTCGGCCAGATCCGCGAGCGAGTCCGGCCGCGCGGATGCGTCGCCGGGCTCGCCCTCGATCCAGAATGGCTTCGAGAGCTCGGCGCTCGCGATCTCCGCGAGCTGCGGCGCGATGGCGAGGCCGAGCGCCAGACTGCCGATCGCAAGAGTGCGCAGCGCTGCGGGGCGAAAGGCGGACAAACGAGGCATCGATACTTCTCCCTAAGGGTTGGGCGTTCGCTTCACCAGAGCTCGAGCATCACGCTGCCGTACTGCCGGCCGCGTTGCACGACGATTACGACTCCGTCCTGGCCGAGAATCTTCGGGATCGCACGCCGGAGCGACGTGCGGTCATCGACCCGTTCGCGGCCGATCTGGAGCACCAGGTCTCCCGGGCGCAGGCCGCGCGACTGGGCCGCGCTGTGCGGGACCACGCTCGACACGATCATGCCGCGCGCTGCGTCGACGCCGTACTTGCGCGCGAGCGGCTCGCTGCGGTCGACGAGCTCGAGGCCGAGCAGCACCTGCGCGAATTCGTCCGCGCGCGACTCGGGGAATTTCTCGGCCACGACCTCGACCACGACGCGCGAGCCGGACCGGTCGAGCACGAGCTTCACGTTCTGATCGACCGTCAGGCTGCGCGCGATCTCGTAGAAGTCGCGGCGCGTGCGCACGTCCGCGCCATCGACCGCGACCAGCACATCGCCGCGCCGCACACCTGCGTCGGCGGCCGGCGTGCCCTCGTACACCGTCGAGATCAGCACACCCGTCGCGAGCTGCGCGCCGAGCGCCTCGCGCAGCTTGGGCGTGAGCTCCTGGAGCCAGATGCCGAGCCAGGCGGGCAGCACCTCGCCGTGGCGGATCAGGTCGTCCACGATCCGACGCGCGCGATTGATCGGGATCGCGAAGCCGATGCCCTGGGCGTTGCCGAGGATCGCGGTGTTGATGCCGATCACTTCGCCGTCCAGGTTCAAGAGCGGTCCGCCGGAGTTGCCGGGGTTGATGCTCGCGTCCGTCTGCAGAAAACCGTCGTACTCGCGACCGTCGCCGCGAACCGAGCGGTTGACCGCGGACAAGACGCCGGTGGTGACGGTGTGATTCAAGCCGAACGGGTTGCCGATCGCGATTACCGTCTCGCCGATCATCGCGGTATCGGAGTCGCCGAGCTTGGGCGCCGGCAACGGTCCGTCCGCGTGCAAGAGCACGACCGCCAGATCGCTCGCCGGATCGCCGCCGATCAGCTCGGCGTCGTACTGCCGACCGTCCGCCAAGCTGACCCGGATCTGTGTCGCGCCCGCGCGCACGTGTTCGTTGGTCAGCACGTAGCCGGCGCTGTTGATGATGACTCCGGTGCCCAGACTCGTGCTCGTGCTCGGTCGGGGGTTCATGAAGCGTCGGAAGAACTCGTCGAAGAAGGGGTCGCCACGGACGAATGGATTGCCGCCGTCTGCGACCGTTTGCGTGGAAACGATATTCACGGTGGAAGGGGCGCCGCTCTCCGCCGCCACGACCACGGGCGTGCGGCGCGAGCTCGAGTCCGCGTGGGCGTCCGCGCACAGCGCACACGCGATCAGGGCTATCAGAACCGGCCGCGCCATAGTAGAAGTTCCGGTTTGGACGCTAGGCCAGCCGGCTCGATTTGGTAAGGGCGCTTTTCGCCGAGGCGTTCGGGGGTTCTCCGACCGGCAGCGCGCGCGCACCCGGCCGCGTGAACCTGATCGGCGAGCACACCGACTACAACGGCGGGTTCGTGTTTCCGGCAGCGATCGAGCTCGAGACGCGTGTGTCGGTGCGCCCGCGCGCCGACGCGCTCGTGCGCGGCTGCTCGCGCGAACGCGGCCGAGCGCAGGCGCAGCTGCACGATCCACCGGCTGGGGACTGGCTCGACTACGCGCGCGGCACCGCGCGCGTGCTCGCCGATGCCGGTCTGGTGCGCGACACGGGCTTCGAGATCGCGGTGAGCTCCGATCTGCCCGAGGGCGCCGGGTTGTCGAGCTCGGCCGCGCTCGAGGCCGGCACCGCGCTCGCGCTGATCGCGGCCGCCGGTGCGCGCGAGACCGCGTTCGACAGGCCCGAGCTCGCGCGTCTGTGCCAGCGCGCCGAAGTGGAGTTCGCGGGCGTGCCGTGCGGAATCATGGATCAGTACGCCGTGCTGTGTAGTGTGCCCGGATCCGCGCTGCTGCTCGACTGCGCGCGCGTCGAGTCGCGCTCGGTGGCGCTGCCGGACGGGATCGAGATCCTGATCTTCGACACCGGGGTCGAGCGCGCGCTGCGCGAGGGCCGCTACGCCGTGCGGCGGGCGGAGTGCACGCGCGCGCTCGAGGGCGCGCGGACGGCGTTCGGTCGGCGCCTGGACTCGCTGTCGGAGCTCGCGCTCGCCGATCTCGCACGGATGGAGCGCGTGCTCGATCCTGTCGCCATGCGGCGCGCGCGCCACGTGGTCGGCGAGAACGCGCGTGTGCTCGCGCTCGTACGGGCGTTCGAGGCCGGCGATCCGCGCGCGGCCGGCGAGGCGATGTTCGCGTCGCACCAGAGCCTGCGCGTCGACTACGAGGTGACGGTGCCCGAGAGCGACGCGTTGGTGGAGGATTCCCGATCGCTTCCCGGCTGTATCGGCGCGCGCATGACCGGCGCGGGCTTCGGCGGCTGCACGGTGCACCTGGTCGAAGCCGGGCACGCGCGCGCGTTCGCGACAGAGCTCGCGCGGCGTTTCCTCGAACGCTTCGGCCGGACACCGCGTCGTTGGAGTTCGCGAGCGGCCGCCGGCGCGAATCTGATATGAGGAGCACATGACCGAAGTCGATGTCGTGGTGGTGGGCGCGGGCATCGGGGGCGGCGCCCTCGCGACGGTGCTCGCGCGCAGCGGCCTGTCCGTGCTCGTGCTCGAGAAGGAGTTGGAGTACCGCGACCGCGTGCGCGGCGAGTGGCTGTCGCCGTGGGGCGTCGTCGAAACCAAGCGCCTCGGCCTGTACGAAACGCTGCGCGCCGCAGGCGGACACCACGTCACGCACCACCGCAGGTACCACGACGGGGTCGACTCGCAGGCCAGCCCGGAGAACTCGATCGCGCTCGGGGGCGTGCTGCCGGACATCCCGGGTCCGCTCTGCCTCGGGCACCCGCGCATGTGTCGGCTCCTGTCCGACGCTTCCGAAGCGGCGGGGGCTCGCTTGCACCGCGGCGTGGATGGCATCGAGCTCGGCGACGCGATCCGCGGCCGCCGCGAAGTGCGCTATCGGCACGCGGGTTCGAGTCACACGGTGCGGTGTCGGCTGGTGGTCGGCGCGGACGGCCGCGGCTCGATCGTGCGCAAGCAGGCGGGGATCGCGCTGCACCGCGACGCGACGCATCACCTGTTCGCGGGTCTGCTTGTCGAGGGCGCGGACGCCTGGCCCGCGTCGCTCCAGGCGATCGGCGTGGAGAGCGACGCACACTTCCTGGTGTTTCCGCAGGGCGGTGGACGGGCGCGACTGTACCTGGGATACGCCCTCGAGCAGCACAAGCGCTTCACGGGACCGGACGCGGCAACACGGTTTCTCGAGGCCTTCCGGCTGCGCACCGTGCCCGAGGCCGAGGCGCTCGCGCGCGCGCGGCCGGCGGGTCCGTGTCACTCCTACGGCAACGAGGACAGCTGGACCGACAGCCCGGTGGCCGACGCCGTGGTGCTGATCGGCGACGCCGCGGGGCACAACGACCCGATCATCGGTCAGGGACTCTCGATCACGCTGCGCGACGTGCGAATCGTGTCCGAGCTCCTGTTCGCGCACCAAGACTGGTCGCCCACGACCTTCGCGCCCTACACTGAGGAGCGGCGCGAGCGGATGCGGCGACTTCGCTTCGTCGCTGCGCTCGACTCGGGCCTGGAGAGCGAGTTCGGCCCCGCGGCGGCTGCACGCCGCGCACGCGCGCGCGAGCTCCAGTCGAAGGACCCCGGACTCGCGCTCTGGTTGCTGGCGGCGTTCGTCGGCCCCGAAGTGCTGCCGCCCCAAGCCTTCGACGCGTCGGTGCGTGAGCGGCTGCTCGCGCCGATCTGACCGAGGCCCCGGCTAGCGCTGGCTGGTGGAGCTCGAGCTCGACGAAGACGGCGGCGAGTCCGCCTTCGCGCGCGGGTTCACGAGCATGAAGCGCGTGTCGTCCCCGCGCAGCGCGCGCACCAGGAACGGGCGGTCGCGCTTGGCGCCGAGCGCGCGGCGGAAGTCGTCGAGCGTCGCGATCGGCTCCTTCTCGATCTCCACGATCAGGTCGCCGCGCTGCATGCCCGCTTCGTCGGCCTCGGAGCCCGGCTCCACGAACGAGATCAACACGCCCTCGCGCTGCGGCAGGCGCTGACCGCGGAAGCTCGCTTCGGTGACTTCCTCGACGGTGAAGCCGTGGGGACTCTCTTCCTCGTCGGGCACGTACTTCGGCTGTGCGCCGAGTGTCGCGCGCAGCTCGCGCCGCTCGCCGCCGCGGCGCAGCTCGATCTCGACTTCCTTGCCGACACTCTTCAGTGCCACCAAGCGCTGGAACTGGCCGAGGTCCTCGTCCTTCTCCGCGCGCAGCGGCTCGCCGTCAAAACTCATGAGCACGTCGCCGACGGCGATGCCGGCGACCTCGGCGGGCGAGCCGTGCGCGACCGAGCCGACCACCACGCCGTGCGTGTCGGGCTCGCCCCAGTAGCGCGCGAGCTCGCGCGGCAACGGCTGGATCGTCACGCCGAGGTAGCCGCGCGCGATCCGACCGGCGTCGAGCAGATCGCCCGAGACGCGCTTCGCGGTGTTGATCGGGATCGTGAAGCCGATGCCGCGGCCCTGACCGCGCGAGTTGATGCCGACCACCTCGCCGCGCAGGTTGATCAGCGGCCCGCCCGACGAGCCGTGATCGATCATGGCGTCGGTCTGGATGAAGTCGTTCAAGAGCTGCTCGGTGCGCAGGTCGCGTCCCTTCGCGGACACGATGCCGAGCGAGACGGAGCCCTCGAGTCCGTACGGGTTGCCGATCGCGATCACCCACTCGCCGACCGAGAGCTTGTCCGAGTCGCCGAGCTTCGCGAACGGGAACGGCGGTTCGCCCGCGCGCGGCACGAGCCGCAGCACGGCGACGTCGGTCTGCTTGTCGGTGCCGACGACCTCGGCGTCGTAGCGGCCGTCGCGGCCGGTCACGATCACGCTGACCTTCTCTGCGCGGTCGACCACGTGCCAGTTCGTGAGCAGCACGCCGGTCGGGTCGATCAGGAAGCCCGAGCCCTCGATCAGGTCGCGCCGGTTGTTCACACGCACCGCCGACTCGATGTGCACCACTGCCGGCGAGACGCGTTTGTTCACGTCGATGATGCGCGCCTGCAGCTCGTCGAGCGCATCGCGCGCGAACGCGGGCGGAAGTCCGGCGCAGCCGGTGAGGACGAACGAAAGGCTCGCGAGCAGCGCGCGCAGCTTCATCGCCCGGTCTCATCGGCGAGTGCGCGCCGGAACTCGCGGGCGGCGGCCTCCGGATCAGGCGCGGCGCCGAGCGCGGCGGCCGCGGCCACCCCAGCTGCTCCGGCGGCCACGAGCTCGGGCACGCGCTTGGCCGTCACGCCGCCGAGCGCGAAGGCGGGAATCGAGAGCTCGGCGGTCGCTCGCGCGAGCCAGGCGCAGCCGCGCGCGGCACTGCCGGGCTTGGACTCGGTTTCGTAGATCGGAGACAGCATCACGTAGTTCGCGCCCTCCGCAGCTGCGCGCCGCGCCTCGATCCCGTCGTGCGCGGAATAGCCCACGAGCCGCTCTCCGCCCAGGAAGTCGCGCGCATCGCGAACCGGCACCGACTCGCGGCCCAGGTGCACGCCGTCGAGCTCGAGCGCGCGCGCGACGTCGAGCCGCCGACTGGCCAGCACACGTAGTCCGCGCGCGCGCGCGGGTGCGAGGCGGCGCGCGGCCTCGCTCCAGTCGGCGAACGTCCAGCTCGGTTGTCGCAGCACGACGAGTTCGACTCCGCCGCGCGCCAGGGCTTCGATCACGTCGAGAACCGGCCGGCCGGCCGTGCTGCGCGGGCCGTCGCTCATGAAGCACAGGCGCGGGATCACGGCAGGTCGATCAGCCCTTGTTCGGGACTCGACGCCTGCGCGTGCAGCCTGCGCGGCATCCGGCCGGCCTCGTAGGCCGCGCGTCCGGCCTCGACCGCGAGCTTCATGGCGTGCGCCATCTTGATCGGGTCCTTGGCCGCGGCGATGCCCGTGCTCATCAGCACCGCGGTGCAGCCGAGCTCCATCGCGATCGCGGCGTCCGACGCGGTGCCGACGCCCGCGTCGACGATCACCGGGCACGAGACGCTCTCCAGGATGATGCGGATGTTGGCCGGATTGCGGATGCCGAGCCCGGATCCGATCGGCGCACCGAGCGGCATCACCGCCGCGCAGCCGATCTCCTCGAGCCGCATGCACGCGACCGGATCGTCGCTGATGTACGGCAGCACGGTGAAGCCCTCGGCGACCAGGATGCGCGCGGCTTCGAGCGTGGCGACCGTGTCGGGAAAGAGCGTGCGCGGATCGCCGATCACTTCGAGCTTCACGAGCTTGGTGTCGAGCAGCTCGCGCGCGAGCTGCGCGGTCAGCACCGCTTCCTTGGCCGTCGTACACCCGGCGGTGTTGGGCATGATGTGGAAGCGGTCGGGTGGGATCCAGTCGAGCAGCGAGCCGGCGGCGCGCGAGGTCAGGTCGACGCGGCGCACTGCGACCGTCGTCATCTCGGTACCGCTCGCGTCGAGCGCGAGCCGATTTTCTTCGAACGACTTGAACTTGCCCGAGCCGACGATCAGCCGCGAGTGGAGCTCCAGGTCACCGATGCGAAACGACGAGCTCATACGCCACCTCCGACGGCGTGGATCACCTCGACCTTGTCGCCGTCGCGGACGAAGACCTCCGCGAAGCGCGACTTCGGCACCACCTCGGCATTGATCGCGACCGCGACCCGCTGCCGTCGGAGATCGAAGCGGCCGAGCAGGTCGAGCACGCTGAGGGGGGCCGGCGTCTCGTGCGATTCGCCGTTCAGCACGTACTTCACGCGCGGGACGTTAGCGGAAAGCTCGCCTAGATTGAAGCGCGTGAGCGGGCCCTCGAAGTCACGCGCCTGGGCCGAGATCGACCACGGCGCGCTGGTGCGCAACTTGCGCGCGATCCGCGCGCGTTCGCACGGGCGGCGCGTGATCGCGGTGGTCAAGGCGGACGCCTACGGACACGGGGCCGTGGGGGTCGCACTCGCGCTCAGTGGGGACGGCTGCGATGCCTTCGCGGTGATCTCGGTCGACGAGGCGCTCGAGCTGCGCGACGCGGGCATCCGCGAGCCGATCCTCGTGCTCGGCGGCCTGCTCGAGCCCGACGAGGCGGACACGGCGCTCGCAAGAGACGTGACGCCCGTTGTGAGCCGGGTCGAGACGCTCGACTGGCTGGCGAAGGCCGCCTCGCGCGCGAATCGAGCTGCGGTCTTCCACCTGAAGCTCGACACCGGAATGGGACGTCTCGGTCTCGCGGCCGAAGACCTGCCCGCTTTTCTGGACCGACTCCGAGCCGCGAGGGAGCTGCGCCTCGAGGGCGTGATGAGTCACCTCGCCGAGGCGGACGATCTGGACGCGCCCGCGACCGAGCGCCAGCGCGCCGAGTTCGCCGCGCTAGTCGCGCGCGTGCGCGAAGCCGGCATCGCGCCCGACTGGATCCATCTCGACAACTCCGCGGGCATCGCGCGCGGCGCGACACCGGGCACGAACGCGGTACGGCCGGGGCTCTGGCTGTGGGGCGCGGAGCCGATCCTGGTCGGCGGACACGCGCTCGAGCCGGTGATGAGCCTGTTCGCGCGCGTGATCCACGCCAAGGTTGTTCGCGCGGGCACCGCGATCGGCTACGGCGGCGACTTCGTCGCCCGCGAGCCGTCCCGCATCCTGACGCTCGCGATCGGCTACGCGGACGGTCTGCCGCGCGCGGTTGGCGGCAAGATCGAGGTGGGCTGGCGCGGTCGGCGCGTTCCGCTGGTGGGACGCGTCTCGTGCGACCTGGCCACCGCAGCGGTGCCCGGCGACGAGCGCGTCGAGCCGGGCGACGCGGTGCTGATCTTCGGCCGGAGCGGCGCGCTGGCGATTCCCGTCGAAGAGACCGCGCGCGCCGCGGGCACGATCTCGTATGAGATCCTGGCGCGCATCGGGCCGCGCGTGCCGCGCATCGCGACTTGATTGTCGCGCCCGCCGCGCGTACATCCGGACCGAAAGGGGAGGGAAGCATGCGCGTGCTGGTGCTCGGTTCCGGCGGCCGCGAGCACGCACTGGTTTGGGCGATCGCGCGCAGCCCGCTCGTCGACGAAGTGCTGTGCGCGCCGGGCAGCGACGGCATCGCGGCGGACGCGCGCGTGCTCGCGATCGACCCGAGCGACGCGCGTGCGCTGATCGAGGCGGTCAAACGGGAAGGCGTTTCGCTGGTCGTGGTCGGACCCGAGACGCTGCTCGCTGCCGGCATCGCGGATCGGCTCGGCGAAGCGGGCATCGCGGTCTTCGGCCCGAGCGCCGAGGCCGCGCGGCTCGAGTCGAGCAAGCACTTCGCCAAGGCTTTCATGGCGCGGCACCACATTCCCACCGCGGCGTTCGCAGCCTTCACGTCGGCCGACGAGGCCGAGGCGTACGTGCGCGCCCTTGGCGGTCCGTGCGTGGTGAAGGCCGACGGTCTCGCGGCGGGGAAGGGCGTCGCCGTGTGCGACGGAGCCGAGGACGCGCTGCTCGCGATCGGCGAGATCATGCGCGAACGGCGCTTCGGCGACTCGGGCGCCGAGGTCGTGATCGAGGAGCGGCTGGAAGGCGTTGAGGCGAGCTACTACGCGTTGTGCGACGGCGAGCGCTTCGTTCCGCTCTCGCACGCGCAAGACCACAAGCGCGCGCTCGACGGTGACGCTGGCGAGAACACCGGCGGCATGGGCGCCTACTCGCCGGCCGGACCGATCGACGCAGGCGTCGAGCGCGCGATTCTCGAGACGATCGTGCGCCCGACGCTCGACGGAATGCGCGCCGAGGGCCGGCCGTTCCGCGGTGCGCTCTTCGTCGGGCTGATGATCGACGCGGGCGTTCCGCGGGTGATCGAGTTCAACACGCGCTTCGGCGATCCCGAGACGCAGGCGCTCCTGTTCCGGCTCGAGTCCGACATCGTGCCGCTGCTGGTCGGCGCGGCCGAAGGGCGCCTGCCCGCGGGCTGTCCGCCCGTGCGGCTCGGCGATCCGGCGGTCTGCGTGGTGCTGGCGAGCGAGGGTTACCCGCGCATGCACGCGAGCGGTCGCGAGATCACGGGCCTGGACGCGCTCGCGAAACTGCCCGACGCAAAAGTGTTTCACTCCGGCACTCGGCGCCAGGGCCGACGCTGGCTCACGGAGGGCGGGCGCGTGCTCGGCGTGACGGCGCGCGGCGCCACGCTCGAGGCCGCCCGCGCGCGCGCGTACGCGCTGGCCGGAAGCATCCACTTCCAGGGCGCCCACTACCGGCGCGACATCGGCGCGCGAGCGCTCGCCGCGAAGCGCGCGTGATCGTCGGGCTCGACGAGGCGGTCACGCGGCTCGCGCGCGGCGATCTCGTCGCGTACCCGACCGAAACCGTTTACGGACTCGGCGCGGACGCATTCTCGGCCGAAGCCCTGGCCGCGCTCGTCGCGCTCAAGGGACGCGACGCGGAGCGCGGCCTCTCGGTGCTCGTGCCCGACGCCGCGGCGTTCGAGCGCATCGCCGCGCCACTTCCGCAGGTCGCCGCTCGGCTCGCCGCGCGCTTCTGGCCGGGACCGCTCACGCTGGTCGTGCCGGTCGCCGACCCGCGCTTCGCGGGCGTTCGCACACCGCTCGGTGTCGGGTTCCGCTGCTCGCCGCAGCCGACCGCCTTCGCGCTCGCGCGCGCTTCCGCGCGGCCGATCGTCTCCACCAGCTGCAACCGCAGCGGCGCGAAACCGTGCGCGACCGCCGTGGAAGTCGAGCGCGAGTTCGGCCGCGAGCTCGCG
Source organism: Deltaproteobacteria bacterium (assembly GCA_031396695.1). Taxonomy (GTDB): domain Bacteria; phylum Myxococcota_A; class UBA9160; order SZUA-336; family SZUA-336; genus VGRW01. The sequence goes on from JANNLG010000062.1 coordinate 48,134, forward strand.
ATCCTCGGCGGCGAGCCCGCCTCTGGCCTCACGCCCTCCACGGTGATCGCCGTCTCGCAGGACGGCGCCCTGACCCTGCTGCGCGAGGGCGCCATCCCGTTCGCGGAGCTGCGCGCGACCGAAGCCCGCTAGTCCACCGACCCGATCCGCAGCCGCATGTCCTTGGGTGCGGACTCGCCGAGCAGCTCGCGCAGGCGCGCAAAAATGGCGGGCTTCTCGAGCTGCAGCGCCTGCATCCAGGACGAATCGCGGACGCGCGCGTGGATCACGCCGTTGCGCACGCCGTCGGGGCGGCAATGCTCCTGGAAGGTCGGGCCGACGGCCTCGTCCCAGGCGCGAATCACCTGCACGGCCTGGGCGGTCGCGCCGAGGCCGACCTCGTCGAGCATGCGCGGTAGCAGGTCGGCGAGCGACTCGGCTGGGCCGCTGCGGCGGGCCGCTCCGACCGGAGCCCGCCGTCGCGAATCGTGTCCTCCATTGCCGCCGCGTTGCACGTCCGGATGGTACCCGACGTGCTAACGTCGGCGCCGGAAATGCCCAAGCGCGCACCGATCACGCTGAAATGCGACTTCTGCGGGGCCGAGGCCCTTCGGGTCCGCCGAGTCGCCCTCGATGCGGGCTACGATCGCCTCGGCCAGCGCCACGTGGTGCGCTACGCCTGCGACAGCTGCTCGCGCGAGAAGGATGCCGCCCGCGGCGCCAAGGTTGACGCACGCCAGAAGCCCTTATAGCTTCGGCCCTTCGCTCGTCCGGGCCGAGCCCGACAGCCCCTTCGGAGTACGTCCATGGTCACCGTCCGCTTGTATCGAACCGGCGCCAAGAACAACCCGTCGTATCGCGTCGTGGTGATGGACTCGCGCAAGAAGCGCCAGGGTCGCGTGCTCGAGCAGCTCGGCACCTACGATCCGCAGAGCGACGCGGGTCTCCAGATCCGCGAGGCGTCGCTCGCCAAGTGGGTCGAGAACGGCGCCACCCTTTCCGACAGCGTCGCGTCGTTGGTTCGCCGCCAGAAGAAGGCGGCGGCCGCGGCGCCGACCGCGAGCTAGGCGGAGAGCCCATGACAGAGCTGGTCAAGTTCATCGCGCGCACGCTGGCCGAGGAGCCCGAAGAGGTCGAGGTCCACGCGGCCGACGACCACGTGATCGAGCTCCGGCTCGCGCCGGACGACGTCGGTCGGATCATCGGCCGCCGCGGCAAGACCGCGAAGGCGATCCGCACGCTGCTTTCCGTCAGTGCCGACGGCTGGGACCTCGACATCGCCGGTCACGGCGAGGACGACGAGGACGAAGAGGGCGAGCCCAACGGGGACGATCAGGATTGAACCGTGGCAGCCAGCGGAAGAGCGCACGAGATTGCGGCGGCGCCCGGCGTCGCGGCCCGCGACTGGGTCGAGTTGGGCCGGGTGCTCCGGCCTCACGGCCTGGACGGCGACCTGCTCGTAGCGCTGCATAGCGACGATCCCAGCAACCTGCTCGACGCCCCGACCGTTGCCCTCCGAGCCGCTCCGGGAACGATTCCGTTCCAGGTCGAGAGCTCGAGCCCCGCGGGCGGCGCACCCGGCGGACGGCATCGCGTGCGCCTGCAGCTCGCGGGCATCGACTCGCGCGAGCGCGCCGTGGTCTGGATGGACGCGGCCGTGCTCGTTCCGCCCGAGAACATCGCGGCCCTGCCCGAGGGCGAGTTCTACTGGCGCGACCTGATCGGGCTCGAGGCGCGCTCGGCCGACGGCGCGTCGCTCGGCCGGATCGACGAAATCGTCGCGACCGGCGGCGCGGACGTACTGGTGATCCGGCGCGCGGGACGGCGCGACTTGCTGATTCCGGTCGTATCGGAATGGATCCTCCGACTCGAGCGCGAGCGCGGCGAGCTGTGGCTCGACCCGCCGGCCGAGCTGGTCGCGGAGGCGAACCGATGAGCGCCGGGCCGCGCATCGACATCGTCACCATCTTCCCCGAGCTGGTGGAGCACTTTCTGACGGGCTCGCTGCTCGGCCAGGCGCGAAGCGACGGCGTACTCGAGGTGGGCGTCTCCGACCTGCGCGCCTACTCGAGCGACCGCCACCACAGCGTCGACGACGCCCCGTTCGGCGGCGGCGATGGCATGGTGCTGAAGTGCGAGCCGGTGGTGGCCGCGGTCGAGGCGATCGCCCGGCCCGGCGCGCGCGTGCTCGCGCTCTGCCCGCGCGGCCGCCGCTTCGACCAGGCGTTGGCCCGGGAGCTCGCGGCCGAACGCCAGATCGTGCTGCTGTGCGGCCGCTACGCCGGCTTCGACGAGCGAATCTTCGCGCTCACGGGTGCGGAGACGATCTCGATCGGGGACTATGTCCTGGCAGGGGGGGAGCTCGCGGCGTTGGTCGTCACGGAGGCGGTCACCCGGCTCGTGCCGGGCGTGCTCGGAAACCCGATCTCGCCCGAGGCCGACTCCTTCTCGGAGGGTCTGCTCGAACATCCGCTATACACGCGCCCGCGCGAATACCGCGGGCACGAAGCACCCGAGGTTCTGCTCTCGGGCAATCATGCAGAGATCGAGCGCTGGCGTGCGCAGGAGGCCGAGCGCCTGACGCGCGCGCGGCGGCCCGATCTCCTCGAATCCAAGGGAGCGAAGCGATGAGACAGATCTCCGAGATCGGGCCGACCGAGGCGAAGGAACACCCCGAGTTCCGCGCTGGCGACACCGTGCGCGTGCACGTGCGGATCAAGGAAGGCGACAAAGAGCGCATCCAGGTCTTCGAGGGCGTGGTGCTGCAGCGCCGGCGCGGCGGGGCATCGGCGAGCTTCACGGTTCGCAAGGTCTCCTACGGCGTGGGCGTCGAGCGCATCTTCCCGCTGCAGTCGCCGACGATCGCGAAGATCGAAGTGAAGGCGCGCGGGCGCGTGCGCCGTTCGCGCCTCACCTACCTGCGCGAGCTGTCCGGCAAGGCGGCGCGCATCCGCGAGCGCGACACGTTCGTCACCGCCAGCGCAGACGCCGCGGCGCCGGCCGCCAAGGAAAGGACGACTCCGGACGCATGAGGATCCACGGGATCCAGCTCCGCGGGCTGACCGCGCCGACCGGCGACCACCAGCTCGGTCTCGATCCCGGCTACACCGTCCTGCGTAGTGCCGATCCCGCCTCGGCGCGAAATCTGCTCGCGCTCGTGCGCGCGCTCTTCCACCCCGAAAGCGCGCGCGTCGTCGCAGCCGACACGCGCGGCCGCGCGCTGATGACGCTCGCGCTGCGTGCCGACGGCTGTCTGGTCGCAGCGGACTTCGCGCGCGGCCGGGTCTCGCTCGGCCGGCTCGAGGTGAAGGGCGGCGGGCACAAGTCGCTCTCCAGCGACGCGCACGAGATCGAGGAGTACCTGCTGGCCGTCGGACTGCCGGCCGCGGACGAGTTCGAGCGTCTGCACGTGTTCGGCGCCCGGCCCGCGGGTGGCGTCCGCTCGAGCTCGGCTCCGATCGCGCCGGTGATTCCCCCGCTGCCGCGCACTGCGGCCGTCGCGCGCAGCGCCCCGGACGAGGCGGCGCAAGCGCAGGCGCAGCGCGCGCAGAGGGTGGCGGAGTACGAGGCTCGTACGCGCGCCCTCGGAGCGGAGCGAGAGCGACTGACGGCCGAGCTCGACGCGGCGCTCGCGGCCGCCGCCGGCCAGCGCGACCGAGATGCGCTGCGCATCGCCGAGCTGCGCGCGCTCGAAGATGAGTTCGCGAAGCTCGAGCAGGAGCACAAAGCCACGCAGGCCGAGCTCGAGAAGAACACCGCGCTCGCCGAGTCGGTCGAGGACTTCGACACCCGCCTCGCGCAGTTTCGCACGCTGGCTGCGGAGCACGACGAGGAGCGCGCCGTGGTCGAGGACAAGCGCCTCGACCTGCTCGCGGACCGCGCGCGCCTGCGCAGCGCGCCGCGCCGGCAGCGCGTGCCCATCCTGCTCGGGCTCGCGCTCGGCGCGGCCGGCGCCGCGGCGGGCGCGGTCGGCTACCGCGCGGGATACGGACTCGCGGTCGTCGGAATCGTGGCGCTGCTGGCGGCGCTGGTGGCCACGCACATCGCGCGCGCGAAGCTGACCCGCATCGAGACGCTGCTCGCGGTGCTGCGCGTTCGGGAGCGCACGTCCGAGCGGCGCTTCGCGTCCGAGGGCGCGCAGGTTCGCGGCTTGATGCTCGCGCTCGGCGTCGACTCGCTCGATGGACTGAAGACCGCCGCGCAGGGCTTCATCGAACTGGTCGAGCGGGTGGCCACGCAGAAGCGACGCCTGGCCGAGCTCGCCGAGCGTCATCCCGCGACGGCGCGCGACGAGCTGGCGCGGCTCGCGCGCGCGCGCACCGGCGTCGATGGGAACCCGGCCGTGCGCGCGGCGCGCGAAGCGCTGCTCGCCTGTCCGACCGCGGTCGTGCTGCCTGCGCTCCCGCCCGTCCCTGTGCTGGCGACACCCGCCGTCGAATTCATGCCCACCGAGGCGGACACCGCGGTCGACTTCGTCGAGAAGCCCGATGAGGAGCCCGAGCCCGTCTCGTCCGAGCTCGGCCCGGAGGTGTTGGTCGAGGCCACGGCGCGCGTGCTCGGCCGCAGCGAGGCCGAGGTCCGCGCGCGTCTGACCCCGGTCCTGCCCGTGTACCTGCGCGCGCTCTCGACGGGCACATTCACCAACGCGCGCTCCGCCGACGGTGGGTGGCTCTTGCGCGGCGCGGCGCGCGAGGAGCAGCCGTTCGCCGAGCTGCCCGACCGCGAGCGCGAGCTGGTTCGACTGGCGGTGCAGCTCGCGCTGCTCGAAGCGCTGGCCGCCGACCGGCGCGTGCCGCTGCTGATCGGTCCCGACCTGCCCGCGCGCGGCGAGGCCGAGCAGCGAGCGCTCGCGCGCGCGTTCAAGCGCCTCGCCTCGGTCGTGCAGGTGGTGCAGTTCGCGACCGCCTCCGCGCCTTGGGCGGAGCACGCCGGAAAGAGCTTCGAGCTCTAGTCGCGGTCCGCGGTGAACGCGTCGCGGATGTGTGTCAGGCGCGGCGGCGTCACGCCCGCGTCGATCGCCACCACGTCGAAGCGCACGCGCGCGAAGCGCGGCAGCCCGCCGCGCGCGAGCAGCTCGCCCGCCGCGCGCACGATGCGCCTCTGCTTGCGCGCGTCGACGGACTCCGCGGCCGTTCCGAAGGCCCGGCCCGCGCGCAGCCGAACCTCGACGATCACCAGCGCCGCGCCGTCGAGCGCGACCAGATCGAGCTCGGCGAAGCGAAGGTGTACGTTGCGCGCAACGATGCGGAACCCGAGCTGCTCGAGATGCCGCGCGGCGAGCGCCTCACCGGCGGCGCCGCGCGCGCGCGTGTGGCGGCCCGTTCTCGGACGACGATCGGGCGTCGGAGGACGATCGGACATGGGCGTGCCTCGCTTTCGGGGTGAGGCCTCGTGACCGTACCGGACGCGCGCGCGACGGTCTACGTGGTGGCCACGCCGATCGGGAATCTCGAGGACCTGTCGCCGCGCGCGCAGCGCGTGCTGCGCGAGGTGGCGGTGATCGCCTGCGAGGACACGCGCCACACGGCGCTGCTCTGCCAACGTTACGAGATCGCCACGCCGCGCGTCTCGCTGCACGCGCACAACGAGGCGCGCCGCGTGCCCGAGTTGCTCGAACGACTGGCGCGCGGCGAGTCGCTCGCACTCGTCTCCGACGCGGGCACACCGCTGGTCTCCGATCCGGGCGAGCGGCTGGTGCGCGCGGCGCTCGAAGCGGGCCACGCGGTCGTGCCCGTGCCGGGGCCGTCGGCCGTGCTCGCGGCGCTGGTCGCGAGCGGCTTCGCGACCAGCCCGTTCGCGTTCGTCGGCTTCCTGCCGCGCAAAGGCGGCGAGCGCGCGCGCACACTGGCGGCGCTCGCTGCGTTTCCGGGCACGCTCGTATTGTTCGAGGCACCGAACCGCGCGGCCGCCACGCTGCGCGATCTGCACGACGCCCTCGGACCGCGGCGCGCGGCGCTCGCGCGCGAGCTGACCAAGCGCCACGAATCGGTGTTGCGCGGGCGGCTCGGCGAGCTCGCGCTCGAAGAGCTGCGCGGCGAGCTGACGATCGTGGTGGATGGCGCCGCGCAGCGCGGCCCGCAAGAGCCCGAAGCGTTCGACGTAGACGAGTTGGTGGACCGCCTCCTCTCCTCCGGCCTCTCCGCCCGCGACGCCGCCCGTACCCTCGCTGCAGAGCTCGGCCTCGCCAAGCGCGACGCCTACGCGCGCGTGCTCGCGCGCGTTCCGCGCGGCGGCTGAGCCGCGTTCAAGCGCCGGGACCGCCCTCGGCGATCAGCCGCGCAGCTTCGCGTTCGTCGATCACCGCCACGCCGAGCTCACGCGCTTTCTCGAGCTTCGCGCCCGCGTTCTCGCCCGCGAGCAGGTAGCTCGTCTTCTTCGAGACTGAATCGGTGACCTTCGCGCCGGCGGCCTCGAGACGTGCCTTCCAGGTCGCGCGCGGATCGCCGAGCGAGCCGGTGATCACGAAGGTCCGGCCGGCGAGCGTCGCGCTCTCCGAGAGCTCGCGCGCCGGCGCGCTCTGGATGCGCAGGACGCTGCACAGACGCGTGAACTCCGCGCGGTTCTCGGGGTCCTCAAGCCAGAAGCGGATCGCCTCGGCGATCGTCGGACCGATCTCGTCGACGGCCTCGAGCTCGTCGCTCGTGGCGACGAGCAGGCGCGACAGATCGGAGTGTGCGCGCGCGAGCACCGCCGCTACGTGCTCGCCGACGTGGCGAATGCCGAGCGCGTACAGGAAGCGCGCGGCGCTCACGTCCTTCGCGCGCTCCAGCGCGTCGATCAGATTTTGCGCGGATTTCTCGCCCATGCGTGCGAGCGCGGCGAGCTGCGCGGCCGTGAGCGCGAACAGATCCGAGGGACGCTTCACCAGATCCGCCGCGACCAGCTGATCGACGAGCTTCTCGCCCAGTCCTTCCACGTCGAGCGCGTTGCGGCTCGCGAAGTGGCGCAGCCGCTCGCGCAGCTTGGCGGGGCAGTGCGGATTCGGGCAGCGCAGCGCCACCTCGCCTCCGCTGCGCAGCGTGCGCTCGCCGCAGATCGGGCAGGTCTCGGGCAGGCGGTACGGAACGGTGTCGGGCGGCCGGCGCTCGCGCACGACCTTCACCAGCTTGGGGATCACGTCGCCCGCGCGCTCGACGAACACGGTGTCGCCGACGCGCACGTCGAGTCGGTCGATCTCGTCCTGGTTGTGCAGCGTCGCGTGCTCGACGGTGACGCCGCCGATCTTGACCGGCTCGAGCACCGCCACGGGTGTGAGCGTGCCGGTGCGTCCGACCGACGCCTCGATCGCGATCACGCGCGTGGTCTCCTGGCGCGGCGCGAACTTGAACGCGATCGCCCAGCGTGGCGAACGGTTCAGCGTGCCGAGCCGCTTCTGCAGCGCGAAGTCATCGACCTTCAGCACCGTTCCGTCGACCTCGTAGGGCAGGGCGTCGCGTTCGAGTTCCAGCCGCTCGTGAAACGCGAGCGCGTCCCCGATCCCGACGCAGTGCGCGCGGCGCGTGTCGACGCGGAAGCCGAGCTCGGCGAGCCGCGCGAGCAGCTCGCCGTGCGCCTTCGCGCCGAGCGACTCCTCGCCGCGACCGATCCCGTACACGAAGAACTCGAGCGGCCGCGCGGCGGCGCTCGTCGGGTCGAGCTGGCGCAGCGTGCCGGCGGTCGAGTTGCGCGGATTGGCGAACCCCTCGAGCCCCTGCGCGCGCCGCTCGTCGTTCATCGCCGCGAACTCCGCGAGCGGCATCAGCACTTCGCCGCGCACCTCGAGCAGCGGCGGCGGGTGCTTGCCGCGCAGCCGCAGCGGAATCGTGCGCACGGTGCGCAGGTTGTGGCTCACGTCCTCGCCGGTGCGCCCGTCGCCGCGCGTGGAGCCGAGCGCGAAGCGGCCGTCTTCGTAGACCAGCTCGACCGCGACGCCGTCGTACTTCGGCTCCGCGGAGTAGACGAGCTCGTCGGCCGTGGCCAGGTAGCGGCGAACGCGCGCGTCGAAGGCGACCAGCTCGTCGCGATTCATGGCGTTGTCGAGCGAGAGCATCTGCACGGCGTGCTCGACGGCTCGGAAGCTCGCGGCCGGCGCGCCGCCCACCCGTTGGGTCGGCGAGTCCGGCGTCACCCACTCCGGGTGGCGGGCCTCGAGCGCGAGCGCCTCGCGGAACAACCGGTCGTACTCCGCGTCCGCGATCTGCGGGGCGTCGAGCACGTGGTACAGGTGGTTGTGCCGCTCGAGCTGATCTCGCAGCTCGAGCAACCGCGCGTGCTCCGTGGCCTTCGCGTCCGGCACCGCCGGCCATCATGGCAAAGCTGCGGCAACCCGCGCCAGCCGTGTCCGGTCCCGCCTGCAAGCCAGCCTGCGGAGAGTAGAAAAGGTTCACTCTTGGGTAAGCTGCTCGCCCAGAATGCCGAAGAGGAGCCAGATGAAGCTCGACTCTCCGCTTTGCTCTTCGGACGAAACATCGGCCCTGCTGGAGGCCCTGGACCACGGACTCGTACGCGTGGCGGGGGGTCGCATTGCGGCCGCCAATTCCGCGCTCGGACGCATGGCCGGCCTGCCCGCGGCCGAGCTCGCGGGCCGCAGGATCGAGGAGCTGCTGGTCGACCCGGGTGATCGCCCGCTCGCGGCGCTCGAGTCGGGTGACGGCTATCAGCTCCGAGACTTGCAAGGTCGCTTGCGACCGGTCTCGCTGCGGCGCGTCTCGGACGCGCTCTGGATCGTGCTCGACCGCGAGCGCGAGAGCCGGCTCGAGCGCGAGGTCTGGCGCCTGGCGAGCGATCTGGGCGACGAGCGCGAGCGCGCCCAGCAGGCGAGTGCGCGCGCCACACCCGGCGACGAGCCGTTGCGCGGCGAGCAGGTCGGCATGATCGAGCACGAGATCCGCACTGCGGTGACCGCCGTGCGCGGGTATCTGCGCTGGCTGAGCGCCGAGCGCGATCGTCTGCTCGATCCCGAGCACTGGAGCTTCGTGCGCGAAGCGCGCCGCGCGATCGAACGGGTCGCCCCGCTGCTCGACAACCTGCTCGAGCTCGCGCGCGCGGGTGAAGCCCTGCCGAGCGCCCGCAAGCCGCTGCGCCTGCACGACGTTATCGAGCTGGCGCTGCGCACCGCGCGGCCGCTGCTCGCCGACCGCGGCGTCAGCGTCGAGTGCGAGCTCTGCGCGCAGCCGGACGCGCTGTGCGGCGATCCGGACCGGCTCGAACAGGTGTTCGTGAATCTTCTCGCGAACGCCGCGTCGCATTCTCCCGTCGGCGGCCACGTGCTCGTCTCGACCGATCTCGCGGAGCTCGAGGACGGCACGGTTGTACAAATCGCCGTCGCCGATCAGGGCTCCGGCGTGGCGCTCGCCGACATCGAGCGGATCTTTCGGCCGTTCGTCCAAGGCCATGCTTCGATCGGCGTCGCATCCGGTGGCGTGGGCCTCGGGCTCGCGATCTGCCGGCGCATCGTTTCCGCCCACGGCGGGCACATCGAAGCCGTGCCCGACGTCGGCCATGGACTGTTCCGCGTGACGCTTCCGAGCGAGAGGTAGACGACCCGATGACCCGACCCGGAACGCCGCGCACCGTACCGCAGCGCAAACAGATCCTCGTCGTCGACGACGCCGAGGTGATTCGCACCTACCTGCGCAACCTGTTGCCCATGAAGGGCTACGACGTGCTGGTCGCCGAGGATGGGCTGAAGGCAATGGCGCTGCTCAACGGCGGCGCGCGCCCGGACGTGGTCGTGCTCGACGTGATGATGCCCGGCATCGACGGCATCGAGACGCTGCGCAAGATCAAGCAGCTGATTCCCGAGGTGCCGGTGGTCATGCTCTCCGTCGTCGGCAAGGCGGGCACCGTGGTCGACGCCATGAACCTGGGCGCGGCCGACTACATCAACAAGCCGTTCGAGGAAGAAGAGCTCGAGATCGCGCTCAAGAAGGTGCTCGAGGTCGAGAACCTGAAGGGCGATCGCGACGATCTGCGCGAGCGCCTGCGCGCGCACGAGGCGCGCGAGCGCACCAGCTTCCTGTGGGCGTCCGAGAAGATGACGCGCATCCGCGACATCCTGGAGCAGGTCTCCGACGCGGACGTCACGATCCTGATCCACGGCGAGAGCGGCGTCGGCAAGGAAGTCGTCGCGCGCACCACGCACGAGTTCTCGACCCGCCGCGAGCAGCGCTTCGTGAAAGTGAACTGCGCGGCGCTGCCCGAGGAGCTGCTCGAGAGCGAGCTGTTCGGCTACGAGCGCGGCGCCTTCACGGGCGCGTCGTCGCGCAAGGCCGGCAAGTTCGAGGTCGCCAGCGGCGGCACGATGTTCCTGGACGAGATCGCGGAGATGAGCCCGAAGCTCCAGGCGAAGCTGCTCCAGGTCCTGCAGGACGGAGAGTTCTCGCGCCTCGGCGGCGATGTGGACGTGCGCGTGGACGTGCGAGTCCTGGCGGCCACCAACCGCAACCTCGAGGACATGGTCCGGCAGGGCACCTTCCGCGAGGACCTGTACTACCGGCTGAACGTGGTCAACGTGTGCGTGCCTCCGCTGCGCGAGCGCAAGGAGGAGATCCCCGTCCTGGTCGAGCACTTCCTGACCATGTACAGCGCCAAGTATGGTCGCGAGCTGCAGGTGATCTCGGACCGGCTGATGCGCGGCTTCCTGGCCTACCGCTGGCCGGGCAACGTGCGCGAGCTCGAGAACATGATCAAACGCATCGTCGTCCTACAGAGCGAAGATGCGATCGCGGACGAGATTTTCGGAGCGCCCATGCCGAGCGCCGCAGAGGCGGCCAGCGCACCGGAAGCCGCCGAGCAGCCCGCGGTTGGCGAGGGCGGCGACTCCGGCCCGGTCTCGCTGCGCGACATCGGTCGCCGCGCGGCCCGCGACGCCGAGCGCGAGGCCCTCAAGCGGGTGCTCTACCAGACCAACTGGAACCGCAAGAAGGCGGCCCGGATCCTGGAGGTCTCGTACAAGACACTCCTCCAGAAGATCAAAGAGTGCGGGCTGGGCGAATAGCCTCTTCACGACATCTTCGTTCGCGCAGACACCAGCGCTTCTCGTAATATGTAGCCATCTTCCCTCCGCCCCCCCCAGGCGGGCGCGCCGGACGTACCGGGCTTCCGGCCGTTTGGCACGCTTGTGGCATGATGCCCGCCCCAGCGATCCCCGGTGTTTTCTGGGGGGGCCGCCAGGTGTCTCGACCCATGCGAGCGCGATTCGCGCTTGGGAGAGAGAGGATTCGTGATGGCTGCTAGGGACATGCGCAACGAAGCCGGGATGAGTCTCGGCGATATCTACGGGGTGATGCGCCGCCGGCGCGCATGGTTCCTCGTGCCCACCGTACTCGGGCTGGTCGCCTCGCTCGTGCTCGCCCTGACGTTGCCTGCGGAGTACGAAGCGGCCGCGACCGTCACCGTCGAGCCGCCCGTGATCCCGGACAAGCTGGCGCCCAACACGATCGCGTCCGACACCGAAACCCGCTACGAGAACTTGAAGCTGCAGCTGCTCGCACGCGACAGCCTGTCCAGCATCATCACCGACTTCAACCTGTTCGAAGGCGCCACCAGCGCGCGCGAGGTCCAGGTCGAGGAGCTGCGCCAGCGCATCTCGATCGCGCCGCTGCCGCCCGCGATCGTCGATCCGCGCAAGCCGGTCGAGCTGAACTCGTTCCGTGTCTCGTTCCGCTGGTCGAGCCCGAAGATCGCCGCCGAGGTCTCCAACCGGCTGGCGCGCGACTTCATCTCCGCCAACCTGCGCGACCGCACCAGCCTGGCCGACGGCACCATGGAGTTCTTCGATCAGCAGCTGCAGAAGGCGCGCGCGGGCCTCGCGGACGTCGCGCGGCAGATCACCGACTACAAGGAGAACTTCCAGGGCGAGCTGCCCGAGCAGCTGCTGATCAACCGCGATCGGCTGGAGCGCAACCGCATCGACCTGGCGAGCACCGAGTCCAAGCTCGAGACCGCGCGCGACCAGGGCCGGTTGCTGACGCAGTCGATCCAGGAGATGCGCATCGCGAGCTCGTCGGACGAGAGCGACCCCAGCCGGCGCAAGAAGGCGCTGGCGATGGACCTGAACCGGCAGCTCGCGCTGGGCAAGACCGAGAAGCACCCCGACATCATCCACACGCGCGCCGAGATCGCGCAGCTCGAAGACCTGCTGGCCGCGACGGCGGACGAGCCGGCGGCCGCCTCGCGCGAAGAGCTCGAGATGCGCGACAAGCTGCGCGACTACGAGGTCGAAGCGAAGGTGCTGGCGGGCGAGGTGGAGCGGCTGAAGGCTGACATCGCCGAGTACGAGCAGCGCATCGAGAACACGCCGCGGCGCGCCGCGGAGCTCGATCACCTGGAGCAGCAGTACAAGAACATCAACGAGTCGATCCGCATGCTGCAGCTGAAGCAGGTCGACGCGGAGATCGGCAAGACGATCGAGACCAACAACAAGGGCGAGCGCTTCCGGGTGGTGGAATCGGCGGAAATCCCGACCGCGCCGATCAGCCCGAATCGCCCGGTCTGGTTCACCGCGGGCACGCTGCTCGGCATGATGCTCGGGCTCGGTCTGCTCGTGCTGCGGGAGATGAGCGACCGCAGCTTCCACAGCGTGATGGACCTGCAGAACTCGCTCGGCCTGCCGGTGCTCGCGGCCGTGCCCGAGACCGCGCTCGCGGCGCGTTCGTCGGGACGCTTCCGCTTGCCGCGCTTCGGAGCCGCGCGTGTATAACCGCTTCTTCGGCTTCGATCGCGATCCGTTCCGCGTGAACCCGGATCCGAGCTTCCTCTTCATGTCGGAAGGACACGCGGAGGCCTTGGCCACGCTCGTGTACGCCGTGCAGGAACGGAAGGGCTTCATCACGCTCACGGGCGAGGTCGGCACCGGCAAGACCACGATCCTGAACGCGCTGCTCCGGAAGCTCGAGTCGAACGTGCAGACCGCCTTCATCTTCAACACCGCGCTCGAGGTCGAAGATCTGTTCGCGACGCTGTTCGAGGAGCTCGAGCTCGAGCCCGTGCAGCCGTTTCGCAAGAGCACCGCGCTCTCGCGCCTGAACCGCTACCTGATCGAGCGGCTCGAGCGCGGCCAGCAGACGCTCCTGATCGTCGACGAGGCGCAGAACCTCTCCGAAGCGCTGCTCGAAGAAATTCGCATGCTCTCGAACCTCGAGACGCCGCAGTCGAAGCTCCTGCAGATCATGCTGGTCGGTCAGCCGGAGCTCGGCGAGAAGCTGGCGCGCCCGCAGCTCCGCCAGCTCCGCCAGCGCGTCGAGCTGCGGCACGCGATCCGGCCGCTGCACGCGCAGGAGACCGCGGCGTACCTGCGCGAGCGGCAGCTCGTGGCCGGGCACGCGCGCGGCGACGTGTTCACCGCCGCGGCCGAGCGCGCGGTGTTCCGCTTCTCGCGCGGAATTCCGCGCGTGATCAACGTGCTGTGCGACAACGCGCTGATCGTCGCGTTCTCGCGCCAGTCCGAGCGCGTCTCGGCGCAGATGATCGAGGACGCCGCGCGCGACCTCGGTCTGGCGGAAGATTCCGCGGGACCGCAGTTCCCGCGCGAGGACGCGCGTGTCGAACGCGAAACACGACCGGGGTTCCTGCGAAGGCTGTGGCGCCGGCGTGCGCTGCAGGCCGCGCCCGAGCTGTAGCTCGAGGGAGGATCGTTCATGGGCAAGATTCACGACGCGCTGCGGAAGGCCGAGGAGATGCGCCACGGCGCTCCGGCCGCGGACGAAGTCACCACCGAGATCGCGAGCAACCCGCTCGCGCCGGCGCTGCCTCGCGCGGCCAAGCCGTCGCTCGGCTGGCTCGCGCGGCGCAAGGCCAAGCGCCCCACGCCCCGCGCGCGCGAAGCCGCGATCACGACCGGCGAGGCGACGCTCTCCGAGGAGTACCGGACGCTGCGCGCGCGCATCCAGTCGCTGCGCCGCACGCGCGAGCTGCGCTCGATCGTGATCACGTCCACGCGCCCGGGCGAGGGCAAGACGACCACCGCGGCCAATCTCGCGCTCGGTTTCGGCCTGGAACGCGAAGGCCTCACCTGCCTGGTCGACGCAGATCTGCGTACCCCGCGCGTGCACCAGGTGTTCCGCGGCGCGGGCCAGGTCGGTCTCGCGGAGGTGCTCGAAGGTGACGCGAAGCTCGACGAAGCGCTGGTGGCCGTTCCGGACACGCGCCTGATGGTGCTGCCGGTGCGCGCGCTGCCGACCGCGCCGTCGGAGCTCCTGGCATCGCGCGCGATGCGCGAGCTGGTCGCGGAGCTCCACACCCGCTTCCACACCGTGATCTTCGACACGCCGCCGGTGCTCGGCCTGCCCGACACTGTCACGCTCGTGGACCTGTGCGACGCGACGCTGTTCGTGGTCGGAGCGGGCATCGCGCCGCGCGACGAGGTCGAGTCCGCGCTCGAGCGACTCGACGCGGGCAAGGTGGTCGGCGTGGTGCTGAATCGCTGCGCGAACAGCGAAGTTCCATACGCGGGCTCCTACGGCTACGGCAAGAGCTGAGCGCAGGGGCGCGCGGTCGGAGGCGCAAGCGCAATGGCGACATTCGCAGCGATTCTGATCGTTCCCTGGTTGTTGGCCCTGGTGCTGACGCCGTGGGTGATTCGCGTGGCGCAGGCGCGCGGCTATCTCGATCACCCGACCGCGCGCAAGGCGCACAAGGCGCCGGTCGCGATGTTCGGCGGCGTGGCGGTGTTCGGCTCGATCGTGCTCGGGCTGCTCGCGCTCGCGCCGTTCGTGGCTCCGATTCGCACGGCGCTGGTCGGCTACGAATCGCTGGGCGCGCTGTGCCTCGGTACCGCGCTGATGGTCGCGCTCGGCGGCTACGACGACCTGTACGACATGCGCCCGATGCACAAGCTCAGCGGCCAGATCGTGATCGCGGCGCTGACCTGGGCGATGGGTTTCCGCGTCGGCGCGATCGAGCTGCCGTTCGAGCTGTTCCTGACCGCGGCCGCGCCGGTTTCGCTGCTCGTGACGGTGGCCTGGATCGTGATCGTGTCGAACGCCTTCAACCTGATCGACGGCATCGACGGGCTCACCGCGGGTGTCTCGGTGATCACGGCGCTGACTGTCTTCCTGCTCGCGAACCAGAACGGCGCGACCGTGCCGGTGATCGCGGCGCTCGCGCTGTCGGGGGCGCTCGCGGGTTTCCTGCGCTTCAACCTGCCGCCGGCACGCATCTTTCTCGGTGACGCCGGCGCGCTCTCGATCGGCTACCTGACCGCCGTGCTGGCGATGGCGTCGTACCAGAAGTCTCCCGCGGCGGTCGCGCTGATCGTGCCGCTGCTGGTGCTCGGACTCCCGCTGCTCGACTCGATCCTGGCGGTGATCCGGCGCGGTCTCGTGCACCTGCGCACGCGCGGCACCGAGGGACTTCGGCCCGGCGCGATCCTGCGCGCCGTCACGCTCGCGGATCGCGGTCACCTGCACCACCTGCTGTTGCGCAACGGTCTCTCGGTGCCCGAGTCACTGGCGATCCTGTACGCGGTCTGCATCGCGCTCGCGGTGATCGGACTCGGGACGCGCGACGAGAGCTCGACGCTGCGCTGGGGTCTGTTCGCGGCGCTGATCGCGGCGGGCTACGCGGCGCTGCGCGCGCTCGAGCGGCGCGCCGTGCGACGCGATTCGGACCTGCAGGCGCGCTCGGCCGCCGAAGCCGGGACGGGGCCGGCGCGGATCCCGGAGGAGAGCCGGCGCATCGCCGGCTGACGACGCGAATGCTCGAACATCTCGCATACCCGTACATCGCGCTCGTGATGCTGGTCGTGGCGATGTTCTTCTGGCGTCCGATCTGGGGACTCGCGCTGCTGGTCGCGATCTTCCCGATGGACGCCTGGGCGCCGCGGCTGCCGGTACCGGGCGTCAACACCGAGACGATCATGATCGGCGTCGCGTTCGCGGTCACCGTGCTGCGCTTCGGCGGACGCATACCGCCGCTGCGCTACTCGGGTCCGGTGTTCGCTTTCATCGGCGTGATGCTGATCGCGTTCGTGGTCTCGATCCCGTGGGCGAGCGGCATGCGCGCCGTCGATGGTGGACCGGCCATCTGGTACAACTTCAAGACGGTGAAGAGCTCCACCTTCACCGCGCTGCTGTTCTTCATCGCGTACTGGTGGGTTCGAACGCCGGAAGACCGGCAGCGCATGTTCGGGGCGATCTGCGTCGCGGTGTTCCTGGCCTCGGTCGCAGGCATCGCAGACTTCGCGATCGGCATCAACCCGCGCGTTTCCGACGGGCGCGCGAACGGATTCCTCGACAACGCGAACGCCATGGCGGAGACGATCGGACCGATGCTGTTCGTGCCGCTCTACCTGCTGATGCAGGGCCGGGAGATCAGCTGGAGCCTGCGCGCGTTCAGCGTCGCGACCTACGCGCTCGGAATCGTCGCGCTCGTGCTTTCGGTGTCGCGCGGAAACTGGCTCGCGTTCGTGGCCGGGCACGTGGTGTTCCTGATGCTCGTGAACCGCAAGCTGCTGGTCGGCGCGGTCGCGGTCGGCGCGATCCTGATCGCGCTCGGTGCACCGCTCGTGCCGGCGATCGTGAGCGACCGCCTCGAGTCCACCACCGCGGCGGGACCCGCGGTGTACCAGGTCCCGCTCGCGGTCGGCCTCGAGGGCTCCACCGCCATGCGCGTCGTGTTCGCGAAGATCGGTCTCGACATGCTCGCGATCTCGCCGGTCTGGGGCAACGGACTGAACGCGTTCCACCTGCGCACACCGGAGTTCGGCGCCAAGTACGGACTGCTCACGCACAAGGATCCACACATCCTGCTGGTGCGATTCGCCGCCGAGATGGGGTTGGCCGGGTTGATCATGCTGGCGTGGCTGGTCTGGGCGGTGTTCCGCTGCGGCCGGACGCTCTGGCGCTCGGACTCGCCGGCGTACATGCTCGGCGCGGTCCTGCTCGCCGCGTCTTCGTACAATTTCGTGTCCAACCTGGCGTCGACGACGTTCCTGCAGGTGGCTCAGGTCTCCGCGCAGTTCTGGATCCTGTTCGCAATCGCCGCGCGCGCCAGCGCGGAGCGCTTCACGGAACGAGAGGCGCCCGAGGCCGTAACCTCACGCGTGCCGGTCGGATGGCGCCGGTTCGCTCGAGCGACGCCGGTCCCGCTGCGTCAGCCCGCGACGCAGTCCCGCGCCTGAAGGCCTCGATCGGCTCAGGTCTTCGGCGGGCGAGTTCCGTCCGCGGCCGGCGCGCGGCCGTAGTCGTCCTGCAGGCGGACGACGTCCTCGAGCTCGGGCGTGGAAACCTCGCACAGCTCGCAATCGACCAGGGCCTCGAAGCGGTGGCGGCGTCCCGGCTCGATGCGCGCGCTGTCGCCGGGTCGAAGCTCGCGGAGCTCGAGCTCACCCGCGTCGTTCTCGAGCGTCAGCCGCAGTGCGCCGCGCAACAGGTAGATCGCCTCGTCCTTCTGCCGGTGGAACTGCAGCGAGAGCCGCTCGCCGGCGCGAATCGCCAGGATCTTCCCCAGATAGCGGGGAGTCTCGGCCCAGATCTCCTCGTGGCCCCACGGCTTTTCGACCCTTCGCGACATCCGGAGCAAGCTACCACGGGGGTGCCGAGGCTTGGAACCGCGGCCGCCGCTGCGCACCGGTTGCAGATGAGTCGCCGGCGACCGCTTTTCGGAACTCGCCTACCCAGCCCGCCCGCGCGCGCCCGGGCGCCGGCTCAGCGGGTGGCCGGGGGCGTCCATATACTTGGCACGCTTGTCGCACACCCCCTCGCGGTCACCTACCGGCTTCGCCGGATCGGACCCCCATGAATCCTCCTCACAGACTGCTGGTCGTCGATGACAGCGCGGGCGTGCGAGCCTGGCTGGAAGCCTTCGCGCGCGAGCTCGGCTACGAGGTCACCTGCGCCGGATCTGGCGAGGAAGCGGTCGAGAGCTTCCGTGCGCGCCAGCCCGACCTCGTGACGCTCGACCTCTCGCTGCCCGGGATGGACGGGATCGCGACGCTCTGCGCGCTGCGCGAGATCGCACCCCAGGTGCCGGTAATCATGCTCTCGGGCGTGGCCGACACGCGCGCGATCGCGCACGCGGTGAAGCACGGCGCGACCGACTTCCTGCGCAAGCCGTTCGAGGCCGAGGAGCTCGAGGCCGCCTTCGCCAAGGCGCTGCGCCGCCGCGAGCCCGTGAAGGAACCGCCGGTCAACGCGGACCGGGCGTTCTCGGCCGACCCGACCGCGCCGGTCGGCGTTCTGTCGAGCGGCCAGTGCGCGAAGATGCGCCTGGTCGAGGACATGATCGACCACGTCGCCGACACCGACGTCACCGTGCTGATCCGCGGCGAGAGCGGCACGGGCAAGGAGCTGGTCGCGCGCACGCTGCACGCGCGCTCGGGCCGCGCGCAGCGCGCGTTCGTGAAGGTGAACTGCGCGGCGCTGCCGTCGGAGCTGCTCGAGAGTGAGCTGTTCGGCTACGAACGCGGCGCTTTCACGGGCGCCGAGAAGCGGCGGCTGGGCAAGTTCGAGCTGGCCAACGGCGGCACGATCTTCCTGGACGAGATCAGCGAAGTGCACCCGAGCCTGCAGGCGAAGCTGCTGCAGGTTCTGCAGGACGGACACTTCTCGCGGCTGGGCGGCGAGACCGACATCTCCGTCGACGCGCGCGTGATCGCGGCGTCGAACCGCAACCTGGAGAACGCCGTGCGCGAGAGCGCGTTTCGCGCGGACCTGTTCTACCGCCTGAACGTGGTCACGATCAGCCTCCCGCCGCTGCGCGAGCGCCGCGAGGAGATCCCGTTCCTGACCGACTTCTTCTTCGAGCGCTACGCGCGCGAGTACGGCAAGCCCGAGGCGATCGTGTCCGCGGAGCTGCGCCAGACGCTGCAGACCTACGATTGGCCCGGCAACATCCGCGAGCTCGAGAATCTGGTGAAGCGCGTGGTAGTACTCGGCGCCGCCGCGCCCGTGTTGCAGGAATTGCGCGCGCGCGCGGCCGAGCTGCGCGTGCCCGCGGTCGCGGCCTGGTCGGCGCCGGCCAGCGAGCTCGACCGCTTCCTCTCCGGCGAGACCGATCGCGTGAGTTTGAAGCAAGTCGGCCGCGAGGCCGCCCAAGTGGCCGAGGCGCGGCTGATCGCCAAGGTGCTCGAGCGCACGCGCTGGAATCGCAAGGAAGCCGCCGAGATTTTGCAGATCAGCTACAAGGCCCTGCTCTACAAGATGAAGGACGCGGGTCTGGCGAACGCGCCCTAGCCCGCACCGGAGGACACTCGACCATGACCCGACACGGCAATTTCGGAAGAGCGCTCGTCGCGGCGCTGGTCGCGCTCGGCCTGTCGGCCTGCGCCGGCACCGCACGCGAACAGCCCACCGCCGCGCAGCTGGAAACCGTCGCGGTGCAGTCGCAAGAGGAGTACGTGATCGGCCCGCGCGACGTGCTGACGATCGTAGTCTGGAAAGAGCCGGAGCTCTCGATTCCGCGCATCGAAGTGCGCCTGGACGGCAAGATCTCCGTGCCGCTGATCGACGACGTGCAGGCGGCCGGCCGCACCCCTCTGCAGCTCAAGGAAGACATCACCGCAAAGCTGAAGGAGTACGTCACCGCGCCGGTGGTGACGGTCGTGGTCGCGAGCGTCGGCTCGAAGCTCGTCTACATCATCGGCGAGGTCACGCGCGAGGGTCCGATCAACATGCAGCCGGACATGCGCGTGCTCGACGCGATCAGCTTGGCCGGCGGCCTGAATCCCTTCGCCGGCAAGAGCCGGATCAAGGTGATCCGCAGCCAAGGCACCGCCCCCTCGGAGTTCACCTTCGACTATGATCGTTTCGTCGACGGCCAGGACCTCGCGCAGAACATCCTGTTGATTCCTGGAGATACGATTGTCGTCCCCGAAGAACGCCCTTTCTGGCGCTAGCCTCGCGCTCCTCGCGCTGCTGTGCGCCACGTTGCCGGCGCGAGCGGGAGAGAGGACCGTTCTGAAGCCGATGCTAGACGTGGAGCAAGGCTGGGACTCGAACATCTACAACGCGTCCGAGGACGCGCAGGGCAGCCTCGTCACGCGCATCAGCCCGTCCCTGTGGCTCGAGAACCAGGGTGAGCTCGGCAACGCGCGGCTCGGCCTGATCGGAATCGGGCGCAGCGTCTGGGAGGACTCGCAGCTGTCGGGCATCGACGGCCTGGCGCGCGGCAACTTCGATCGAAAGCTGACTCCGCGTCTGACACTCTTTGGTGACGGCTATCTCGAGCACTACTCGGGCTATGACGAAATCGATTCGGACGGCTTGAATCAGGGCAACCAGCCGATCAGGGGCGAGCAGCCCTCGTGGAAGCGCGATCGGATCGGGGGCGGCTTCAGCTACCTGCTCACGGAGCGCCTGTCGACGAGCTTGAGCGGCTCCACCGGGCGAGTGAACTACGAGAGCATCGATTCCGCCACGGTGTCCGACGGCTACTACCGCGATCGTTCGCTGTACGACGGGCGTTGGGCGCTCACCTATCAGCTAACCGCGCACGACCAGGTCGGTGTGAGCGTCGACTTCGACGACACGTCCTATCAAAACTTGGGCACGGGCACGAACGACTCGGCGATCTGGACCTATGAGGCCGGTTGGACGCGAAGCTGGACCCAGTTCTGGTCGACGACCGCGAGAGTCGGCTTCAGCTCGCTCGATGCGGAACAGAACGACGTACCGCAGACGGGCACCTCCGCGTTCAACACCCCCGTGTCGCTCGGTCAGAGCGATTTCTCGAGCAGCAGCACCGGCCTGGTGGGGTCGCTCAGCTTGCGCAGGGTGTTCCCGCGCAGCGCGCTCGAACTCGGCTACGAGCGAAGCACGCAATCGACCGGTGGCTCGGGCAGGACCAACTTCGACGTCGACAGCTTCACGCTTTCCTGGACGCAGCGGCTCGCCGAGCGCGTCAAGCTGACGCTGACCGGGAACTACCAGATCTACCAGAACGCCGTCGACGAGACGCCGAGCTACGCGGCCTCGCTCTTCACCGGGACGCCGAGCTGCGCGATTGGCGGCGAGCCGCGGGTCGTCGCGACGGGTACGATCTTCGGAATTCCGAACATCCCCATCTATCAGTGCTTCGGCGCCTCGTCGGATGAGACGCGCCACTACACGACCCTGGTCGGTCGGCTCGAATGGCAGCTCCGCCGCACGCTCAGCACCTACGCGGTCGCGCGCTACTACGCGACGACGACGGACCAGAAGATCGGGGGCAGGAGCGAGATCGAGACCGAGGATCTCGACAAGTTCACGTTCGGCGTCGGCTTCCGGTACTACCACGATCTGGGGCTGTAGGCCGATCCCAATGGCGCTCGAACACACCAAGCTCGCGATCATCGGACTCGGCTATGTGGGCCTGCCGCTCGCGGTCGAGTTCGGCAAGCGCTACGCGACGCTCGGCTTCGACGTCAACGCTGCGCGCATCGCGGAGCTCGAGCAGGGGCGCGACCACACGCTCGAAGTCTCGCCCGACGAGTTGGGCGCGAGCACGGGCCTGCGCTTCTCGAATCGCGCCGCGGATCTCGAGCCGTGCGACGTGTACATCGTCACGGTGCCGACGCCGGTCGACTCGGCCAAGCGCCCCGACCTGACGCCGCTGATCCGCGCCAGCGAGACGGTGGGCGCGAGCCTCCGGCCGGGCAACGTCGTGGTATACGAGTCGACGGTGTATCCGGGCGCCACCGAGGAAGTCTGCGTGCCGATCCTCGAGCGCGTGTCGGGGCTGAAGTTCAACGTGGACTTCTTCTGCGGCTACAGCCCCGAGCGCATCAACCCCGGCGACAAGCAGCACCGGCTCACCGGCATCGTGAAGGTGACGTCCGGCTCCACGCCCGACGTCGCGGAGTTCGTCGATCGCCTGTACGCGTCGATCGTCACCGCGGGCACGCACAAGGCGAGCTCGATCCGCGTGGCCGAAGCCGCCAAGGTGATCGAGAACACCCAGCGCGACGTGAACATCGCGCTGATCAACGAGCTCGCGTTGATCTTCAACCGGCTCGGCATCGACACGATCGAGGTGTTGGAGGCGGCGGGCACGAAGTGGAACTTCCTGCCGTTCCGGCCCGGCCTCGTCGGCGGCCACTGCATTGGCGTGGATCCGTACTACCTGACGCACAAGGCGCAGGAGATCGGCTACCACCCGGAAGTGATCCTCGCCGGCCGCCGCATCAACGACGGCATGGGTCCGTACGTCGCGGATCAAGTGGTGCGGCTGATGGCGAAGCGCGGCGTGAGTCTGGTCGGCGCGCGCGTGCTGATTCTCGGCCTCGCCTTCAAGGAGAACTGCCCCGACGTGCGCAATACGCGCGTGGTCGACATCGTCGGCGAGCTCGCTCAGTACCACGTGCGGATCGACGTGCACGATCCGTGGATCGACGCGGACGAGGCCTATCGCGAGCACGGCCTGCGCACGGTCGAGGCGCCCGAGCCGGGCAGCTACGACGCGGTGATCCTGGCGGTCGCGCACCGGCAGTTCGTTTCTCTCGGCGCCGCGGGCGTGCGCGCGTTCGGCAAGCCGGTCTCGATCCTGTACGACGTGAAGTCCGTGCTGCCGCGCGAAGCGGTCGACGGCAGGCTCTGAGGTCGGGCGCGTGAAAGTGCTGGTGACCGGCAGCGCCGGCTTCGTCGGTTCCGCGCTCACGCTGCAGCTGTTGGCGCGCGGCGACGAGGTCGTGGGCGTGGACAGCCTGAACGACTACTACGACGTGAACCTGAAGAAAGCGCGTCTGGCGCGGCACATGGACCACCCGCGCTACACGCACGTGCACGCGGACCTGGCCGACCGGGCGGCGGTCGAGTCGCTGTTCGCGCGCCACCAGCCCCGCCGCGTGGTCAACCTGGCGGCGCAGGCCGGCGTGCGCCACGCGATCGTGAACCCACACATCTACGTGTCGAGCAACCTGACCGGCTTCCTGCACGTGCTCGAGGGCTGTCGTCATTCGGGCGTCGAGCACCTGGTGTACGCGTCGACGAGCTCCGTGTACGGGGCGAACACGCAGCTGCCGTTCTCGACGCACGAGAGCACCGAGCACCCGCTCTCGCTGTACGCGGCCACCAAGAAGGCCAACGAGATGATGGCGCACAGCTACGCGCACCTGTACGGGCTCGCGTGCACGGGACTGCGCTTCTTCACGGTGTATGGCCCGTGGGGTCGCCCGGACATGGCGTTGTTCCTGTTCACCAAGGCGATCCTCGCGGACCAGCCGATCCAGGTCTTCAACCACGGCCACCACAGGCGCGACTTCACCTACATCGACGACATCGTCGAGGGCGTCACGCGCGCGCTCGATCGCGTCGCCGCGCCCGACCCGAAGTGGGACGGCTCCAGCCCCGATCCCGCGAGCAGCCGCGCGCCCTATCGGTTGTACAACATCGGCAATCAGAATCCGGTGCCGCTGCTCCGCTACATCGAGGTGCTCGAGGCGTGTCTCGGCAAGCAGGCGCGCATGGAGATGCTGCCGTTGCAGCCCGGCGACGTGCCCGACACCGAGGCGGATGTCGGCGATCTGGTGGCCGACGTCGGCTATCGGCCCGCGACCAGCGTCGAGACCGGCGTGCGCAAGTTCGTCGAGTGGTATCGCGCCTACTACGGCTGACGCGCGTCGCACACGCGCTCGAACAGCCGCGCGTAGCGATCCGCGATCTCGCTGAGCTTGTACTTGTCGAGCAGCGCGGGGTCGATGCCCGCGAACGGGCGCGAAGCCCAGAGCCGGATCGCGGCGGCCAGCGCCTCGGCCGAGACCGCCTGCGCCAGCACGCAGCCCTCGACGCCTTCGAGGATCTCGGATACGCCGCCGACCGCGGGCGTCGATATCACCCCGATCCCGCACGCGAGCGCCTCGAGCACGACGTTCGGAAAGCCCTCGTAGCGGGACGAGAGCACGAGCGCGTCGGACTGCGCGATGCGCGGGAACGGATTGGACTGGAAGCCCGCGAGCGTCACCACGCGCTCGAGTCCGAGCTCGGCGATCCGCGCTTCGACTTCGGCCCGCAGCGGTCCGTCGCCGAAAATGGTGAGCTCGATGTCCAGGTCGCGCAGCAGCACCAGCGCGTCGAGCAGCAGGTCGTAGCCCTTCACCGGGTACAGACGCCCCGCGCACACCAGCCGCAACGGCCCGCCGGGTTCGCGGCGATGGCTGCGCGACGGCAGGCCGCCCGTGACTCGCTCGAGATCGACGGGGTTGTTGATCACCACCGTCTTCTCGCGCGGCATGCCGTAGACCTCGACCAGGTCCGACTGCATGTAGCGCGACTGGCACACCACGGCGTCGAAGCGGGGGTAGAACGCGCGGTACGCGGCCCGCCACAGCGCGCGCAGCTTGAAGGGCCGGATCAGCTCGGTGACGATCGTCGACTCGCGACCGATGAACGCGGACCGTCTCGGCATGATCGGCTTCATCGCCACGAGCGCGAGATTCAGGTACCCCAGCGTCGAGAACACCAGATCGGGTCGGATGCGCCACACCAAACGCAGCACCTTGGGCAGCGCGCTGCGCAGCCGCGTGCACTCGAGGTCGACGAACTCGACGCCGGCCGGCAGATCGGCGCGGTACACGGGAGCGGACCCGTCGACCACCGCGAGCACCATCCGAAAGCGCGCCGGGTCGAGCTGGCGGAGCAGGGTGACGATCACGCGCTCGGCGCCGCCTCCCTTCAGTGTCGGCACGACGAACAGCACGCTGCGCACGCTACGGCCCCCTCCGGCCCGCTGGTTGTAGCAGAGCGAAGCCGGAGGTGTGCGGTGCGCGGACCCGTTCCGCTACGCTGGTCGCGCCCTTCGTCGCGCGCTCACGGTGATCGCGCAGGGCGCAACGCGGCCCGCGACCGTGGCCTGCTCGAGGAAGCGCATGGAGCTCAGCGGCGACGTCGCGCGCAAACGCGGGCCGGCCGATCGGCTCGCGCTCGAAGCGGCGAAGACCCGCGCGGCCGCGAGCGTGGCTGCGCGCTCGGGCCGCTTCCACGTGCCCGCGGTGGTCCGCTACGACGCGGCGGAGGGCGTGCTCGAGACCGAGCGCGTGCACGGCTTCGTGAGCTTGATGCAGCTCGTCCTGCGCCGCGATCCGCGACTGACTGCAGTCTGCGAGCGCGTGGGGCGCGCCGTCGCCACGGTCCACGCCGAGCTGCGACTTGCCGACGACTTGCGCATTCCGCTGCCCGCGCGGCTGGCGGGCGAGCCCGCGGACGACTGCGTGCTGCACGGCGATCTGAACGGCTCGAACGTCGGCTACGACCCGGACACCGACCGGGTCGTGATCGTCGACTGGTCCGCGGCGCCCGCGCTCGGCGAGGCCGCCACCGTCGGCAGCCGCTACTTCGACATCGTCTGGTTCGCGCTGTTCTTCTTCCGCTTCCGGCCCGGCCGCGCGCTCACCGGCTGGTCGCCGGAGCGCTGGGCCGGCGCGTTTCTGGCGGGTTACGCGGACGGGGCGAGCCAGTTCTCAGTGGCCGCGCTGCGCGCCTACCACGCGCGCGTCCGGCCGTTCCTGATCGACGACCTGCGCGTCGAGCAGGCGCGGCGCGGCCTCGGCCTGCGCGGGCTTCCGTATCGCCTGTGGCGACAGATCGGCTTCCGGCGCTGGGAGAAGTTCCTCGCCGCCATTGCCGATCCGCACGGCCGTCAGAGCCCATGAAGACATCGGGCGAGCGAGGCGTCAGCGTGTCGATGACGAGTGACTCATGTGCGGCATCGTCGGAGTCCTGAGCGCTCGCTCGCAGGTGACGCCCGCCGTGTTCGACGGCTGGCGCGATCGGCTCGCGCATCGCGGACCCGATCAGGCCGCGACCTTCCACGACCGCGGGCTGTATCTCGGCTTCCGGCGCCTCGCGATCCTCGATCTGTCGCCGGCGGGTCACCAGCCGATGACGACGCCCGACGGCCGCTACACGATCGTGTTCAACGGGCAGATCTACAACTTCGAGGAGCTGCGCGCGGATCTCGAACGCGCGGGCGTGCGCTTCCGCAGCCGCTCCGACACAGAAGTGTTGCTCGAGCTGTTCGCGCGCGAGGGCGTCTCGTGTCTGGCGAAGCTGAACGGCATGTACGCGTTCGCGATCTACGACGCGCACGAGCGCTCGCTGGTGCTGGTGCGCGACCGCCTGGGCGTGAAGCCGCTGTTCTACTTTCGCGACGGGCGCACGCTCGCGTTCGCCTCGGAGCTGCGCGCGATCCGCGACGTACCCGGCTTCCCTACGCAGCTCTGTGACGAGGCGCTCGGCGCGTTCTTCCGCGTCGGCTCGATTCCCGACTGGTCGTGCGTGTATCCGGGCGTGAGCAAGCTTCCGCCCGGGCACTGGATCCGCTTCCGGCTCGACGAGCCGGGCGCTTCGCTGCCGACCCGCTACTGGGATCTGCCCGAAGTTGGCGAGCTCGAGGACGATCGCGGCGAGGACGCCTGGGTCGACGAGGTCGAGGCGCTGCTCTTCGACGCCACGCGCATCCGGCTCCGCTCCGACGTGCCGCTCGGCGTGTTCCTGTCCGGCGGCATCGACTCCGGCCTGGTGGCCGCGGCGGCGTCGCGCCAGAAGCCGGGACTCTCGTGTTTCACGGTGGGCTTCCGCGGCGAAGCCGAGGACGAGACGCCGCTCGCCGCCGCCACCGCGCGCCGGCTCGGCGTGCGCATGGAGACGCTCGACGTCGACGTGCGTCGCGGCATGAGTGAGCTGCCGTCCGTGATCGGTCACTTTGACGAGCCGTGCTCCGACACCTCCGCGCTGCCGACCGCGCTGATCTGCGCCGAGGCGCGCAAGCATCTGGTGGTGGTGCTGACCGGCGACGCGGGCGACGAGGTGTTCGGTGGTTACCCGAACCACGTGCGCGCCTGGCGCTGGCGCGCGCTCGAGAACGTGCCGGTTTCGCTTCGCCGCGCGGCCGGCGGCGTGCTCGCCGCCGTCTCGAAGCCCGACTCCGTTCTGCGTCGCTTCGCGCGCCGGCTCGGCGAACCGGTCGGCCGCTTCGGCGTCGGCGCCACGCTCTACCCGTTCGAGGACTGGCAGCACCGTGCGTTGGCGCCGTCGCTGCGCATCGACGCCGACGCGCTCGTGCGCCGCTACGCGTCGCAGCTGCCGAGCTGGAGCGGCGCGAGCCCGGTCGACCAGTCGCAGCGCACGGACCTGCGCACCTACATGCTCGACGACATCCTCGTGAAGGTCGATCGCATGAGCATGCGCCACTCACTCGAGCTGCGATCGCCGTTCCTGGACTACCGGATGGTGGAGCTCGGCCTGCGCGTGCCGTCGCGCCTGCGCGTGAAGGGCGGACGGAACAAGTACCTGCTGCGGCGGCTGGCCGAGCGGCATCTTCCGCCGGAAGTGTGCGCGGCGCCAAAGCGCGGCTTCGCCATCCCGATCCAGTCCTGGCTGCGCGATCCGACCGTCGGCAAGGCCATGCGCGCGCAGCTCGCCGAGTCCACGCCAGGCTTTCCGGACGCCTTTGCGCCCGGCGGCGCGGAATGGCTGTGGCAGGCCGCGCAGGCCAACCCCGGGCTGCAACGCGCGGTCGTGATCGGGCTCTGCTACCGCTGGTGGTGCGAGGCCCGGAAGTCCGGGCCCTGAGGGTGTTCCGAGCCGATCGCGCTCGCCGGGCAGGTCTGCTACCCCCACCCAACGCGAAATGATGGATCCCCGCGAAGAGGCTCGAGCATGGCCACCGCGCGCACTGCGCTGATCACAGGCATCACCGGACAGGACGGTTCGTATCTCGCCGAGCTGCTGCTCGCGAAGGGCTACCGCGTGATCGGCATGGTGCGGCGCTCGAGCAGCGAGAACTTCGAGCGCATCGCGCACATGGTCGACCGGCTCGAGCTGCGTCAGGCCGATCTGCTCGATCAGCTGTCGATCGTGCACCTGCTGCAGGACGTGCGACCCGACGAGGTCTACAACCTGGCCGCGCAATCGTTCATCCCCACCAGCTTCAGCCAGCCGTTGCTGACCGCGGAGTTCACGGCGCTGGGCGTGACGCGCATGCTCGAAGCGATCCGGCTGGTGAACGCGAAGATCCGCTTCTACCAGGCGAGCTCGAGCGAGATGTTCGGCCGCGTGCGCGCGACGCCGCAGAACGAGCTGACGCCGTTCCACCCGCGCAGCCCCTACGGCGTGGCCAAGCTGTACGGCCACTGGATCACCGTGAACTACCGCGAGAGCTACGGCATGTATGCGTGCTCGGGCATCCTGTTCAACCACGAGTCGCCGCGCCGCGGGCGCGAGTTCGTGACGCGCAAGATCGCGGAGGGCGCCGCGCGCATCGCGCTCGGCCAGGCGACGCACCTCGAGCTCGGCAACGTCGACTCGAAGCGCGACTGGGGCTTCGCGCCGGAGTACGTCGAAGCCATGTGGCGAATGCTGCAGCAGGACGCGCCGGACGATTTCGTGGTCGGCATGGGCGAGCACCACTCGCCGCGCGAGTTCTGCGAGCTGGCGTTCGCGCGCGTGGGTCTCGAATACCAGAAGTACGTGCGCACGAACCCCGATCTGCTGCGGCCGGCCGAGGTCGACACGCTGTTGGCCGACGCGTCGAAGGCGCGCGATCGGCTGGGCTGGAAGACGCGCACGAGCTTTCGCGAGCTCGTCGAGCTGATGGTCGACGCGGAGCTCGAACGCGGGCGAAAGAGCGCTCTGGCCGCGCGGAGCTAGCGCTTGCGCGTTCTCGTCACGGGCGGCGCGGGCTTCATCGGCTCGCACCTCGTGCGCGCCTGCCTCGAGGCGGGCGAGCACGTGCGCGTTTTCGACGACTTCAGCAGCGGCAAGTCCGAGAACCTGCGCGACGTCGAGGACTCGATCGAGCGGGTCGAGGGCAGCATCGTCGATCTCGGCGCGCTCGAGCGCGCCACGAAGGGCTGCGAGATCGTCTACCACCACGCCGCGATCGCGTCGGTGCCGCGCACGGTCGAGGATCCCGTCGGCACGCACGCGGTGAACGCGACCGGCACGCTGCACGTGCTCGAGGCCGCGCGCCGCGCGGGCGCGCGCCGAGTCGTCTACGCGAGCTCGTCGGCGGTGTACGGCGACGACCAGCGGCTGCCGAAACACGAAGACATGCAAGCCCGTCCGCGCTCGCCCTATGCGCTGCAAAAGCTGCTCGGAGAGTCGTACTGTGAACAGTACGCGCGGCTCTACGGTCTAGAGAGCGTGGCGCTGCGTTACTTCAATGTCTTCGGGCCCCGCCAGGATCCGAAATCGATGTACGCGGGCGTGATTCCGCTGTTCGTCACGGCTCTCTGTGCCGGCGCGCGTCCGCGCATCTTCGGTGACGGGCTGCAGTCACGCGATTTCGTGTACGTGGCCGACGTGGTCGCCGCGAATCGCGCAGCTGCGCAGGCGAAGTCGGGCGTCTCGGGCGAGCCCGTCAACGTCGGCCGCGGCGAACGCACGACCCTGATCGAGCTGCTCGCGCTGTGCGCGGCGGCGCTCGGCGTGGCGCTGCCCGATCCGAGCTTCGAGGCCGAACGCTCCGGGGACGTGCGGCACAGCCAGGCGGACGTGTCGCGCGCCGCCGAGCGGCTGGGCTTCCGAGCGCGAACGTCACTCGCAGCCGGCCTGCGCGAGACCGTGCGCTGGTACGCGGAAGCGACGCCTTGATTCGCATCATTCCGATTCGCGCGCTGGCGGTGCTGGCGTACATGGGCCTCGTGCTCGCGCTCACGACGCTGCCGGGCCGACAGGTGGCGCGCTGGGGCTTCACCGGTTCGCTGCTCGACTTCGCGCACATTCCCCTGTTCACGGGACTCACCTTGGTTACCCTGTGGGCCGTCGTCGGACCGCGCGCGCAGCGCCTCGCGTTCGTCGTGATCGCGATCGTCGCGTTCGCGGCGGTCGACGAATGGCTGCAGCGCTTCGCGCCGGGGCGCGTCGCCTCGCTCGCCGATTTCGTACGCGACTTGCTCGGCGTGGGCATCGGAGTCGCGCTCAGCGAAGCATCCCGGCCGCTGGTCCTGGCCTTTCGAAAGGAGTCACAACGATGAACATCGCCGTGATCGGCACGGGCTACGTCGGTCTCGTCACGGGCGCCGGCTTCGCGGAGTTCGGCATCAACGTCACCTGCGTCGACAAGGACGTGGAGAAGATCGCGCGGCTCGAGCGCGGCGAAGTGCCGATCTTCGAGCCCGGGCTCGAGGAGCTGGTCCGCCGCAATGCGACGGCCGGCCGGCTGCACTTCACCACCGACGCAAAGAGCGCCGTGCAGCAGTCGCTGGTGATCTTCATCGCCGTACCCACGCCGCCGCAGGAAGACGGCAGCACGGACCTGTCGTACGTCGACGAGGTCGCGCGCACGATCGGCACGCACCTCGACGGCTACAAAGTCGTGGTCACCAAGAGCACGGTGCCGGTCAAGACGGCCGAGCGCGTGCGGCGCACGATCGTCGAGGCCGCCGCTTCGGCCGGCAAACAGGGCATCCGCTGCTCGGTCGCGTCGAACCCCGAGTTCCTGCGCGAGGGCAGCGCGGTCGAGGATTTCCTGCACCCCGACCGGGTGGTGATCGGCGCGGACGATCCGGAAGCGGTCGCGATCCTGAAGGACCTGTACAAGCCGCTGAACCTGATCGAGGTGCCGTTCGTGATCACGAACGTCGCGACCGCCGAGCTGATCAAGTACGCGAGCAACGCCTTCCTGGCCACCAAGATCAGCTTCATCAACGAGATCTCGGCGCTGTGCGAAGCGGTCGGCGCGGACGTGCACCACGTCTCGCGCGCGATGGGACTCGACGGCCGCATCGGCCGCAAGTTCCTGCATCCCGGTCCCGGCTACGGCGGCTCGTGCTTTCCGAAGGACACGCTGTCGCTGGTGCAGTTCAGCCGCGAGTTCGGCGTCGAGCAGCGCATCGTCGCGGCGACGGTGGCCGCCAACGACGCGCAGCGCGAGCGCATGATCACCAAGGTCGAGCAGATGGTCGGGAACCTGCGCGGCAAGACGCTGGGCGCGCTCGGCCTCTCGTTCAAGCCGAACACCGACGACGTGCGCGAGTCCCCCGCGATCTGGGTGATCCGCAAGCTGCAGGAGCGCGGCGCGCTCGTGCGCTGCTACGACCCCGAGGCGATGATGACCGCGGCGCGCGAGCTCACCGGCGTACAGTTCTGCGAGGACGCCTACGACACCGCGAAGGGCAGCGACGCGCTGTTGTTCCTGACCGAGTGGAACGAGTTCCGCAAGCTCGATCTCGGGCGGCTGAAGGAGCTCTTGCGCGAGCCGGTCGTCGTCGACATGCGCAACGTCTGCGAGCCGGCCGAGATGGTGCAGCTCGGCTTCCGCTACACCGGAGTGGGACGATAGCCCGCGGCCCGGAAATCCTGCCGGTCGTGCTCGCAGGCGGCGCGGGAACGCGCTTCTGGCCCGCGAGTCGCAAAGCCTTGCCGAAGCCGTTCGTTCCGCTGGTCGGCGCGCGCACGCTGCTCGCCGACACGCTGGAGCGCTTGCGGCTGCTCGCGCCAGCCGAGCGCACGACGGTCGTCGCCGCGGATTCGCTCGCTCG
Source organism: Deltaproteobacteria bacterium (assembly GCA_031396695.1). Classification (GTDB taxonomy): domain Bacteria; phylum Myxococcota_A; class UBA9160; order SZUA-336; family SZUA-336; genus VGRW01. The sequence continues at coordinate 79,488 of JANNLG010000062.1, forward strand.
CGCCGCGCGCGCGGCGCTGCGCGCGTATCCGGGCACACGCCTCCTGCTCGAGCCGATCGCGCGCAACACCGCGGCGGCGATCGCGTGGGCCGCGGCCGACGCGCTCGGTCGCGGCCTCGATGGCGTGCTCGGCGTGTTCCCCGCCGACCACCACATCGCGCGGCCCGAAGCGTTCGCGAAGACCGTGAAGCGCGCGGCGCGCGCGGCCGCCGACGGCGAGCAGCTGGTGTTGCTCGGCATCGAGCCGACACGTCCCGACACCGGCTACGGGTACCTGCGGCTGGGCCGCGCCGCGCGAGCGGGCGGCGTCCGTCCGGTCGAGCGTTTCGTCGAGAAGCCGTCGCTCGCTCGTGCGCGCCGCTTCATGACCCGCCGGGCCTACCTGTGGAACTCGGGCATGTTGCTCGCGCGACCTGCGCTGATCCTCGCGGAGATGCGCGCGCTCGCACCCGAGGTCTGGCGCGCGCTCGGGCCGACACTTTCGCGGATCGCCGAGGGCGACGCCGTGCCGCGCGCGACGCTCGCGCGCGCCTGGTCACGCGCCAAGTCGCTCTCGTTCGACTACGCCGTGCTCGAGCGCAGCCGCCGAGTGGCCGCGCTCCCGGGACGTTTCGCCTGGTCCGACCTCGGCAGCTGGGACGCGCTCGGCGAACGCCTGCAGCTTCTCGATGGCAACCGGGTACACTGCCTGCCGCCGCCGCTGCTGCTCGAAGCGAAGCGAAATGTCGTCTGGAGTTCGGCCGATAGACAGGTGGTGCTGCTCGGGGTACGGGACTTGCTTGTGATCCAGACCACCGACGCGCTTCTGGTCTGCGCTAATGATCGAGCGCAGGACGTGCGAAGGATCGTCGATGAGTTCACCCGCCAGCATCGTGAAGAGCTCGTATAGCAGTTCCGTCCCTTCGGAAGACGGAATGAGGCAAACAGGCATGAAGGACCGCAACGAAGCCCTGCGCGGAATCCCGCTGTTCCAGAATCTCGACGAGAAGGACCTCGGCGAGATCGCCACCCTGCTGATCGACCGCAAGTTCCCGCGCGACGCCGTGATCTACGAAGACGGCTCGATCGGCGACTATATGTACCTGATCCAAGAAGGTCAGGTAAAAGTTACGAAGATGTCCGAGGACGGACGCGAGAAGATCCTCGAGATTCTCGGGCCCGGCGACTTCCACGGCGAGATGGCGCTGCTCGATCGCGCGCCGCGCTCCGCCTCGGTGAAGACGACGACGCCCTGCGTGTTGCTCGCCTTGTCGCGACAGGACTTCCTGGGTCTGCTCAAGCAGAACCACGAGGTGACGCTCGAGCTGATTCGTGTGCTCGCGCGCCGCCTGCGCGAGACCGACGAACAGATTCGCGGCCTCTCCTTCGAGCGCGTCGAGAGCCGCGCGCGGCGCCTGCTGGCGCGGCTGGCCAAGGAGAAGGTGTCCGATCGTACCGACCGCATGGCCACGTCGCCGATCACGCACCAGCAGCTCGCGGATCTCGTCGGCACCAGCCGCGAGACCATCACGCGCGTCGTGAAGGAGCTGAAGGACGCCGGCTGGCTCGAGCAGGAAGGCAAGCGCTACCTGGTGCCCACCGAAGACACGGAGAGCGCCGAGCGGACCTGAACCGGGGTCGGTCGTGTGCTAGCTCTTCGGGACCGATTACGCCCCTAGGAGGTCCTCGAAGATGCGGGTCGCCGCGATCCTTTGCGCCCTGCTGCTCGCAGCCGCCGTCGGCTGCACGTCCAAAGAAGTGCGAATCAACGAGCAGCGCACCGCGGCCGACGCGTTCTTCGAGAAGAAGGAATGGAGCGAGGCGAAGATCGCCTACATGAATCTGCTCCAGCTCGCGCCGAGCGACGCTGAAGCGCACTACAAGATGGCCGAGACGCTCTGGGCCATGCAGGAATACGGCGAGGCGCTCTGGCAGTACAAAGAAGCCTCGCGACTCGCGCCAGACAACACCGAATGGCGCATGCGGCTCACGCAGGTGCTGTTCGCCGCACGCGACTACGACACCGCCCTCGAGCAGGTCTCGGCCGTGCTCGAGAAGGACGCCAAGAACATCGACGCGCTGCTGCTGCGCGGCGCGCTGAAGTCCGTTAAGGGCGACATCGACGGCTTGATCGAGGACGTCGAGGCGGCGCTCGCGATCAATCCCGATCATCCCGACTCGCTGGCGCTGAAGGCCCAGGCGCTCGGACGCAAAGGCGACATCGCCGGCGCGGAAGAGGCGCTGCGCAAGCTCGTGGTGGTGAAGCCGACCGCGGCGAACCACCTGTCGGTCGCGCGCTTCCTCGCGATCATCGGCAAGAACGACGAGGCGCTGGCCGAGCTGAACGCCGCGATCGAAGCTGCCGAGACCCCGGAGGAGCGCACGCAGGCGCGCCTGTTCCTGACCAACTTCTACATCAACCAGTCGCAGAACGACAAAGCCGAGGAAGTGCTGCTGCAAGCGCGCACCGACGCCCCGGGCGACTCCAACGTTCTGCTCACGCTCGCGCGCTTCTACTACGCGATCGGCAAGAGCGATCAGGCCGAGAAGATGCTCGAGGAAGGCGTGGCGGCGAAGCCGGACTCGGCGGAGCCGCTGCTGGTGCTTGCCGACTACCACCGGCGCGCAGGCCTGATGGACCGCGCGCTCGCCGACGTGGACCGCGCGATCGCGGTGGAGCCGAAGAGCGAGGCCGCGCGCCTGCGACGCGCCGAGCTGATCGTCGACCAGAAGGGCGAGGACGCGAAGCCGACCGAGGAGTCGTGGGTGATCGTGCGCGAGGTTCTGAAGGAGAACCCGCGCAGCCTGCTCGGGCTGTTCACCGAGGGGAAATTCTACCTGCTGGATCAGAAGTACGCCGAGGCTGCGACCAGCCTGCGGCGCGTGATCGACGAGCAGCCGAGCGCTGCCGCACACGTGCTGCTCGGCACGGCCTATCTGGCGCAGAAACAGAACGACCTCGCGCGCAGCGAGTTCCTGCAGGCGCTGCAGGTCGACGCACAGTACACACCTGCGCGTAGCCAGCTGTCGGCGCTCTACCTCGGCTCGGGCGAGGATGAGAGCGCGGCGCGCGAAGCCAAGCTCGTACTCGACCAGAACCCGAAAGACCTGCGCATTCGGCTGATCCTGGCCGAGGCGCTTACGCGCCTGAAGCGCATCCACGAGGCACGCGAGGTGCTGAGCCCGATCGAGGTCACCGACGCGCTGCCCGCGCCGATGCGGCTCAAGATCGCACAGCTCTACCGCCGCACGCGCGACCCCAAGGCGGCCGCGCCGATCCTGCAGGCGCTGCTCAAGGAGCACCCCACCGATCCGGCGGCCATGGGCGAGCTGATCCAGGCCGACCTCGACGAGCGCAACCACGAGGCTGCGCTCGCGAAAATCGACGCCTTCATCAAGGAGCAGCCCGACAACGTGCCGCTCTACGAGATGCGCGCGAAGGTGCGACTCTCTTCGCCGGGCGGCGACAAGCCCGAGTCGATCGAGCTCGCGCTGGCGGACTTGAACACGGCGATCCAGAAGGACCCCAAGCGCGTCGAGTCCGTCGTCACGCTCGGCAAGCTGTACCGCACGCTCTGGCAGCGCGACGGCTCGCACCTCGACGATGCCATCAACAGCTACAAGAAGGCGCGCGAGCTCGACCCGCAGAACGCGCTGATCGCGCTCGAGCTCGCGGCGCTCACCGAATCCGCCGGCCGCTATCCCGAGGCGATCGAGAGCTACGAGACCGTCCTGCGGCTCGACCAGGATCAACCCGGCGCCAAGAACAACCTGGCGTGGCTGCTCGCTGACAACGCCAATGCGAGCCCGGCGGATCTCGACCGCGCGCTGCAGCTCGCGCAGGACGCGAAGAACGCGATGCCCAACGACCCGAGCGTGGCCGACACGCTGGGCTGGGTGATGTACAAGAAAGGCATCCCGTCCGCGGCGATCGCGCTGTTCCGCGAATCGATCGACGGCTACCCCGAAGGTCACCCGCTGCGCGGCACCGTGCGTTACCACCTGGCGGCCGCCTACGAGAAGAACGGCGAGCGCGACCGCGCGGTCCAGGAGCTCAAGCGCGCGCTGGACGAGGACTCGACCTTCACCGAGCGCGAGGCCGCCGAGAAGCTCCTGAAGGAGCTGCAGGCGGGCTGAGCCGGTTGCGGAATCCCTTCTAAAGACGTGCGCAAACGGTGCCGATGCGCGTCGAGGAAAGGGGAATCCATGTCCTCGCTGCGCTCCATCGCATGGGTCGTTGTGCTCGTCGTGCCCGGTCTCTGCTTCGCGCAGGGCCAGGGTACGGGCGTGACACCTGACGGCAAGAAGGGACAGATCTACAAGGTCCAGAAGGGCGACACGCTCTGGGGGATCTCGCAGACCTACCTCGGCACGCCGTGGATCTGGCCGTCGGTTTGGAAGGAGAACGAGGCGGAGATCGCGAATCCGCACCGCATCTTCCCCGGCGAGCTGATCTGGATCTCCGAGGGCATGATGCGCAAGCTCACCCCAGAAGAGGCCGCACGCCTCGCTGCCGCGGGCGGACAGCTTCCCGAGGAAACGCCCGCCGCACCCGCTCCCGAGGCGCCCGCGCAGGAAGCGCGCAAGATCGCGCCAGCCGCCGCGACCGAGGAAGAGGACCCGTTCGCCTCGCTCGACGCCGCCGAGGTCACCGACGACTACAAGATCCAGATACCGACACTTCAGGGTGTCAGCTTCGTCACGGACGACGCGCTCAAGGCCAGCGGAGCCCTGATGGGAAACCACGAAGAGAACTATTGGACCGTGCAGGGTCAGCGCTCGATCGTGAGCGTCGGAGAGGGGCAGGCGCACGTCGGTGACGCGTTCACGGTCTTCCGCGTGCGACGCGAACTTCGCCACCCCGATACAGGCGAGAAGCTGGGCTACTTCATCCAGGTGCTCGGCAAGGCCGAAGTCACGCAGCTCCTGCCGGAGACCTCGTGGGTGCGCATCACGGAGTCGTGGGCGGAGATGCAGCCCGGCGATCGCGTGATGCCGTTCGTCGAAGAGCCCGATGCCATCACCGAGGTGCGCGTCGGCCAGGCCGTGCGCGGCGAGATCGTCGCATTCGAGCCCTACCGGCAGCGCGTCGGCGATCGCGACTTCGTGGTGCTCGACCAGGGCACCAAGAACGGTGTCGTGCCGGGCCGGCGCCTCCTGGTGTTCCGCGCCGGACGCCCGGTCCGCGATCCGCTCTCGTCCGAGATGTTGATGGTGCCGGACGATGTCGTGGGCGAGGTGTTCGTGGTGAAGTCCGGCGAGAAGACCTCGCTCGCCCTCGTCACGCGCTCGGACCGCGAGCTCGTGATCGGCGACTCCTTCCGCAACAACTGATCCGAGAGCTCGCGAGCGCCTCGCTGCGCGCTTCGCTTGCCGCTAGGCTGGGGGCGTGACTCCCCGAGCCATGCTGTTCGTGCCGGGCGACAGCGAGCGCAAGCTCGCCAAGGGCCACGGCGCGGGTGCGGACGCGCTTATCCTCGATCTAGAGGACGCCGTCGTGCCGGAGCGCCGTCCGCAGGCGCGCGGGCTCGTGCGGGAGTACCTGTCGGCGCGCCGCGGCGCGCGTCGTCCCGCGCTCTGGGTGCGCATCAATCCGCTCGACTCGTCCGACGCGCTCGCGGACCTCGCGGGCGTGATGCCGGGCGCTCCCGACGGAATCGTCGTGCCGAAGACCGGCTCGGGCGCGGACGTCGTACGGCTCGATCACTTCCTGTCCGCGCTCGAGGCGCGCGAGGGCATCGCGCTCGGCAGCACGCGCATCTTGCCGGTCGCGACCGAGACCGCCGGCGCGCTGTTCGGACTGTCGAGCTACGTCGGCGCGAGCGCGCGCCTGCACGGCCTGACCTGGGGCGCGGAGGACCTGCCTGCGGCGCTCGGCGCCACGACCAATCGCGGCCCGGATGGCGAGCTCTCGTTCGTGTATCAGCTCGCGCGCGCTCTCTGCCTCGCGGCCGCGGTCGCCGCCGACGTGCAGCCGGTCGACACGGTCTACCCCGACTTCCGCGATCTCGCGGGGCTCGAGCAGAACGCCTCGCGCGCGCGCATGGACGGCTTCACGGGCAAGATCGCGATCCATCCCGACCAGGTGCCGATCATCCAGGCCGCCTTCACACCGACCGACGCCGAGCTCGCGCACGCGCGCGCGGTGGTTGCGGCGTTCGCGGCCAATCCGACGCTCGGCACCGTCGCGCTCGAGGGCAAGATGCTCGATCGTCCGCACCTGACGCAGGCCCGGAAGACGCTGGCGCGACACAGCGCGGCGTAGCCGCGGGATTAGCTCTCGGCCCCGGAGTCCGCGAGCTCCACGGTGGTCGCGAACAGCGAGCCGTCGCCGGGCGTGCCCTCGATCAGCTGAACCGCGCTCCGACCGACGGAGCCGGCGTCGAGCACGTCGGCGAGCACCGCGCGCAGCGCATCCAGATCCGCTCCGGCCCCGCGCACCTCGAGCCGCGCCACCGGCCAGCGCAAGCTCTTCTTCGCAACCGTCTTCGCACCGCGGATCTTCATCGATACCTCGCAGGCGGCCGGGTAGGCGCGGCCCGGTCCAGCGACGACGGTTGCGCCGAATTCCGAGATCTTCGGCCACGGACTCGTGTGCACGGAGCGCAGGCGGCCTTCTCCCGCGAAACGCCACGACCAGACCTCTTCGGTCACGAACGGAAGCGCCGGCGCGAACAGGCGCAGGAACACTCTCAGCGCGAGCTGCAAGGTGGCGAGCGCCGACTCGCGCTCCGCGGAGGGCGACTCCGCGTATGCGCGCACCTTCACGATCTCGAGGTAGTTGTCGCAGAAGTCCCAGAACGCCTCTTCGGTCGTCTGCAACGCGCTCGCGAAATCGAATTCGTCGAAGCCACGCGTCGCGCGCACGACGAGCTCTCGCAAGCGCGACGCGAAGTCCACGTCCAACGGATGCGCGATGCGATCCGGACCGTGCGACTCCGCGGTCGCGCCCGCACGCTCGAGCTGCAGCAGTGCGAAGCGGCCGGCGTTCGCGAGCTTGGTCGCGAGTCGGCGGCCGAGCTTCATCACCTGTTCGTCGAGCGCGGTGTCGGCGCCGAGGCGCGCGCGCGCGGCCCAGTAGCGCACGGCGTCCACCGAGTGCGCGTCGAGCAGCGCCATGGGCGTGACCACGTTGCCCTTGGACTTCGACATCTTCTTGCGATCGGGGTCGAGGATCCACCCGGACAGCGCCGCGTTGTTCCATGGCAGGCTGTCGTGTTCGAGGTGCGCGCGCACGACGGTCGAAAAGAGCCACGTGCGGATGATGTCGTGGCCCTGCGGGCGCAAGTCCATGGGGAAGGTGCGCCGGAACAAGTCGTCGTCGGCCTCCCACCGGCACGCGATCTGCGGTGTCAGCGACGAGGTGGCCCATGTGTCCATGACGTCGGCCTCACCGACGAAACCGTGGGGCTTGCCCCGTTGCTCTTCGCTGTAGCCGGGCGGCACGTGCGATGACGGGTCGATGGGCAAGGCGTCTTCCGATGGCACGATGGGGCGGTCCCACAGTGGATCGCCGTCGCCGTCGAGCGCGTACCACAGGGGGATCGGCACACCGAAGAACCGCTGCCGGCTGACGAGCCAGTCGCCGTTGAGGCCGCGCACCCACGACTCGTAGCGGCCCCGCATGTACGGCGGGACCCAGTTGAGCTCGGTGCCACGGGTGAGCAACTCTTCGCGGAGATCGTCGCCGCGACCGCCGTTGCGGATGTACCACTGGCGTGTCGTGACGATCTCGAGGGGCTTGTCGCCGCGCTCGTAGAACTTGACCGCATGCGTGATCGCCCGTGG
>JANNLG010000071.1:0-2834 GCA_031396695.1 Deltaproteobacteria bacterium
GCTCGAGCTGCCTGCGCTCTGGGCCCTGTTGCGAGATCGGCGTGAGCGCTTCGGTGTGGTGTGCGACGACCTGTCGTTCGAGGAAGGCGACTCGAGCTGGAAGCTGCTCAAGGCCGAGCTCGACGGCGGGCTCGAGGCGCGTCCCGCGAACGCGCTGCTGATCGCGACCTCGAACCGGCGGCACCTGCTGACGGAGCGCGTGTCCGAGAATCGCGAGGCGGTGCTCGACCCCGACGGGATCCTGCATCCGGGCGAGACCGCCGAAGAGAAGGTGTCGCTCTCCGACCGCTTCGGACTCATGCTGCCGTTCTTCGCCTTCGACCAGGAGATGTATCTGCGCATCGTCCACCTGCACGCGCGCGCGCTCGGGCTCGAAGGGCGCGTGCCGACGGCGGAGCTCGAGGCGCGCGCGCTGCGCTTCGCGCTCGAACGCGGCACGCGCAGCGGCCGCACCGCGCGCCAGGCGTGCATCGCGATCGGCCAGCAGTTCCCGGACGGCGGCACGTGAGCGCGTCGCCGACCGCCACGCTGCTCTTGTGCTGTCCGGACCGGAAGGGGCTGGTCGCCGCCATGGCGCAGCTGCTCTCCGATCACGGCGCGAACATCCTGGAAGCCCAGCAGCACCTCGATCCGCACGAGGGCGTCTTCAGCCAGCGCATCCAATTCGATCCGGCCGAGCTCGACATCGCGCGCGACCAGCTCGAGTCGCTGCTCGCGATCGAGTGCGGCCGCTACCAGATGCGCTGGCGGATCGCCTATTCCGACCGGCCCAAGCGCGTGGCGATCTTCGTTTCGAAGTTCGAGCACTGCCTGTACGACCTGTTGATCCGGCACCGGCTCGGCGAGCTGCGCTGCGAGCTCGCGCTGATCGTCTCGAACCACCCGGACCTGGCGGGCATTGCGAAACAGTTCGGTGTCGCGTACCACGTGTTCGCGATCGACAAGCAGAACAAAGCGGAGCAGGAACGCCGCGAGTTCGAGCTGCTCGAGCGCGAGGCGATCGATCTGGTCGTGCTCGCGCGTTACATGCAGGTGCTCTCCGACGGCTTCATCGCGCGCTTTCCCGAGCGCATCATCAACATCCACCACAGCACGCTGCCCGCGTTCAGCGGCGCGCGCCCGTACCACCAGGCGTTCGAGCGCGGCGTGAAGCGGATCGGCGCCACGGCGCACTACGCGACGGCCGAGCTCGACGAGGGGCCGATCATCGAGCAGGACGTGGTCGCCGTCTCGCACCGCGACACGATCGACGATCTGGTGCGCAAGGGGCGGGATGTGGAGCGGATGGTGTTGGCGCGCGCGGTTCGCGCGCACCTCGAGGATCGCATCCTCGCGCTCGGCCGGCGGACGGTCGTGTTCTAGGGCGGCTCGCGGCAGCGGGAAATGAAACGGGGAGGGGAAGCTGGGCTTCCTCTCCCCGTTTGTTCGATCGGGAGTTGGGCTGGGTGGACTAGAAGTCCATTCCTCCCATTCCGCCCATACCGCCCATTCCACCCATTCCGCCCATTCCGCCCATGCCACCCATTCCGCCCATGTCGGGGGCGCCGCCGCCTCCGGCGGGCGCGGGTTCGGGTCGGTCGACGATGGCGCACTCGGTGGTGAGCAGGAGACCGGCGACGCTCGACGCGTTCTGCAGGGCGGCGCGCACGACCTTGGTCGGGTCGATGATGCCGTCCTTCACCAGGTCCGTGTACTGCTCGGTCGCGGCGTTGAAGCCGAAGTCGCCGCCCTTCTCGCGGACACGGGACAGGACGACCGAACCGTCGTGGCCCGCGTTGATGGCGATCTGACGCAGCGGCGCGGTGATCGCGGTGCGCACGATCTCGGCGCCCAGCGCTTCGTCCCCTTGCAGGCCCAGGTCGCCGAGCACCTTCTCGGTGCGGATCAGCGCAACGCCGCCGCCGGCGACGATGCCCTCTTCGACGGCCGCGCGCGTGGCGTGCAGCGCGTCCTCGACGCGCGCCTTCTTCTCCTTCAGCTCGGCCTCGGTCGCCGCGCCGACGCGGATCACCGCGACGCCGCCGGCCAGCTTGGCCAGCCGCTCCTGCAGCTTCTCGCGGTCGTAGTCCGAGTCGGTGTCCTCGACCTGCGTGCGCAGCTGCGAGACGCGCGCCTCGATGTCGGCCTTCTTGCCGGCGCCGCCGATGATGGTCGTGTTCTCGCGGTCGAGCACGACCTTCTTGGCGCGGCCGAGATCCGTGAGCGTCACGTTCTCGAGCTTGATGCCGAGGTCCTCGCTGATCGCCTTGCCGCCGGTGAGGATCGCGATGTCCTCGAGCATGGCCTTGCGGCGGTCGCCGAAACCGGGCGCCTTGCAGGCGGCGACGTTCAGCGTGCCGCGCAGCTTGTTCACGACCAGCGTCGCGAGCGCTTCGCCTTCCACGTCCTCGGAGATGATGATCAGCGGCTTGCCGGAGCGCGCCACCGACTCGAGCAGCGGAACCATGTCGCGCATGCTCGAGATCTTCTTCTCGTTGATCAGGATGTAGGCGTCGTCGAACACGCCTTCCATGCGCTCGGCGTCGGTCACGAAGTAGGGTGACAGGTAGCCGCGATCGAAGCGCATGCCCTCGACGGTCTCGAGCTCGGTCGTCGCGCTCTTGCCTTCCTCGACGGTGATCACGCCTTCCTTGCCGACCTTCTCCATCGCCTCGGCGATCATCTCGCCGATCGAGGCGTCGCCATTCGAGGAGACGGTGCCGATCTGCGTGATCTCGTCCTTGCCGCGCACGCGCCGGGTGTTCTTGCCCAGCTGCTCGACGATGGCGGCGACCGCCTTGTCGATGCCGCGCTTGAGCGCCATCGGCGACGCGCCCGCCGCGACCAGCTTCAGC
>JANNLG010000095.1:0-11795 GCA_031396695.1 Deltaproteobacteria bacterium
GGCGGAGCGGGAGCCGGGGCCTGCGCGCGCGCAGCAACGGGCGCGGGCGCCGCGGCCGCGGGCTTCGCACCCAGACCGAACTTCACGAGCAGCGGCATCAGGCCGCCGGGCAGATCCCCCGGCTCGAGCGCCTCGTCGGCCTCGTAGCCCGAGACCGGCGGCTCGGCTGCGATCACGACGTGGATGAGCTTCACGCCCACGAGCTCGCCCGAACGCTTCGCGATCTCCGCGAGCTTCGGCGCGCTGACTGAGGGCAGTCCCGCGCCGAGCACGACCAGCTGTGGCGGGCTGCGGAACATCTGGAGCAGCGCCTCGCTGCCGTCGTCGACGATCTCGGACGCGATGCGCCAGCGGTTCAAAAGCTCGGCGACGCCCTTGGCGAGGTCCGGATCCGACTCGGCGATGATCGCGCGAGCGAGCGGCGGCAGCGGCTTCGCGGCCACCGGCGGCGCGGCCGCGGGCTTCGCAACCGGCGGTCTCGCGACCGGCGACGGCCGAGCCTCGGCCGGCGTGGGCGGGCTGCCGCCCTCGGGCGCCTGCACGCGGAAGACGGTCTGGCAGGAGCTGCAGCGGATGCGCGCGCCCTGCGGGCCGATCTTCTCCCGGGCCAGGCGGAAGCGGGTCTGACACTGTGGGCAGGCTGCGATCAAGCGCGACTCCTCGCTGCGCAACGCGCGTACGGATGCGCTCCGATCTATCGGACTCGGAACGGGGCCGCTTTACGCGAGCACGGCCAGCGCGCGCCCGACCTCGGCGACGAAGCTCTGGTAGTCGCGCTCGGTCGCGCTGCGCGAGTCGGGCCGGCACACGACGGCGATGCCGGGCGCCGCGACTTTCTCGCCAGCGCGCGCGACCACCACCACGCGCACCCGCGCCGAGAGACCGAGCACGCGCCCCGCGAAGCGCCGCCAGCCGAGCGCGAGGTGCGCCTCGAACGGATCCTCGATCATGCTGCCGACGATCAACGCCGGCGTCTCGCCGCTCGCCAGGTACTGGCGGAAGCGGTGCAGCGCGTCGGGCGCGCTCTGGAAGATGTGGATGCGCGTGCCCGGAATCTGCAGGCCGTTCTTGAGCCGCTCGAGCGTCGGCAGGTCCGCGTCGACGCAGATCAGCGCCTTCGGCGGCGGCAGCTCGAGCACCGGCGGCGCCTCGTAGGCGCGCGTCGCGTCGTCGATCATCAGCGACGCGACCGCGGCGCTCGCGTTCGCCAGTTCGCGCGCGCTCGCGCTCGCGTTCTCGTCGAGCAGACGCGCGCCCTCGAGCGCGAGAAAGTCCGGCGAGAGCGGGCTCGGCAGCAGGATTCCGTCCGGCCAACGCCACTGCTTGGTGGGATCGACCAACGGGTCGAAGTTGAACTCGGCCTGGGTCCACTCGAAGATGCCCAGGATCGCCTGCACCGCGGCTTCCCAGAGGGCGGCCTCGACCACGTCGGAGGGCGACTCGAGCGAGAGCCCCGCGCGCTTCAGAACCTGCTCGGGCTCCAGGTCCCCGCGCTCGAGCGCGACGCGCACGATGCTGCCGTTGCGCACGCCGAGCCAGGCGACCCCGCCCTGCTCCGAGCAAACCTCGAGTGCCCCTGTCTTGCGAGACATGGCGACGAGCTGCAGCAACTCAGGGAGGCTGAGATCGGACAGATTCCCAGCGAGGCTCATGCGCGGAGTCCAATCGAGTGCACCGGTGTCTGGAAGGAGCTCTCGGTTCTCGATCGGATCGCGGGGGCCGCTTCCTTACGCTCGCTGCGGAATCGCCAGCTCTTCGCCGTCGACGTCGACCCAGGAGACGTGCACCTCGATGCCCCAGCTGTGCGCACCCGGCACCACCTCGGAGAGCGCCGCCACCAGCGCCCGTTCCTTGCTCGCGCCGCCGGGCAGGACCAGGTGCAGGCCGCCCTCGGTCTGGTTCTCGGCCAGCCCGTGCACGAGCCCGCGCAGGAGCGGGATCACGTCCTCGCAGAAGTCGATCGAGCCCGGGCACGCCAACAGCGCCACGGGGCTTTTCATCATCAAGAGCTTCGCCGCCGCGCTGCGCATGGCGCGCAGCACCGGACGTCCGCCGCGCGCCGCGGCAGAGCCCGCGCCCACGAGCAGGATGCGCGCCGGCGAGAGCGGACGGTCGCCGGGCAGGAGCACCGCCTCGCCGAGCTGGCCGGTGACGTAGCCGCTGCGCAGGTGCTCCGAGATCAGGCCGCAGAGCCGCCAATCGATCAGGCCTGCGTCGCCGCGCAGCGGGCGCTCGTCTTCCGGAACCAGCGCGAGGATCGTGTCGGCGGGCGCCTCGACGACCGAGCCCGGGAAGAGCGAGAGCTCGAGTCGGCTCACGCGTCGGGCTCGCGAGTCACTCGAACCTGCTTCGCGACCACGTCGAGCACGCCGTTCACGAAGGCCGGCGACTTGTCGCCGGCGAAGCGCCGCGCGATCTCGACGGCCTCGTCGATCACGACTTCGGTCGGTGTCTCGCGCTCGTGCAGCAGCTCGAAGGTGGCGATGCGCAGCACCGCGCGGTCGACGGCGGCCAGCCGATCGACCTTCCAGTTCTCGCTCGCGCGGCCGATCGCCAGGTCGATGTCCTTGCGGTTGCGCGCGACGCCGACGCTGAGCTCGAGCGCGCGCGCGTGCGTGGCGCGCGGGAGCTGGAACTCGGCACAGACTTCGTCGAAGGCGCCGCGCACGGCTTCGACGTCGAAATCGCGGTGCGCGTGATCGGCGGCGAACAGCACCTGCAGCGCCGCCTCGCGAGCCATGCGCCGGGGACCGTGCGTGCCCACGTTCAGACGCCGCCCGCGAGCGCACGCGACAGGCTCAACATCTCGACCACCACGTCCGCCGCGTCCGCGCCCTTGTTGCTGCCCGCCTCGCCCGGCTTGGCGGCGCGCTCGAGCGCCTGCTCGACCGTTTCGGTGGTGAGCACGCAGAACGCGATCGGCAGGTTCTCGGCGAGCGCGACGCGGCCCACGCCATCGGTCACACCCTGGCAGACGTATTCGAAGTGCGGTGTGTCGCCCCTCACGACCACGCCGATCGCGACCAGCGCGTCGTAGCGACCGCTGCGCGCGGCGCGCTGCGCGGCCAGCGGAATCTCGAACGCACCCGGCACCCAGAGCACGTCGACGCTCTCGCAACCGAGCTCGGCCAGGCGCGCGGCGCAGCCCTCGAGCAGGCGCAGCGTGATCAGGTGATTGAAGCGCGCAACGATCACCCCCACGCGGATACCGCGGCCGTCCAAGCGCGTCTCGAGGGTTTGCATCGGCGTCTCTCTTCTACCACTCGCCCAGGCAGTGGATATCCGGGCCCAGCGTGCGCACGCGGAAGCGCTTCGGGCGCAGCGCCTCGCGCAGCCGCGATACCCCCAGGCCCGCCAGCACGGCGCGACCGTCGGATCCTATAAGTAACGGAGCCAGGAAGAAATGCATCCGGTCGACCAGCCCGACCCGCAAGAGCGCCGCCGCGAGACCGCCGCCGCCCTCGACCAGGCACTCGTTCACGCCGAGCTCGCCGAGCGCCTGCCAGGCGGCTTCGATATCGAGTTGCCTGCCGCGCTCGCGCACCGGAATCACGCGCGCGCCGGCTCGCTCCAGACGGTTTCGCGCGCGCGCAGGCGCGTCGCGCGCGCACAGCACGATTGCAGTCCCGGGAGCCGAAGCGTCGAGCATGCGCGCGCTCGCCGGCGTGCGCAGGCTCGAGTCGATCACCACGCGCAGCGGACTGTGCACGAGCTTTCCGGCGCGCCGTGCGCGCAGCTCCGGATCGTCGGCGAGGACGGTGTTCGAGCCGACCACCACGGCGTCCGTGCGCGCGCGCAGGCGCTGCACGAACGCGCGCGCGGGCTCGGACGTGATCCAGCGCGATTCAGCCGTCGAGGTCGCGATCCGGCCATCGAGGCTCGCAGCCAGCTTCAGCGTCGTGAACGGGCGTCCGCGCAGCACGCGGGAGACGAAGCCCTCGTGGTGGCGCGCGCAGGCGTCGAGCAGAACGCCGGCGCGCACGTCGATGCCCGCGCGCCGCAGCTTGCGAATGCCGGCGCCGCGCGTGCGCGGATCGGGATCGATCAGGCCGATCACCACGCGCTTCGGACGCGCGGCGATCACGGCGTCGACACAGGGCGGTGTGCGGCCCCAGTGCGCGCACGGCTCGAGCGTGACGTAGAGCGTCGCGCCGCGCGCGGCGGCGCCGGCCCGTTCGAGCGCGATCGACTCCGCGTGCGAACCCAGCCCATGAGTCGCGCCGCGCGCGATCACGCGCCCGGCTTTCACGAGCAGCGCGCCGACGGTCGGGTTCGGCGCGGTGCGCAAGCGCGCGCGAGCGGCCACGGCCAGCGCCTCGCGCATGAAGCGCTCGTCCGCGTCGACGCTAATCGCCGTCCTCGGGCGCGAGCTCGCCCATCGCCTTGCGGAAGTCCTCGATGGTGCGGAAGTTCAAGTACACCGACATGAAGCGCAGCCACGCCACCGGATCGAGCGCGCGCAGCTCCGCCTGCACTTCGTCGCCGATGCGCTGGCTCTGCACCTCGCGTTCGCCGGAGTCGAGCACGAAGCGCTCGATGCGCTGCACGGCCTGCTCGATCGCATCGACCGAGATCGGCCGCTTCTGACACGCCTTCTGCATGCCGGTGATGATCTTCAGCCGGTCGAACAGCTCGCGCCGCCCGTCGGTCTTCACGACCATCGGCAGGAGATCTTCGATCCGCTCGTAGGTCGTGAAGCGCCGCTGACACTCGGAACACTCGCGCCGGCGCCGCTTCACGGCGGCGTCTCGCTGGTTCCGGGCATCGATCACCTTGGTGTCGGGGTGATCGCAGAATGGGCAGCGCATCGCGGCTCGCGTCCGTCAGGCCGGCGGCTTGTACGGCAGCGGGAAACGGCGCCCGAGCTCGGCCACCTGGCCGAGGATGCGCGTCGCCAGCGACGCGTCCTCGGGGTGATCGAGCACGTCCGCGATCCAGCCACCGACCTGCCGCATCTCGGCCTCGCGCATGCCGCGCGTGGTGACCGCGGGCGTGCCGATGCGCAGACCGCTGGTCAGCCAGGGCGAGCGCTTCTCGCCCGGCACCGTGCTCTTCGAGGTGGTGATGCCGGCGCGGTCGAGCGCGTCCTGCGCCTTCTTGCCCGAGATCGCGCGCTCGGTCAGGTCGATCACGAACAGGTGATTGTCGGTGCCGCCGGACACGAGCAAGAGACCGCGTTCGCGCACGGTTTCGGCGAGCGCGCGCGCGTTGCGTACGATCTGCGCGGCGTAGTCCTTGAAGTCCGGCCGCATGGCTTCGGCGAAGGCTACCGCCTTGGCGGCGATCACGTGCTCGAGCGGTCCGCCCTGCGTGTGCGGGAAGACCGCTTTGTCGATCGCCTCGGCGTGCTGCTGATCGCACAGGATCATGCCGCCGCGCGGCCCGCGCAGCGTCTTGTGCGTGGTGGTGGCGATGACGCCCGCCTGACCGACGGGCGACGGGTGCACGCCCGCGGCGACCAGCCCCGCGATGTGCGCGATGTCGGCGAACAGCACCGCGCCGACCTCGCGCGCGATCGAGCCGAATGCTTCGAAGTCGATCGTGCGCGAGTACGCGCTGTAGCCGGTCTGGATCATCTTCGGCCGGTGCTCGCGCGCGAGCCGGCGCACCTCGTCGTAGTCGATGCGCTGATCCGCGCCCGACACGCCGTAGCGCAGGAACTGGAAGAAGCGCCCCGAGAAGTTCACCGGCGAGCCGTGCGTGAGGTGCCCGCCGTGCGAGAGCTCCATGCCCAGGATCTTGTCGCCGGGCTCGAGCAGCGCGAGGTAGCAGGCGATGTTCGCGTTCGAGCCGGAGTGCGGTTGCACGTTCGCGTGATCGGAGCCGAACAGACGCTTGGCGCGGTCGATCGCGATCGACTCGACCTCGTCGACGAACTCGCAGCCGCCGTAATACCGTTTGCCGGGATAGCCCTCGGCGTATTTGTTGGTGAGCGCGGTGCCCATCGCCTCGAGCACCGCCGGCGAGGCGAAGTTCTCGCTCGCGATCAGCTCGACGAAGGTCTGCTGGCGTTCGACCTCGCGCGCGATCGAGGCGGCGATTTCGGGATCTTGCTGGCTGAGCTTCACGTTCCCCCCTGTTCTTCCGAGTCGTAGCGCGCGATCGCGAGCGTGCCGTTGGTGCCGCCGAAGCCGAACGAGTTCGAGATCGCCACGCGCACGGGCGCCTCGCGCATCACGTTGGGCACGTAGTCGAGATCGCAGTCCGGATCCTTCTCCGTGTAGTTGATGGTCGGCGGAATCTTGCCCTGCGCCACGGCCAGCGCGCAGAAGATCGCCTCGATGCCACCCGCGCCGCCGAGCGCGTGGCCGGTCATCGATTTGGTCGACGACACCGCGAGTTTCGCCGCGTGCGCGCCGAACACCTGCTTGATGGCGTAGCTCTCGGTCTTGTCGTTCAGCTCGGTGCTCGTGCCGTGCGCGTTCACGTAGTCGACGCCTTCGGGCCGCAGGCCACCGTCGCGCAGTGCCGCGCGCATGGCGAGCTGCGCGCCGATGCCGTCTTCGGGCGGCGCGGTCATGTGATTCGCGTCGCCCGACATGCCGTAGCCCACGACTTCGGCGCGGATGCGCGCGCCGCGCGCGAGCGCGTGCTCGAGGCTTTCGAGCACGACCACGCCGGCGGCCTCCGCGATCACGAAGCCGTCGCGGCCACGGTCGAACGGCCGGCTCGCGCGCTGCGGATCTTCGTTGCGCGTCGAGAGCGCGCGCATGCTGGCGAAGCCCGCCAGCCCGAGCCGATTCACGGGCGCTTCGACGCCGCCCGCGATCATCACGTCGGCATCGCCGCGCTGCACGATCCGGTACGCGTCGCCGATCGAGTGCGTGCCGGTCGTGCACGCGGTGACCACGCAGGTGTTCGGGCCGCGCGCGCCATAGCGCATCGACACGATCCCCGACGCCATGTTCGCGATCGTGTAGGGCACGAAGAACGGCGACACGCGGCGCGGACCGCGCGTCACCAGCGTTTCGCAGTTCTCCAGCATGGTCGTGAGTCCGGCGATGCCGGTGCCGATCAACACGCCCGTGCGATCGCAGCGCTCGGCCGGCACGGTCCAGCCGGAATCGGTCATCGCCTCGACCGCCGCCGCCATCGAGTAGGCCAGGAACGGGTCATAGCGGCGGGCGTCCTTCTTCTCGAGCACGCTCTCGGGATCGAAGCCCTTGATCTGTCCGCCGAAGCGGACCGCCAGGTCGTCGGTCTGGAAGCCCTCGAGCGGGGCGATGCCGGACACGCCTTTCAGCAGCGCGCCCCAGGTCGTCGCCACGTCGTTGCCAAGCGGAGTGATGGCGCCCATCCCCGTGATCACCACGCGGTTCAGCTCGATCGAGCGCGAGGTCAAGCGCGCCATCGCGGCTAGTCGTCCCGACCGGCCGTGCGCTCTTCGACGTAGCTGATCACGTCGCCGATGTTCTGCATGCGCTCGGCGTCCTCGTCGGGAATCTCGAGCCCGAACTCTTCCTCGATCGCCATCACCAGCTCGACGATGTCGAGCGAGTCCGCGCCGAGGTCGTCGATGAACGACGCTTCGGGCACGACCTCCTCGGCGGCGACGCCGAGCTGCTCGACGATGATCTCTTTGATCTTGTCTTCGACCGCCATATCAGTCCAATCCCCCGTTCACGTGGATCACCTGACCGGTGATGTAAGCTGCAACGTCGCTCGAAAGGAAATGTACGACCCCGGCGACCTCGGCCGCCGAGCCGAGCCGCCCGAGCGGAATGCGCTCGAGCAGCGCCGCCTTCACCCCTTCGGTGAGCTCCCGGGTCATGTCGGTTTCGATGAAGCCGGGCGCGACCGCGTTGACGGTGATCGCGCGGCTGCCGATCTCGCGCGCGAGCGAGCGCGTGAGCGCCTCGAGCCCGCCCTTGCTGGCCGCGTAGTTCGATTGACCGGCATTGCCCATCTCTGCGACCACCGACGACAGGTTGATGATGCGTCCCGAGCGGCGCTTCATCATCGGCTTCACGACCGTCTTGCACACGCTCCAGGCGCCGCGCAGGTTGGTGGCGACGACCGCGTCGAAATCCTCGGGCTTCATGCGCAGGATCAACTGGTCGCGCGTGATGCCCGCGTTGTTGACCGCGATGTCGAGCCGGTCGTGCTCCTGCGTGATCGCGGCGACCAGCTGCTCGACCGCTTCGTGGTTCGCGACGTCGCAGCGGTGCGCGCGCGCGCGGCCGCCGGCCTCCGCGATCGCCTTCTCGGTCTCGGCCGCCGCGGCCGGATTGCTCACGTAGGTGAACTCGACGATCGCGCCCGCTGCGGCGAGCCGCTCGGCGATCGCACGGCCGATTCCGCGCGAGCCGCCGGTCACGAGCGCGACGCGTCCCGCGAGCGAGGTGTCGCTCATGCGCAGGCCTCCGCGGCGCGTGCGACGCTCGCTTCGAGATCCTCGAGTTTCTCCACGTTGGCGCGGCCGAGCGCGCGGTCGATCTTGGCCGCGAGTCCCGAGAGCACTTTGCCCGGACCGACCTCGAGCTCGAGCTTCGCACCCGTCGAAATCAGCCGCTGCACGCAGTCGACCCAGCGCACCGGCGCGCAGACCTGCTCGCGCAAGCGCGCGCGCGCGACGGCGGCGGTGGTGTACGGCTGCGCGTCGACGTTCGAGACCACCGGCACGCGCAGATCCGTGAAGCGCGCGGCCTCGAGCTCGGGTGCGAGCTTCTCCATGGCGGGCGCCATCAGCTCGCAGTGGAACGGCGCGGAGACGTCGAGCGCGATCACGCGCTTCGCGCCGGCCGCGCTCATGCGCTCGCAGGCGGCCGACACCGCAGAGCGTCGGCCCGCGATCACGGTCTGCACGGGCGAGTTGAAGTTCGCGGGCGCGACCACGCCGTCGACCTCGGCGCAGATGCGCGTCACCTCGGCCGCGTCGAGACCGAGCACCGCGGCCATCGCGCCCTCGCCTTCGGGCACCGCTTCCTGCATCAACGCGCCGCGCCGGCGCACGAGCCGGATCGCTTCGCCGAGCGGCAAACCGCCGGCGGCGACCAGCGCGGAGTATTCGCCGAGGCTGTGCCCCGCGAACAAAACCGGCGCGCGCGGCAGGCGCGGCTCGACCACGCGCCAGATCGCGATCGAAGCGGCCAGGATCGCCGGCTGCGTGATCTCGGTGCGCGCGAGCTCGGCTGCGGGACCGTTCTCGAGCAGCGCTCGCAGTCCGCCGCCGAACGCCGTATCGGCTTCGTCGAGAGCGGCGCGCGCTTCGGCGTGGGCGCGCGCGAAATCCAATGCCATGCCGACCGTCTGCGAACCCTGCCCGGGGAAGACGACGGCCAGCATTGCGAGAAGGTCGGGCCTGGACGAGCCAGACCTAGACCTCTTCCTCCGCCGCGACCTGCACGATCTGCCGGTCGCGATAGTGTCCGCACTCCTTGCACACGCGGTGCGGGAGCTTGGTGGCGCCGCACTTCGAACACAGCGCGCGCGCGGGCTCCGACAGCGCGTCGTGCGCGCGGCGCTGCCGCGTCTGCGACTTGGACATCTTCTTCTTCGGTACGGCCATGGGTCGGTCTCCTACGTGCGCCGGCGCTGTTTCTTGTTGCGGGATTCTTCGAGCATTCGACCGAGCCCCGCGAAGGGTCGAATCGCCGGGCGATTCTCACACGCGCAGTCCTGCCGGCTACGCACTGCCCCACACACCGAGCACAGCCCCGCGCAGTCCTCGGAACAGAGCGGCTGCATGGGCCAGGCGAGCGCCACGATTTCCTGAATGACGGGGCCGAAGTCTAGCTCGTCGCCTGCATATCGCCCGAGCTCGAAATCCTCCGCATCGAGCTCGATTCCCGACTCGGGAATCAGGGCGGGATTCTGCGCGGGCTCGAGCAGGAGTTCCAGCGCCTCCGAGAAACGGACCGGGACCGGCTCGCCGCAACGGGAGCACAGAAAGCGCGCGGCGCCGGTCACCCGGCCGCGAAACAACAGCCGCAGGCCGAGCCGATAGGCGTCGACTTCGGCCACGAACGGCTCCGCCAGCTCGACCTCGCGGTCGCCGAAGGCCTCGCGCATGGAGTCCCACCAGGCGGCGTCCGACTCGAGCCGGAACGGGCGCGGGGTCTCGTCGATGCTCTGGATCCGGATCTGGAGCCCGGTCACGTGGAAATCCCCCGCCCCGACGCGAAGTTGTCGCACGCCCGATGCGCTTCGAGGGGACGATTACGCCTCGCTCTCGGGCTTGTCAACGCGCGCCTGCGGCAACGCGGGACTTCGCGTAGATTCCCCGCCCATGACGGTGGTGACGCGCTACGCGCCCAGTCCGACCGGCGCGCTCCACATCGGGGGTGCGCGCACCGCGCTGTTCAACTGGGCGTTCGCGCGGCACCTGGGCGGGCAGTTCCTGCTGCGCATCGAGGACACCGACCGAGAGCGCTCCACGCTCGAGTCCGAGAAGCTCGTGCTCGAGGCCCTGTCCTGGATCGGGCTCGATTGGGACCCGGTGCCGGGCTTCGCCGGCATTCCGCGCCAGTCCGAGCGCGGCGCGCGCTACCGCGAGGCGATCGGGGTGCTGCTCGCGAACGGCGCCGCCTATCGCTGCACTTGCAGCGAGGCCGAGGTCGAGGCCATGCGCGCGCGGGCCAAGGAGAAAGGCGAGAAGCCGCGCTACGACCGCAGCTGCCGCGAGCGCGGCATCGGGGCGGACAGCGCGAAGCCGTTCTGCCTGCGCCTGCGCGTGCCCGACGTCGGCGGGATCACGCGCTGGAACGACCTGATCTCGGGCCCCGCCGGCGAGGACGTGCGCGAGCTCGACGACTTCGTGATCGCGCGAACCGATGGCACGCCCATCTACCACTTCGCGGTCGTGGTCGACGACCACGACATGGGCATCACGCACGTGGTCCGCGGCCGCGAGCACATGACCAGCACGCCGCGCCAGCTGCTGATCTATCAGGGACTGGGCTGGGAGCCGCCGCTCTTCGCGCACGTGCCGCTCTTGATCGAGGCCGGCGGCAAGAAGCTCTCTAAGCGACAGGATTCTGTGTCGGTCCAAAGTTACCGCGACCGCGGCTTCTCGCCCGAGACGGTGCTGAACTACATCGCGCGCCTGGGCTGGTCACACGGAGACCTCGAGATCTTCTCGCAGGCCGAGCTCGTCGACCTGTTCACGCTCGACGGTGTGGGCTCGTCGCCGTCGCAAGTTCACGACGACAAGCTGTTCTGGCTCTCGCAGCACTACATCAAGACGCTCCCGCGCGAGCGGCTGCTCGCGCACCTGCAGCGCTTCCTCGACGCCGAGGCCGGCCGGCCGGTGCCGGTCGACGACGGGCTCGCGTCGCTCGTCGAGCTCCTGCGCGAGCGCAGCAAGACGCTGCTCGAGATGGCGCAGCTCGCGCGCTTCTACTACGTCGACGCGCTCGCGCGCGACGCGAAGGCGACCGCGAAATTCCTGAAGTCCGAGATCGCCGCGCCGCTGCGCGAGCTGCGCGACGCGCTCGCGTCGGTGCCGAGCTGGGACCGCGCCTCGCTCGAGGCGGCCTTCCAAACCGTGATCGAACGACACGGCCTGCAGCTCGGCGCGCTGGCCCAACCGGTGCGGGTCGCGATCACCGGTGGAACCGTCAGCCCGCCGATCTTCGAGACGCTCGAGGTGCTGGGCCGCGACCGCTCGCTCGCGCGCCTGACCGAGGCTCTCGCCCTGGTCCATTGAGGCCCGGCGATCGCCCGGTATATTGCGAGCCGGTTCTGGCGGATCGTCTAACGGTAGGACGTCGGGTTCTGGCCCCGTTAATCTAGGTTCGAATCCTAGTCCGCCAACCAAGTTCAAAGCGCCGATCTTGGCGCCCGTCGAATATGGC
>JANNLG010000123.1:0-12174 GCA_031396695.1 Deltaproteobacteria bacterium
CCTTCTCGATCTCGAACCGATCGAGGTGAACCTGTTCCGCGGGCGCAGCCCGCAAGACGGTTGGCAGCGCGTGTTCGGCGGGCAGGTGCTCGGGCAGGCGCTGGTCGCGGCCGGGCGCACGGTCGAGGGGCGCGCGGCGCATTCGTTCCACGCGTACTTCTTGCGGCCGGGCGATCCGAAGGTGCCGATCCTGTACGACGTCGACCGGATCCGCGATGGCTCGAGCTTCACGACGCGGCGCGTGGTCGCGATCCAGCACGGCAAGGCGATCTTCAACCTGGCCGCGTCGTTCCAGGTCGACGAGCCGGGGCTCGAGCACCAGATCGAGATGCCGGAGGTGCCGCCCCCGGAGGGTCTGCAGAACGAAGTCGAGCTTCGCCGTCGTCACATCGACCGGATTCCCGAGCGCTTCCACGCGACCTTCTTGCGCGACCGCCCGATCGAGGTGCGTCCGATCGATCCGGTGGACGAGTTCGCGCCCGAGAAGAAGCCGCCGTTCCAGAACGTCTGGTTCCGCGCGGTCGACACGCTGCCGGACGACCGGGCGCTTCACCAATGTGTGTTGGCCTACGCGTCGGACCTGACGCTGCTCGACACCAGCAATCTGCCGCACGGCGTGTCGTGGTGGAGCGAGAAGTTCCAGACCGCGAGCCTGGACCACGCGATGTGGTTCCACCGCCCGTTCCGCGCCGACGAGTGGCTGCTCTACGCGCAGGACAGCCCGCGCGCCGCGGGCGCGCGCGGCTTCAACCGCGGCAGCGTGTTCACGCGCACGGGGGAGCTGGTCGCGTCGGTCACTCAGGAAGGATTGATTCGCCTGCGGACGTGAGCTCGTCCGCGGCTCGGACCGGTCGCGCGCCGGGCCGGCGGAACTGCGCGAAGCCCGCCGGCTGATAGGTGAGCACGAACGCGCGCCGGCTCGCGTCGGTGCGATTGCTGCGCGAGCCGTGCACGACGTCGCCGTTGAAGAAGATCACCGAGCCCGCGGGCGCCTCGATCGGCACGGGCGACGCGTTCGGCAGCGCGCGTTCCAGATCGGTGTAGAGCCGGCCGAGCGTGCCCTGGTCTTCGAAGCACGGCAGCCGCCCGTGGGTGTGCGAGCCCGGCACCATCCACAGGCAGCCGTTCTCGAGCGTCGCGTCGTCGAGGTAGACCTGCAGCGAGACCAGCCGATCGACGTGCGGACAGTCGAACGCGAAGTACGGGCTGTCCTGGTGCCACGGAAATTCAGCCCCGCCCGGCCGTTTGAAGTTCAGCTTGTCGGTGAAGAGCGCGAGGCGTTCGCTGCCGGTGAGCGCGGTCACCGGCTGCCACAGGCGCGGGTCGTCGACCAGCCGCTCGAGGCCGGCGTCGAGGTGCAGGAACGGCTCCATCGAGCGCACGTCCGCGCTCGGCGAATGCCACTCCCACTTCACGAGCGAGCCGAGCAGCTCCTGGTAGCGCTTGCCGTCGATGCGCTCGATCTCGCCCGCGTCCTCCGCCGTGGCGGCCTCGGACACGCGTGCGTGCACGGCTTCGACAGACGCGCGCAGGCGCGCCAGCTCGGACGGTCCGAACACGCGCTCGCGCACGAAGTAGCCGTCACGCCGATAGCGGGCGAGCTCTTCCTCGGTGGCGGCGTGCTTCACGGCGCGGCAGCATACCGGCTCGACCGAACGGGAGTCGAGTTTGATCGTCGTCACGGGCGCGGCGGGATTCATCGGCAGCAATCTGGTGCGGGCGCTGAACGCGCGCGGCCGCAGCGACCTGTGGCTGGTCGACGATCTCACGGACGGCCACAAGTTCCGCAACCTGGTGGACTGCGAGTTCCTCGACTTCGTCGACAAGAACGCCTTCCTCGCGCGCGTCGCGTCGGGCGAGCTCGGCGCCGTGGACGCGATCTTCCACCAGGGCGCCTGCTCCAACACCATGGAGTGGAACGGCCAGCGCATGCTGGCCGACAACTACGAGTACTCGAAATCGCTGTACGCCTTCACGGGCGCGCGCGGCATTCCGCTGATCTACGCCTCGTCCGCTTCGGTCTACGGCATGGGCCCGGTCTTCCGCGAGGATCCCGCGCTCGAGCAGCCGCTCAACCTGTACGCGTGGTCGAAGGTGTTGTTCGACCGCTGGGTGCGAAGTCACGCTTCGAGCGCGCGTGGCCAGGTGGTGGGTCTGCGCTACTTCAACGTGTACGGCCCGCGCGAGGCGCACAAGGGCGAGATGGCGAGCGTCGCGTGGAAGAACCACCTGCAGCTCCGCGACGGGGGTTCGGTCGTGAAGCTGTTCGAGAGCTCCGACGGCTTCGGCCCCGGCGAGCAGCGACGCGATTTCGTGTACGTCGAGGACGTCGTGGCGGTGCTCCTGTGGTTCCTCGATCACCCGCGCGCGTCGGGCATCTTCAACGTCGGCACCGGCCGCGCGCAGACCTTCAACGACGTCGCGCGCGCGGTGATCGCGCACCACGGACGTGGCCGCATCGAGTACGTGCCCTTCCCGCCCGGCCTGCGCGGCAGCTACCAGAGCAACACCGTGGCCGACATCGCGGCGCTGCGCGCGGCGGGCTGCGACGTCCCCTTCCTCACGGTCGAGGAAGGGGTGTCGCGTTACCTGAAGGAAGTCGGCGGCTAGTGGATCTCGATCTTGCGCGGCTTCGCGGCCGCGACCTTCGGTAGCTCGAGCTCGAGCACGCCGTTGGCCAGCTTGGCCGAGATGCGCGCGCCGTCGATCGTGCTCGATAGGCGGAAGCGCGCCTCGTAGTTGCCGACGTTGTACTCGGTGTAGACCGGCTGCAGGCTCTCGTACTCGCCCGTCGAGACGCGGCCACGAATCGTGATCACGTCGTCGACCAGCTCGACGTCGATCGAGCTCTGATCCACGCCCGGCAGATCGGCCCACAGCCGCAGGCCCTGCTCGGTCTCGAGGATGTCCACGTTCGGCGGGTAGCTGCGACCGGGACGCGTGTTCTGCTCCGGATTCGGCTGCTTTGCGCGTTCGTGCGCGACTTCGATGTTCGTCATCTCGTTCATCCTCCTGTGATGCTGATCTGGCGCGGCTTGATCTCTTCGCGTGCGGGCACGCGCAAGGTCAGCACGCCGTTCTTGCACTGCGCCGCCGCGCGCGCGGGATCGACCTCGCGCGGCAACTGGATCGAGCGCGAGAACACTCCGCTCGCGCGCTCGCGCCGGTGATAGCTGCCGGAAGCCTGCGTCTGCTCGGCGGGCTTGCCGCTCACGGTGAGCGTCTGCCCCTGGCTCGTGATGGCGAGATCTCCCGGCGCGAAGCCGGGAACCTCGATGCGCAGCACGACGTCTTCGCCGCTCTTGAAGATGTTGATTGCCGGGTGCACGCCGCGGCCGAGCAGGCCCAAGCCGTGGCCGAACGGACTGTCGAACGTTCGCTCCAAGTCCTGCTGCAAGCGGGACAGAGCGTTCGACGGATCGAGATCCCGGCCGTATCGGAACAGAGCCATGAGTGATTCCTCCTCGTGGGTTCGGCCGCATGCCTAGAGACCGCGGCCGCTCCGTCAAGTGGCACGTAGCGTGCACTGACTCGCGCGCGGAGGTGACGTTTGACCCGCAACCGATGTGTCTCGATGTCCGGGTTCGTTCTGCTCGCACTCGCCTTGGCAGGCTCCACCGCAGCGGAAGAAAAATGCGAGGGGTTCCTGCCCGACTTCCGCTGCGAACGCGAGGCTCGCTACGACGGCTTCGTTGCTCCACTCTCGATGCCGTACCTGTTCGAGGATCCGTTCGCGACGACGGGCGTTTCCGCTCACTACATCTGGCACGAGTTCCCGGACGACAGCGTCACCCAGGGCGGCGACGCAACCGTCTACGCGCTGCAAATCCGCGTCGCACTGACCGACAAATTGTCCCTGATCGCGACTCAGGATGGCTGGATGGAGTTCCGGCCCGAGCTGTCACTGCTCGACGACAAGGCCGGCGGCTGGATGAACTGGATGGCCGGCCTCAAGTACTCGCTGATCGAGCTGCCCGAGCAGCGGTTCATTTTGTCTCCCAGCCTGAGGTATCAGGTCGCACAGGGCAGCTCGGACGTGCTGGCCGGGAACGGTAACGGCATCTGGGTTCCGGGCGTTTCGATGGGCTGGGGACCGGGCCCGGTCCGGATCCTGGCCAACGTGGCGGCCGAGCTGCCCGTCGACGGCAGCGAGAACTCGAGCCCGTTGTTCTGGAACCTGCACATCGCCTGGCCGCTGGCGAAGGGCTTCACGCCGCTCGTGGAGCTGAACGGCATCCACTACATGAGCGAGGGCAATGGGGAGATGCAGGTGGAGCTCGCCGACGGCACGCGGATTCCGCTGCAGGCTGCGTTTCCGCTGCTCGGCATCCAGCCCGAGGAGGGCAACGACGTGCTGAACTTCGGCTCGTCGGGCGTGGACAGCAACGACATCGTCTCGTTCACGGTCGGCGCGCGCATGCAGCTGATGCAGGAGATGTCGCTCGGCGTCGGCTGGGAGCACCCGGTGACCAAGCGCAAGGATCTGCTCCAGAACCGCCTGTACATCAACCTGATCTGGGAGCTCTGAACGCTGCGCTAGACTGCCGGGCGTGCGCCAGAACGCCTGCATCCGGCACCTGCGTGAGTACATCGCGATCCCATCGGTGAACCCGATGCGGCGCTCGGACCAGGATCCCGCGATCGTGGGCGAGCGCCGCTACGCCGAGCACATGCGCCAACAGCTCCGCCGGCTCGGGCTCGACGCCGAGCTGGTGGGCGATCCCGAGCGGCCGTCGGTGATCGCCCAGGCGACGGTCGCCGATGCGGGCGAGACGATCCTGATCGCGTCGCACCTCGACACGGTTCCCGTCGACGGCATGGAGATTCCGCCGTTCGATCCGCGCGTCGCCGACGGGCGCGTGTTCGGCCGCGGCGCGTGCGACACCAAGGGCGGAATGGCGGCGCTGATCGCCGCGCTCGAGCGCGTGCTCGCGCAGGGCACGCTGCGCCGGAACGTGATCGTGGTCGGCGAAGCGGACGAAGAGCTCGGCTCGAGCGGCGTCGAGGACGTGATCGACCACCTCGCGGCGCATCCTCCGGACTGGGTGATCGCGACCGAGCCGACCGAGCTGCGCGTGGTGACGCGACACAAGGGCATCGTGCACGCGCGGCTGCGCGCGAGCGGGCTGGCGTGCCACAGCTCGCAGCCCGAGCTCGGCCGCAGCGCGGTGCTCGCGCTGTCGCGCGCGGTGCTCGCGCTCGACGAGCTCGCCGCCGAGATCGCGCGCCGCCAGGACCGGCAGCTCGGCCACGGCACGCTCTCCGTCGGTCAGATTGGCGGCGGAACCGCCACCAACATCGTCCCCGACGACGCCTGGCTCCTGCTTGATCGCCGCTGCCTGCCGGGCGAGAACGAAGTCAGCGTGCTCGCCGAGCTCGAGGGCATGCTCGCCAAGCACGCGCTCGACGACGTGCGGATCGAGTGGTGCTCGCTCGAGAAGGCGTCGCTCGCGACTCCGGACGAGGACCCCTCCGTGCGCGCGTTGCAGGCGGCGCTGCGCGTGGCCGCGCTCGACCCGACGCCGGGCAGTGTCGCCTTCGGCACCGACGCCGGCGTGTTCAGCGCGCACGGCATTCCCGGCGTGGTGTTCGGACCGGGCTCGATCGCGCAAGCGCACACCGCGAGCGAATGGGTCGCGATCGATCAGGTCGAGGCCGCGAGCGCGATCTTCGAGCAGATCCTGACGACCCGGGAGTGAGCTAGGGCGACGCGGCGGTTATCGTGTCGATGTCCGCGATCACGAGCTCCGGATCGAGCAGCCCCGCCGAGTAGACGTTGCGCACGCGCAGCTCGTGGTCGACCAGAAACACCTTCAGCACGTGACGGTACGAGCCGTTCTCGAGCGGCGTCGCGTCCTGCCCGTAGTCGCCTAGCAGCGCCGCGAGCGCGACCGGATCGCCGGGTGCGAGAAACGCCCAGTCCGTCTTCGGAGCCATCATCTCGCGCAGCTCGCGCATCCGTTCGGGTGTGTCGTTCGCGGGATCGAAGCTCACGCACGCGAGCCGCACGCGCGCGCCGCGCGCCGGGTCCGAGTCGAGCTTGCGGTCGAGCTGGCGCAGCAGCGCGAGCGACGCGGGACAGCCCTGCGCCTCGTGACAGCCGCGGTACACGAACGCGACCACCGCGACCTGCCCCTGCTCGAGCGCGGGAAAGCTCGC
This sequence comes from Deltaproteobacteria bacterium, assembly GCA_031396695.1. Taxonomy (GTDB): domain Bacteria; phylum Myxococcota_A; class UBA9160; order SZUA-336; family SZUA-336; genus VGRW01. Next base: position 6,160 of record JANNLG010000123.1, read on the forward strand.
GGTCGCTCCGTTCGAATCGACCAGCGCATGCGGCTGCACGCGCGTGATCGCGGGCAGCTCGTAGCTGCCCGGCGCCGGCGCTTCGTAGAGCGGACCCGCCGCCGCGCCCGGCGCGTGCGGCAACACGCTCGAAGCGCAGAGCAGCGCGAGCAGCGCCGCGCGAAAGAGCTTCACTCGCCGACCGTGGGCGGCGCAGCGTTCTTCGAGACCCAGAAGCCCTCCTGACCGAAGCGCATCAGGTGCGGGCGGCCGAGCTTCTCGGCCGTGAAGTCGATCGCGAACAGCTTCGAGAGCTGTTTGCCGTCCCAGGCGTACGCCTTCACGAACTGCTCGTTCGCGGCGCCCGACTTGTCCCAGTTCGAGAGCAGCGACGAGCTGAAGTAGACGCGCTTTCCGTCCCAGGACTGCGAGACCATGTTGAGCTGCTCGCCGATCTTCTGCTCGTGCACGACCACGGGCTTGCGCGGATCGGAGACGTCGAACACGCGGACCTTGCCGTCCACGAACGTGTCGACGAACAGGAAGCGGTCGTCCGCCGACAGGCTGATGTCGACCGGCAGCGGCGGGCTCGCGGGATCGCCGATCGGCGCCAGGTCCACGGCCTCGAAGCTTCCGTCGTCCTTGCGGAACACGCCCCACAGGCGCGCGGTGAGCGCCGCGGACGTGAACGCATAATGGTGTCGCGGCTGCAGCGCCCAGCGGATCTCGAGCGGCGCGCCCGGCACCTGCAGCGTCTGCAGCGCCTTTCGCGCGTGCGCGTCCCAGACCACCATGGTGTTGCCGAACTTCTTCATCGCCTCGGCGTCGCCCATCAGCTCCGGCAGCGGGCGCATGTAGTTCTGCTTGCCCGTGAACGACGACGTCAGCATGCGGTTCAGATTCACGTTGATGCGCGCGTCGTAGCCGTACTCGGCGCCGTCCGGCATCCAGACGGTGCGGATGAACTCGCCCGAGTTGTTGAACTCGACCAGCGCGGTCTTGCCGCCGCCGTCCTTGGCGTTCGAGAGGCTCGCGATCAGCATGCGGCCGGGCAGCGCTGTGAAGCTGTGCGGCCCGACGACGCCGCCCGACTTCGCGACGAAGTCCGTGATCGTCTTCACCAGCTTCGGCTTGCCCGGATCGGACGCGACGTCGAACACGAAGATCTGGCTGGTGTCGAGCCCGCCGAGCCACAGGTAGCGGCGGTCGTCGCTGAAGTCGCCGTGGTGCGCCTCGTGCCGGCCGGGCATCGAGACCTGGTGCAGAACCTTGCCGTAGCCCGGGCGCTTCGAATTCGCGCCGAGCGTCACCAGCTTGTCGTTGCCGTCGCCCATCCCCTCCACGCCGAGCGTGTAGACGTAGACGTAGTCCTCCTGCCCGGTGATCTTGGGCATGAAGGGCGAGAGGCAGGTCTCGTCAGCGGCCGCGATTCGTGCGAAGAAGCCGAACAAGGTGAAGAGTGCGAGTCCCAAGCGCGCTTGCATCTGCGTTTCCTCCTCGGGCGACGGAGGCATGCTATCGCGAAGAAGGCGAGTTGGGGATGGCGGTGGCCTATCGGCTCGAGGTCCCGCCGACACCGAGCGGCAGCTTGGCGGGGGTTCCGCCAGCGAAACACCGGAGCGGTGCACACTACGGACAAGGATCTCAGAAACTAGAAAGCTTTCCCGGGTAACTGGCCAGAAATCGGGGGCGGACCTCGCCGCGCATTCCCGGGAGCGGGAAACCGACCCACTCCCGGGAAGCTCGAGCGGGGCCGGTGACTAGAGATCGTCGATGCGCCAGGTCGCCTTGCAGGTGCCGGTGCCGATGGCCATGCAGAGGAGCGAAGCGGTTGCCGGGTCGTCGTTGCAGAGCGTGAGCGTCTTTCGAATCGGGATGGTCAGCACGCTCGTCGCGCCGCCGGTGATGGTCAGCTGCACGGCGGCGCTGCCGGTGTTTGCGACCGACGCGCAGATGGCGTTGCCCGAGAGTCCCGCGGCGATCGTCTCGGTCGCGCTCGCCACGAGCGACGTGCTCGCGGGGCCCGCGAGCGTGCGTCCGCCGATCGGCAAAGGCGGAGCGGCAAAGGCCGGCGCGGCGAGCGCCATCGTCAGGATCACACCGAAAAGCACAAGAAAGCGATTCATGGCTACCCCCATCCTTCCATCAGTTTCGATCCGAGGCCCTCGCGGGCTGTAGCCGCGACCGTAGCCCTTGCTTGCTCCAACTGCCACGACGAGCGTCAGCCGCGTGGCGTGCAAGCGTCCAACGGGCATGCTGTTCTCCGCGTTCACGTGCGTGGTGCTGTCGTTTGCAGGGTGTGGATTCTCAGCGGGTAGTTCATCCGGATCTCTCTGAGAGAACGGAGTGCAACACACCCAACTTCCAGAAAGGTCGACCTCGTCGATCGCGTCCGGCAATGTCCGTTCGGGAGTGCGCCGTGTGCTGCGCGGGCTGCGCGCGGCCGATGCGAGTGGCGCGACCGGAACCACGGCCGTCGCGAGTGTCAGAACAAAGCCGCGGCGCCGAGCCGGATCTCCGCGCGGTGGCGTCGTTGGCGATTTCACCGGCGCAATCAGAGCGCGAGGCGCATTGCGCGTTGGCGTGAGGTGCCGCAGCGATCTCGAACGCCGATTTCCTCGCAGGTCCGATGGGGGTCGTTCGAGACAGAGCCCCACCATTGTCGGTGGTGACTCTGCGGGGCGTGCTAGCCCAGCGTACGCGTGGGCGATGTCGGCGATCGCGAGTCGGCTGCTCCGGCAGTTTCTTCGCGACCCGCTCGCTCAGCTCTCGATCCGAGGTACACCGATTCCGCCGCCGTGTTGCAGGCGGAAGCTCTGTTCACACACGAGCCGTCGTTGCGAGCGGGATCCAGCGCGACAGCGATCTCTTCGACGAGCAGCTCGAGACGAGACTGGGAAGTACGAGGGCGATTCTGTCCTCTGAGTTCCGGCGAGCGGCGTTCCGCACAGCGGGTGCATCGGTAGCCCGCTTCCCGAGCATGCGGAGATTCACGGTGTCACCACGGGTGGACGCGAACCGCAAGCGCGCTGTAGCCCTTCACGAAGCTCGACCGGACGCGAACCGGCGCGCCCACCACTTCGACGCTGCGGAAGCGCACGAGGATCTCTTCCCAGAGGATCCTCAGCTGCATCTCGGCGAGCCGGCTGCCCATGCAGAAGTGGACGCCTAAGCCGAACGACAGGTGCTGCCGCGCGTCCTTGCGATCGATCAGAAACTCGTTCGCGCGCTCGATTGCCGTCTCGTCGCGATTGCCGGACACGTACCACATCGCGACCTTGTCGCCCTTCTTGATCTTCTTCCCGCCGAGCTCCGTGTCCTGGGTCGCGGTGCGCCGCATGTAGGCGAGCGGCGTCTGCCAGCGGATGATCTCGCTCACCATGTTCGGGATCAGCGCCGGGTTGTCGCGCAGCTTCTGATACTCCTTCGGGTACTCGTTCAGGGCCACGACGCCGCCGGAGATCGAGTTCCGCGTCGTGTCGTTGCCGCCCACGATCAACAGGATCAGCGTGCCGAGATACTCGAGCGGCTCGAGATTCTTGGTCGCGGCGCCGTTCGCGAGCGCGGTCACGAGATCCAGGCGTTCCGACTGCGGCTTGCCTTCGCGCTCCTTCCACAGCGCTTGGAACGCGGTGAGGCACTCGAGGAGCACGACGCGCCGCTCGTCTTCCGAGCTGCCCATCGCGGCGAGCTGGTCGGGGCTGGCCGTTGCCATGTCCGACCAGTACGTGAGCTTGCGGCGCTCTTCCCAGGGGAAATCGAACAGCGTCGCGAGCATGCCGGTGGTGAGCTCGACCGACACGCGATCGACCCAGTCGAAGGTCTCGCCACGCGGCAGGCTGTCCAGGATCTCGATCACGCGCTCGCGGATCAGCGGCTCGAGCACCTTCAGATTGCGCGGCGAGGCCACCGGCTGCGCGACCCGCCGGTGCGCGTCGTGGCGCTCGCCGTCCATCGTGATGAAGCCGGCCTCGAGCGGGAAATCGGGCTCGGGGTCGGAGAGCACGATGCTGCGCGCCGACGAGAAGATCTCGTGGTTCTTCTCGACGTAGACGATGTCGTCGTAGCGCGTGACCGACCAGAACGGTCCCTCCTCGCTCTCCGCGCACCAGTGGACGGGATCCTCCATGCGCAGCCGCTCGAAGTAGCCCCAGAGCGTGTCGGTCTCGAACAGCTCGGCGTCGGAGACGTCGATCTTCGCGAGCGGAATCGAGTAGGGATCGGCGCCAGCCTGGCCCTTGGACGGCAACAGTGGCTTGGAGACAGCGGGTTCGCTCATCCCGATAGCGTACCGCGAATCAGGGCGCGCTGGACCCTGCCTGCCCCGTGACGTAGCGCAGCAACCCGAGGCCGTCCTGAGGCCAGGTGTTGCCTCTCCAGGCCACGTGCTGATCCGGCCGGATCAGCGTGAAGCGCGACGGGTACAGGCTCGGCAGCGCGGGAACGCGCGGTTGGATTGCGTGCAGCGGCACATGCGCTTGGTGCGCAGCGCGGCGGGCGGACTCGAGCTCGTCCGAACCCGCGCCAGCAGTGGCCAGCAGCGTGAAGCCGGGGCCAAAGTGGTCGTACAGCGAGCTGCCGTCGTGAAGCCAGGCATGCGGAGCCAGGTGGCCCGGTCGCGCAGTGGGCACGTAGTTGATGAAGTCGTGCGGCGGTGCAGCGCTGTCGTCGCTCACGATCAGTGGCGAGTCGTCGTAGCGGTAGCCGAGAACGACGCCCAGCGTGTTGAACTCGCGCAGCTTGGCCGCCGTCACGCGAGCGCCGACTTCGCGCCGCAAACTGCGGCCGCGTTCGCTGTCGTCCTCCAGGCCCTCCTGCCACAGCTGCTGGCTACCGGTCGCGTGGTTGTGAGTGGCCTCGTCGATGACGAAGCGGTGCACCGGCGCGCGCTCGCGCTCGTAGCTGTCGAGCAGGCGGGCGCCGCCCCAACCCTGCAGCACCGCGGCGAGCTTCCAGCCCAGATCCACTCCGTCTGCCACACCCATGTTCATGCCGTAGCCGCCCATGGGCGGGTGCAAGTGGCAGGCGTCGCCCGCGAGGAACACGCGGCGATCGCGGTAGCGGTCGGCCACGAGTGCGCTCGCCACCCACTCGTCGGAGCTCAGCACTTCGTAGGGCAGATCGATTCCGCTGGCCCTTCGGATCAGGGCGGGCGCATCGCTCGGTTCTAGCTTCACGTCGGATCGAACCCCGGTGGGCATGAAGAACCAGCGGTCGCCGCTGTCCATCGGGCCGATGATGCTGGGCACGTCCGCGTTGACCTGGAAGAACATGATGGCGGGTCCATGCCGGTGCGCCGTAGCGAGGCCCGGCGCGCGGAACACCACGTTGTAGTTGCGCGAGAGCCCGTAGGTGCCCTCCATGCGCGCGCCGATCGCGTCTCGCACCGTGCTGCGGGCGCCGTCTGCGCCGACCAGGAAGTCGCTGCGCACGCGGAAGTCCGCGCTCGCCCCTGACTCGCGCACGCGCGACTGCACTTGCGCACCGTCCTGCGCGAAATCCTGCAGCTCGCAATCGAAGCGGATCTCCACGCTCGGCAGGCTCTGCGCGTGTGCGCGCAGCACTTCTTCGACGGTGTACTGCGGGATCCATTGCGCGTGCTCGGAGTACAACGGGTTCCTGCCGGGCGCGCAGTACAGAGCGTTCTCGAAACGAGCGAGCTCGTGGCCGGAAAGGCGAGTGACGAACAGCACGTTGGACGGGTAGTCGATGCCGAGCGGCGACTGCTCGCGCAGCTGGTCGGCGATGCCCCAGCGGCGCAGGTGCTCGCGGGTGCGCACGTTCGTGGTCTTGGCGCGCGGCGCATGGCCTGCGCGCGCGTTGCGCTCGATCACGAGGCAGCGGATGCCGCGCTGCCCGAGCTCGATGGCCAGCGCCAGACCCGTCGGCCCCGCGCCGACGATCAGAACCTGCCGGTCGACCTCGTGGGCGATCACCCGGGAACGAACGGCGTCATGCGCGTGGCGATCTTCTTGCGCCAGCTGCCGTACGGCTCGTAGCCTTCGCTCGCCTCGCACAACGACCGGGTCAGCTCGA
>JANNLG010000126.1:0-2678 GCA_031396695.1 Deltaproteobacteria bacterium
AAAGCTCGAGCATCTGGAACAGGCCGAACGAGCAGGTCATGGTCAAAATGGACGGCAGCGAGAGCACGAGCACCGACACCAGCAAGTTGCCGCGCGTGTGGTCGCGGTCGCGGAAGAACGCGATCAGGGTGCGGCGCTCGAGCGCGACCTCGACCTCGGCCTCCGCCTCGAGCTCCGTGACGTCCTGCACGCTCGGAGCCTATCACGGCGCCGTGGGCCGACTCGCCCGCCGCCCGGCTATGCTCGCGCGATGAACGCGACGCGGCTCGGCTGGGTGTTCGTCGCGGGCGGGCTCGGCTCGGCCGCACGCTTCGCGATCGGCACGCTCGCGCTCGAGCGTTTCGGCACGGCGTTCCCGTACGGAACGCTGGCCGTGAATCTGATCGGCTCGGCGCTGCTCGCCGCGCTCGTGCACGTCTCGCTCGCGACCAGCGCCGTGTCCACGGAGCTGCGCATCGTTCTCGCCGCAGGATTTCTGGGCGGCTTCACGACCTACTCCGCGTTCAGCCAGGAGACGTTCGCGTACCTTCAGGACGGCGCGTGGGGGATGGGTGCGGGCTACGTCGCGGTCACGGTGATCGGGTGTCTCGCGGCGTGTCTGCTCGGGCAGAGCGCAGCGCGCTGGCTCGTGGGCGGCTGAACGCGCGTCGCGGCGCCGCCTCGCGGTGCAGCAATTCGCTGCCTTCAACGCACGCGGCGAGCGCGCCAAGGTTGTGCGCGTGAGCATTCGCAGACTCGCGCTGATCGCGCTGTCGGCGCTTTTCCTGCTCGCCCTGGGCACCTACATCGCGGGCGAGCAGACGGAGGTCGCGCGCCTGCGCACGTTCGACGCGGCAGGCGCGCCGCACGAGACGAGGATGTGGGTCGCGGACATCGACGGCACTCCGTACGTCCGCATCGGCCGCGTCGGACGCGGCTGGGGTGAGCAGCTGAAGGCGAACCCGAACGTCGAGCTGATCCGCGAGAGCGGCACTTTCCCGTGTACGGCGAGCGTCCTCAGCGACGAGACGGTGCACGCTGCGGTCGACGATGCGTTCGCGATCAAGTACGGCTGGGTCGACTGGTGGTACGGCGTGGTGCTCCGCCGCGACGCGGTGCCGGTGCGATTGGATCTTCGGCCCTAGAGGATCGCGACCGGATTCACCGGCGAGCCGGTCGCGCGCTCGATGCGCAGCGGCGCGACGGTGAACAGGAACTCCCAGCGCGAGCGCGCGGCACAAGCGGCGGCGAGCCGGCCGAGTTCGAGGTTGTCGAGCAGGTGCACGCCCATCGCGACAAGGCAGCACTGGTGGACGGGGATCGGCCAGCCCTCGACGCCGGAGCTGGGCAGCGGATCGGAGATGCCGTCGCAGCCGAGCACGGCGATGCGGCGTTCGTGCAGGAACGGGATGCAGCTCGGGTGCAGGCCCGCGAGCCCGACGCCGACCGGGTCCCACGCGCCGAGCGCGCTGCGGCGCGCGTCGCGGCCGGTGCCGACGAGCAGCACGTCGCCTTCGCCGACGTGAACCTTCTGGGCGCGCTCCGCGGCTTCGAGCTCGGCGCGTTCGATCGATGCTCCCGGCTCGAGCCACTTCACGCCGAGCAGGCGCGGGATGTCGAGCAGCACACCGCGCGTCACGATCCCGTCGCGCGCGGCCATGATGCTGTTGCGCTCGGCTCCCGTACTTTTGACGTCCGCGGCCGGGAAGCCGTTGTACATCTGGCCGCGCACGAACACGTGACAGAGCGCGTCGATGTGCGAGGTCGCCATGCCATGGCAGGCGATGCCGATGAAGTCGAGCGCGGTTTCGAGGTGCGGCACGCCGGTCGCCTCGCGCGCGTCGCCGGCCATCACCATGTGGTGTTGGGCGGGCGTCGGGTTGTCGGGGCCGGGCAGAACCGGGAACTCGAGCGAGCAGCTCACGGCCTCGCCGTCGCGCACCAGGCGCGCGGCGGCCTCGCGAATTTGCGGTGTGATGAAGTTCAGCGCGCCGCGCTCGTCGTCCGCTCCCCAGCGTCCCCAGTTCTTCACCGACTCGAACAGCCGCTCGAGCGCCGCGGTGGTGACGGCCTCAGGCATGGGTGAGCCGCTCCCTGAAGAATCCAAGCACGCGGTCGAGCGCCGCGCGCGTGGGGTGGCCCTCCTTGTCGACGAGCTCGCGCGTGACGACCGAGTGCGCGGTCTTCGAAAAGCCGTGCGGGTTGCCAGGGCTCGAGTCGATCTCGATCGTCTCGACGCCACTTCCGAGCTCGCGGCGCAGGCGCTCGAAGCGCTCTGCGCGGCACAGCGGGTCATTCGTGAAGCGCATCGCCAGCACGCCCACGCCGGCCGCCGCGCGGCGCTTCACGATCGCGAGATCACTCGGCGACAAATGCAGTCCTTCGCGCCGCGCCGCTGAGAACGGCGAGGGCAGCGACGGCTGCGAGAGCACCGGCGCCATCACCGATTCGTCGACCATCAGCGCGAGCGCGAAGTTCCCCGTCATGCACATGCCGATCGCACCCACGCCGGGACCGCCGCACTCCGCGTGCGCGTGGCGGCACAAAGCGCGCAGCCAGTCCGTGATCGGGCTCGACTCGTTCGCGGCGAGCACCTTGAACTCTCTGCTGACGCAGCAGTGGAGCATGCTCGAGAGCGCGTAGCCGATCGTCTCGGGCTTGCCGGGAGTGCCGAACATGTGCGGCGCGTAGACGCTGAA
>JANNLG010000130.1:0-3545 GCA_031396695.1 Deltaproteobacteria bacterium
CCTCGAGCGCACCTTGCGCGAGAACGACTGGAACATTGCCGAAGCCGCGCGTCGGCTCGGTCTGGCGCGGTCCCACGTGTACAACCTGATTCGCGCGTTCGAGTTGGGGAGAGAGGGTGATGCGTGAGCTCTCGAGGCTGACGTGGTGCGCCGTGGGGATGTTGGCGCTCGTCCTTACCCGCTCGGCGATGGGGCAGAACGAAGAGCGTCGGCCGTGCGTCGCGGGCCTCTCTCAGCCAGGACCGGAGAACACACTCGATGTCGCTACGTCGATATCGCCTGCAAGTGGACCTATACAGGTCGGATTCAATCTGAACTTCCCGCATCGGCAGGGCGAGCTGCTCGTCTTCCCGGCTCAATCCGGCCCGATCCTCGCAGCGGTGCCCCTGGGGTGGCAGTCACTCTGGGACAGTGTCGAGGTGAGCGACGTCCAGAGGGACGAGTCCGTTCCGATGTTCAAGCTCCAGTTTCCCACCACGGCGAACCTCGACGCCGTTGCTCGCGACCTGCTGCAGAAATCCGACGGCTCGATCGCGTCGATCGAAGCGAACAGCTGTGTATTCCCCCAACCGGGCCCATCCGCGCCGCTAGTCGATCCCGAGTCCGCGGCCCAGTGGGGACACTGGCGGATCGGACTCGAGGAGGCCTGGAAGACGACCACAGGGTCATCCTCGCTGATCGTGGCGGTGATCGATTCGGGCATCAATCACGAGAACCCGGATCTGACCTGCAACTTCTGGACGAATCCCTGCGACGTTCTGAACGGCGCGGACGACGACTGCCCCGGTCGCCCCGCCGATGGCCGCATCGATGACGTTCACGGCTGGAACTTCGCACTGCCGGAGGGCAACCGGCTCTCCGACGAAGCGGACCACGGGACGAAGATCGCAGGGATCATCGGCGCCTGCCAAAACGAGATCGGCGTGGTCGGCACCAACTGGTCCATCTCCCTGATGGACTTGCGCTACTACGACACCAAGGCCGACGGAGGAGCGCTCGACGCGATCCTGAAGGCGTTTGTCTATGCCACGCAGAACGGCGCGCACGTGATCAACGCGAGCTGGGACGTGGCGGCCTCCGACAAGCTCAAGACGCTGATTCACGACGCACCGGACGTCATCGTCGTGACCGGGGCGGGAAACAGGGTGACGGGCGAAGACCTCGTCGATCCCTACAAAGTCTTCCCGTGCAACTGGACCCCCGAGCTGAAGAACCTGATCTGCGTCACGGCGAGCGTCGAGAGCATGGACGCAAAGCTCGACATGGCGAACTACGGTGCAGTCGTCCAGATCGCCGCGCCGGGTGACGGAATCTGGACCACCGAGGGCACGGGAACGGGCTCGGGAACGGGTGTGTCCTTCGCGGTCCCCTATGCGGCGGGCGTGGTTGCACTGGTCAAGGCTCAGTTCCCGCTCGCGACGACAGGAGAGGTGGTGAGGCGCGTCCTGTGCGGAGACGATGTTGCCGCTCTCGCAGGCAAGACCCAGGCGGGCACGACTCCCGGCACGGGACGCCGCCTGAACGCGGCGAAGGCGCTCACGTGCGATTCGCCGGAAGCGCCGGCGCTGCCGGCAGATCCGAAGCTCTAGTCGCGGACACGACCGCTCGCGGCAACGCGAGTCAGGCCGAGATAGATCTTCGCCTCGACGCCCCCCGCGCCGTCGGTGGCGAGCTTCACGTGGCTCAGCTCTCGCCGGATCCCGGCGGAGTGAGAAGCGTCGAGCCAGCGGAGGGCGGCGTCCGCTTTGTGCGGATCAGCGGCGCCGAGCCGGACCAAGTGAGTGAGCAGCTCGCCCCAAGCCTCGCGATTGGCCGGCCGATGCCCCATTCCTACGCGAGCTCCAGTCGGTGGCCCGATGTCGAAGTCGAGCTGACTGAAGCTGGGGCGTTCGGGCAGCAGCGAGAGCAGGTGCTCCGCCTGAGCTGCGAGGTCCGGCGCGTCGAGTCGGCTGAAGTAGTCCGAGACGAGCTCGGTCTCGGCGAGGACGGAGAGCCGGATCGCAGCTGTATTCCGGCCGAGCATCAGTGCGACGTGCAGCACCCGAGAATGGCTGCGGAGCGCGCAGAAACCGCGCTCGAGCGCAGCCGAGCGACGCGTGTCGAACTCGTCGCCGAGCAAGAGCTCGGCGAACTGGCGCGCCGCGCCGAGTTCCGGCGAGAGACGCGATCCGGCTTCGCCGATCGGCGAGTCGAGCGCAGCGAATACCGACGGCGTCGGGCGCGCATGCGACGACTCGTCGTACTCGAGGAACACGAACGGGACCCAAGCGTGCAGCAGCGAGTGCGGCTCACCCCATGCGCGAACGAAGCGAGCGATCGCTCGCCAGCCCGGCTCCGAAGCGAGCGCGTCGTCAAACTCGTTGCCCACCGGCGAGAGGTCCGAGCTCGTCAGGTCGGCGGCCTCCCGACTGAGCGCGACTCCGAGATCCACGGAACCGGCTCCAGCGCGAAGCCGGCACTCCACCCCCAGCGCCACGATGCCGCGCGGAACGGACGCGCCGATTCGTTCGAGTCGCAGCAGGCTTCGCGCCTCGACGAGCGGCGGCCCGACCCCGAGCGCGGAGATCGAGAGCTCGTCGCTCGCTATGCAAGCACCTTGATCACTGGTGCGGCGGTCAGCGTCTTCGCAAGGGCCGCGTTGCGATGGAGGTTGATGACGGTGACCGCATACTCGTCGTTGAGCACCCAGTTGCCGCCCGGAGCCCCGGGCGGGGGACTGAAGACGGCGCGGACGATCGAGTTTCGAAACGTACCGAGCTGAAAGAAGTGCGTGGGCTGAGCGTCACCCGCACCGCCCAGCGTTCGGATCAGCTTGAGATTCACGTCGGAGAGCGACTGACCGAAGACGGTCACCTCAATCGCCTTCGACGCAGTGCCGTTCACGATGCTTAGGCTGAATCCTCGCACCCCACCGGCCCCGTACGCGAAAGCCGGATTGATGCGATAGCGAAACAGCGCGGGCTCGGGACTCGGATACTGCGCGTCGGCCCCGCCGCCTTCAATCAGGAAGTCGTCGCTCGCCGGCGGAAACTCGCCCGGCGGAACGTTGAAGTCGTCGATGTCGTCGTGCATCTCCGCGGGCAAGGACCCCTTCAGCTTCCCCTTGTCCATGGTTCGAAGGACCCTTCGCTCCTTCTTGAAGAGGCGATACTCGTCCATCACCGTTTCCGGATCGTCGACGAATCGACGCCGAAGCGATTTGTCTCGAATCAGGTCGGCCACCAGATCCTTGAGAGGCATGGGGTATCTCCTCCGAGTTTCCAATTCACATCCTACGCCTCTCCGAGTTCGACATGAATCGGATTTCGATCCTTCCGGGCCGCTTCATCGCTGCGCAGCTCATTGGATCTTCAAGCGAAGTAGAATTCCGCCGTGACGCGTGAGTCTCCACTCGGATCGAAGGCCCTCGCCGATCGCTACGAGCTCCTCGACGAGGCCGGACGCGGCGCGATGGGGATCGTCTATCGGGCGCTGGATCGCGAGTCGGGGCGGACGGTTGCGCTGAAGGCACTGCACGGAGCCGACCCGGACGATCTGTATCGGCT
>JANNLG010000198.1:0-8740 GCA_031396695.1 Deltaproteobacteria bacterium
AGAAAGGAACCCTGCGAGGTTTGATTACGACAGTTTTGCTGGCGCGCGGGTTGGCGCCGCCGCGCGCGCGCTCGAGTCGGACGTGCGCGAGCACGGCGGGTATGGGGGTGTGGTGCTCGCGGCCGGCATCCACTCCGACGCCGCGTTTCCCGCCATGAGCGGCGACGCCTGGGACCGCGTGCTGCGCACGAACCTGGACGGCTTCTTCAACGTGCTGCGACCGCTCGTGATGCCGCTCGTCCGCTTGCACGATGGCGGCCGGATCGTCTCGATCTCGTCGGTCGCGGGCCTCGCGGGCAATCGCGGCCAGGTGAACTACGCCGCCTCGAAGGCGGGCCTGCACGGGGCGACCAAGTCGCTGGCGCAGGAGCTCGCCAAGCGGGGCATCACCGTGAACTGCGTCGCCCCGGGCCTGGTCGACACGGAAATGCTCGAAGGCGCTCCGATCGCGGAGCTCGCCAAGCTCGTGCCCATGCAGCGGCTCGGCCGCCCGGATGAGGTCGCGTCGCTGGTGGTGTATCTGTTCAGCGAGGGCGCCGGCTACATCACGGGCCAGGTGATCTCGGTGAACGGGGGCATGCTGTGAGCAGCGATCTCGACGTCGCGATCCTCGGCGGTGGCCTCGCGGGCAACCTGCTCGCGCGCCAGCTCGTGCGCTCGGTTCCCGGCCTGCGCATCGCCTTGTACGAGAAGTCGACCGAGACCAACTGGAAGGTCGGCGAGTCCGTGGTCGAGATCGGCAGCCACTACCTGATCAAGCGGCAGGGGCTGTCGCGCTACCTGTACGACCGCCACTTTGCGAAGAACGGGCTGCGGTACTTTTTCGACAACCAGACGCGCTCGCTCGCGCTCTGGGAGTTGAGCGAGATCGGCCCGATCAGCCTGCCGTTCCACCCGTCGTTCCAGCTCGATCGCGCCCGGCTCGAGACGGATCTCTTCGAGATGAACCGAAAGAGCGGCGTCGACGTGCAGCTCGGCGTGCGCGCGCGGCCGCTCGAGATCGGACGCGGCGGCGCGAGTCACCGGTTCGAGGTCGCGGGTCCGGACGGCACGCGCACGCACAGCACCCGCTGGCTGATCGACGCGGCCGGCCGCTCGGATCTGCTTGCGCGCATGCTCGGCTTGCGGGAGCGCGAAGCGACGCACCGGATCGGCTCGGTCTGGGGCCGCTTCGAGAACGTGGCCGACATCGACGACATCGGTCCCGAGGCCTGGCACGCGCGCGTGCGTCACTCGACGCGCTTCTTGTCGACGGTCCACTTCTTCTATCCCGGCTACTGGATCTGGTTCATCCCGCTGCACGACGGGGTCACGAGCGTGGGCGTGACGGGACCGACCGGTTGGGACGAGCGCCGACTGCGCACGCCCGAGGGCTTTCGCGAGTTCCTCGACTCGCACGCGGCGGTCGCGCTGCTGCTGCGCGACGCGAAGGCGCTCGACATCGGCAGCTACGCGCAGATCGCCTATTCGACGCGAGCGTTCTTCTCGCCCGACCGCTGGGGCCTGACCGGCGAGGCGGCCACGGCCGCCGATCCGCTCTACAGCCCGGGCACGGATTTCATCGCGCACGAGAACGATTTCCTGACCGAGCTGATCCGGCGCGACTTCGCGGGCGAGAGCGCGCACGAGCTGGCCGAGCGCTGCGAGCTGTACGACGGCTTCATGCGTTTCCGTCAGGAGGCGACGCTCTCGCTGTACCGCAACCAGTACGAGACGTTCGGCAGCTACGAGCTCGGGCGGCTCAAGTGGGACTTCGACATCGCCTGTTACTACAACTTGTGGGTCTCGCCGTACATGCGCGACGAGCATCTCGATCCGCGCTGGCTGCGCCGCCAGCTGCGCATGGCGCCGCACATCCTGCAGGCGCTCGCGAACTACAACACGCTCTTCCAGAAAGTGGCGGAGTCGCTGCGCGCGCGCGGCGAGTTCTATCGCATGAACGAAGGGGTGTTCACGCCCGGGCTCGATCACCTCGACTTTCTCACGCGCATCGGGCTTCCGCGCCCGCGCCGCGAGGTGCTCGAGAAGTCCGAGCAGATCTTCAACTCGGTGCGGCGCCGCGCGCTGCTGATGCTCGGTCCAGACGCGCGTCGCGATCCGGACGAGGCGCTCTCGCTGCATGCGCTCCTGTCCGCCGACTCCCTTGCCTGACCTGCTGCACCCGAGCGCGCGCCAGCTCGCGGCGGGCGCCGCGGTGGTGGCGCTCGCGTTCATCTGGCCGCTGATCTCGGAGCCGCTCGTCGGTCTGCTCGGCGTGCGCGCGCTCGCAGCCGCGCTCGTGCTCGTCTCCGCGGTCTCGCTGCTCGTGGTCGGCCGCGCGCTGCCCGCGGGCGTCGCGCTCGGCGGCGTCGATTCGCTGGCTCTACTCGCGCTAGTTGGCGCCGCGGCGGCGACCGGCGAGCGGGTGTTCCTGCTGCTCGTGCCGGCGTGGGTTCAGGTCGCCCTCGCGCGCATGTTCTGGAAGAGCGTGCGCGACGGCGAATCGATTTTCGAGCGCGTTGCCTTCGGCATCCAGCCCTACGCGCCCGACTTCATCCGGCCCTACTGCCGCAAGTCGACCTCGGCCTGGGCCGGCTTCTTCCTGGCGAACGCGCTGCTGATCGCGGCGCTCGCAGTCTTCGGTCCACTCGCCTGGTGGAAGAACTTCACCGGCTGGATCGTGTGGCTCGCGATGGGCGCGCTCGCGGTTGCCGACTTCGTCGCGCGCAAGCTGTACTTCCGGATCTACTTCGACCGCCCGCTCGACCGCCTGCTCGCGCGCTGGTTCCCGAGCGAGAACACCGCCATGGGCCGGCGCGCGAACGAGCACCGCCGTGAGATGCGACTCGCGCTGGGACTACCCCCCTGAGGGATCTCGCGCGCTAGCTACGCCGGAACGTGTAGCGGGTTCCGCGCGAACCTTGGGCGAGGGTCGGCTCGTCGGAGAGCCACCAGCGCAGGAACTCGAGCACGTGCGGCCAGGCGGGGCGGGGTAGGGGTTGGTCCGAGTCCTCGAGCGCGAGAGTGATGCCCGGGCCGGAGCCTTCGCTCGCGAGCCGACACGCAAAGGCGTAGGGCACGGCGGGCTCGTCGACCAACGGCGCGAAGGTCTCGGCGAGCGGCACGTCGCCGATCACCACCAGCACCGGCGCGCTCGGGTCGCGCTCCAGGAACGTCAGCGCTTCGATCCAGGCGCAGGCCCAGGTGTCCTCCTGCGCGGAGAGCGAGCTCGAGGCAGCGCGGTTCACGGCGGCGATCGAGAACAGCGCCGCCTGCGCGTTGTGCACCGTGTGGCTGAAGGTGGCGGGCGAGAGCTTCTCGCGGCGCACGACGTTCTCGAGCAGGCCGATCGATTCGTTGATCGAGCCGTGGCGCGATGCGAACACGCTGCGCAGGGTCGGCAGCTCGTTCGCGTCCAGGCAACCCCAGGCGGCCGCGAGCATCGTGCGCGTGAGGGGCGTGCAGCGGCGCCGCAGCATGGCGGGCAGGAACTTCCCGTCGGGCGCGCCTTCCTTGGCGAGCGGCGAGGGCTCGCGCGCCCAGGCCCGCCAGGCGTCGGGCGTCTCGATGCCCGGCGCCCAGGCCGACCAGTTGGTGAGCGACAACTTCATGCGTCGGCGTCCGTGCCGAGCACCAGCGAGCAGTTGCTGCCGCCGAAGCCGAACGAGTTGGTGAGCACGCGCGGGTGCGCACCCGCCTTCACCGACTCGGAGGCCGCGACCAGTCGGATCGGCGCCAGCGCGGGATCGCGCTCGCCGTCGAAGACGTGCGGCGGCAGCGTGAGCGAGTCGTTCGACCGGTTCGCCAGCACGAGCCAGCAGAACGCGGCTTCGAGCGCGCCGGCGGCCCCGAGCGCGTGACCGATCAGCGCCTTGGTGGAGCTGCACGGTAGCTCGGTGCCGAACACGCGCGCGACGGCGGCGCACTCCATCGGATCGTTCTGCGGCGTGCCCGTGCCGTGCAGGTTCAGGTAGGCGATCTCGGACGGCGCGAGGCCGGCGTCGGCGAGCGCGCCGCGCATGGCGGCCTCGGCGCCGTTGCCCTCGGGGTCGGGTGCGGAGATGTGGTGCGCCTCGCTCGACTCGCCGACGCCGAGCAGCTGCACGCCTCCCGCGTCGCCCGTGACCAGGAACAGCGCCGAGCCCTCGCCGAGCGTGAGCCCGTCGCGATTGCGGCTACACGGATTGGTGATGCGCGCGGAGAGCGCGCCGAGCGAGGCGAAGCCGTTCGCGGTCAGTCCGCACAGCGAGTCGGCCGCGCCCGAGATCACGGCGTCGCAGATGCCGAGCCGGATCAGACTGCGCGCGGTCGCGAGCGCACGGGCGCCGGACGAGCAGGCGGTCGAGAGCGTGTACGCCGGTCCGCGCGCGCCCGTGGCCTCGGCGAGGAAGCCCGAGAGCCCGCCGAACTCGAGCTGCGCGTAGTCGAACTCGCGTGCCAACCGGCCGGTGCGCTCGCGCACCGCGATCGCCTCCTCTGCATCGCCTACGCCGGACGTGCTGGTGCCGACCACCACGCCGACGCGCGCGCGTCCGAAGCGCGACAGCGTAGCCTCGACTTCGGCGCCGATCTGTTCCAGCGCCGCCAGCGCGAGCCGGTTGTTGCGACACGCGAAGCGCGCGAGTCGCGCGGGAATCTCGGGCAGCGGATCGCGCACCGCGCCGAACAGGAGGCTGCGCTCCGGCACCAGGTCGTCGCGCAGCGTGAGTCCGGACGTGTCGCCCGCGAACAGGCGCTTCGCGATCTCGGCGTGGGTCTTGCCGAGCGCGTTCACCTGGCCGAGCGCGGCGAGCGAGCAGGGCGTGCGCGTCACGATCGGAATCTAGCGGGCCGCGGCGGGCGGCCGGCGCTCGCGCCAGGGCTGCGCCTGCTCGAGCTGGCCGGCCAGGCGGAACAGCGTGGCTTCGTCGCCGAAGCGCGCGGCGAACTGCACGCCGAGCGGCATGCCGTCGCTCGCCCAGGCCAACGGCACGCTCATGGCCGGCTGACCGGTGGCGTTGAACAGCTGCGTGTAGCCGGTCGCGGCCGAGATGCGCGCGATGTAGTCAGCCGACGGGGCGTTCGCGAGCGAGAGCGCGCCGATCTCGACCGACGGCGCGGCCATGGTCGGCGAGAGCAGCACGTCATAGCGCCTGAGGAAGCTCTCGGCGGTGCGCCCCGCTGCGTGGATGGTGCGCATCGCGCGCGCGTAGTCGGCTGCGGTCGCGGAACGCGCGCCCTGCACCATGAAGAACGTGATCGTCTCGACCAGGTCCGAGCCGAGCTCTCGACCGAGCGCCGCGGCGGCGTCCTCCGTGGTCGCCTGCACGTTCGCCGCGATCAGCACCTGCGTCGCGCGGCCGAGCGCCTGCGCGTCGACCGCGAGCTTCACGGGCTCGACGTGGTGTCCGAGCGATTCGCACAGCTTGGCGGCCGCGATCGCCGCGTCGCGGCACTCCGGGTGCGTCGGCGCGCCGTTGAACGCGTCGGTCTGCAGGCCGATGCGCAGTCGACCTGGCGCGCGCGTGACTTCTTCCAGGTACGTGCGTTCAGGTTCGGGCGCGTGGTAGGGCGCGCCCTCGTCGGGTCCGTGCACCGCATCGAGCAGCGCGGCGCTGTCGCGCACCGAACGCGTGACCGCGTGCGCGGTGCTCATGCCGCCCCAGCCTTCACCGGTGTGCGGTCCCGAGGGAACACGCGCGCGTGTCGGCTTCATGCCGAACAGTCCGCAGCACGCGGCGGGAATGCGGATCGATCCGCCCCCGTCGCTCGCGTGCGCTGCGGGCAGGATGCCGGCGGCGACGGCCGCCGACGCACC
Source organism: Deltaproteobacteria bacterium (assembly GCA_031396695.1). Classification (GTDB taxonomy): domain Bacteria; phylum Myxococcota_A; class UBA9160; order SZUA-336; family SZUA-336; genus VGRW01. Next base: position 5,777 of record JANNLG010000198.1, read on the forward strand.
GCCCGAAGATCCGCCGGAGGTGCGCGACGTGTTCCAGGGATTGCGCGTCGCGCCCCACAGCACCGACTCGGTGGTCGCGGTCAGACCGAACTCGGGCGACGCCGTGCGCCCGAAGATCACCAGTCCCGCGCGCCGGTAGCGCAGCGTGATCTCGCTGTCGGTGTCGGACACGAAACGACTGAACAGTCGCGAGCCGAACGTGAGCGGCATTCCCGCCACCTGCGCGTGCAGGTCCTTCAGCAGATAGGGAACGCCGCGGAACGGCCCGTCCGGCAGGCCCGCGCGAATCGCCGCACGCGCGTGATCGGCCCAAACCATGTTCACGGCGTTGAGCGCCGGGTTGCGCGATTCGGTGCGCGCGAGCGCCTCGTCGAGCAGCGCTTCGGCACTCGTCTCGCCCTTGCGCACCAGCTCCGCCAGACCCAGCGCGTCGTACGACTCGTAGTCCTGCATGCGGGGAATCATACACGCGCGGAGGTTCGCCCGGTCTTTGGTAGATTTGCGCGCACTCCGATCCGGAGGGGGAATGGAGCGGCAGAAGCCCGACACCACGACCAACGAGATCGAGCTCTACCTGCGCACGGTGTACTCGCTCCTGCGCAGCTCCGGCGAGGTTCGGGTGCGCTCGTTCGAAGAGGCGCACTCGTTCTCGAACTCGAGCCTGCACCTCGGCGCGCGCGAGGCGTCAGTCGACGTCGGCGCGTTCGGCTACGCCGCGGCTCGACTGCCCGAGTGCATGCCGAGCGTGTCGCGCGTGGTGCTCGGGCAAAGTGACGAGATCTACGCCACGTTCGGCTTCCCGACGAGCAGCTGGCAGCACGTGCGCACGCGCGGCCGGCGGCGGCTCTTGCGCTGGGACGGCGCCGAGTCGCTGGCCGCGTTCGTCGCCAGCACCTCCGACATCGACGATCTGATTCCGATCCTGACCGCGTACCAGATCGAGTGGAACAAGATGCACGACCTGATCGCGTCGGGCGGCGACGCGCGCGATCCGGCGCGCAAGGCGCCCGATCTGGCGCACGCGCTCGGCCTCTCGGACGCCGACTACGTGCGACTGCGCGAGGCGCTCGGCGCGGGTCCCGACGCCGCGCTCGAAGCGATCGGCGCGCGCCGTCTCGACCTGCGCGTGCGCCTGCTGGCCGGCTCGTTCTCCGCGTACCAGCGCGCGGCGGACCAGTGGTGGCGCGGCGTCGAGCGCGTCTACCTGCAGGAGGCGAAGCGCGGCCTGCGCCCGCCGGTGTATTTCGTCTCGTCGAACACGCACTCGCTCGCGAACCTGCTCGGCGGCTACGCGCTCGCGCACCGCGACGAGCTGGTCCGCGCCGCGCGCAACGACCCGCGCGTCGAGTCGCTGCCGGAGCTCGAGCGGCAGCTCGCGGACGGCTCGCCCGCGGATCCGAACCTGTTGTACTTCGCGCTGCGCAACTACCTGCACGCGTTCCCCGACGTGCTCGAGCGCGTCCAAAGTTGGGACGCCGAGTCTGGAATCCAAACCGCGGGCGACGGCGCGCAGATCGACGTGCAGGCGCAGGTGATCGAGCTCGCGAAGCTGCGCGCCGATCGGCTCGACCCGCGTCTGCGCATGCCCGGGCTCGAGTGGCTGCGCGCGAGCGACGCGCGCATCGTCAACATCGACTACCCGCTCGGGCTGGCCGCGTATCACCTGCTCTCGCGACTCGGCCAGGGCGCGGGACCGCTGCTCGGGCTGTACGTGATGGGCAAGGCCGCGACGCTGAACGGCCAGGTCGGCGACGTGATGATCTCGCGCGTGGTGCACGACGAGCACTCCGACAACACCTACCTGCTGCGCAACGCCTTCGCCTACGACGACGTGGCGCCCTGGCTCACCCACGGCAGCGTGCTCGACAACCAGAAGGCCGTCACCGTGCGCGGCGCGTTCCTGCAGAACCCGAACTACATGGGCGTGTTCTACCGCGAGGGCTACAGCGTGCTCGAGATGGAGGCCGGGCCGTATCTGTCGGCGATCTACGAGCTGGTCGATCCGCGCCGACATCCGAACGACGAGGTCGTGAGCTTGTCGGAGCGCACGAGCGCGGCGGTCGGCATCCTGCACTACGCGTCGGACACGCCCTACAGCCGGCGACAAACGCTCTTGTCCAAAAGCCTGGGCAGCTTCGGCACCGACTCGACCTACGCGTGCGCGATCGCGATCACGCGTCAGATCCTTTCGCGCGAGATCGAGCGGCTCAAGACTCCGACCTGAGCTCGCGCCAGCGCCCGAGCGGCGCCAGCAGCCGGCGCAGGATGCGCGATGTCGGCTCGAACTCGCGTTCGCCGTGTTTCGACGCCGCGCGCAGCCGGCTCTCGGTCGGGAACAGCTCGAGCAGGGGAGGCGGGCGCCGGAACGCGACGTGCAGATCCCAGAACGGCTTGTCGCGGTGCGACGTGCCGGAGAGCGCGCGCAGCGCGGGCGTGAAGATCGCGTTCGCGCCGCCGCTCGAGGCGAACGCGTCGAGCGCGACGATCGCGGTGTTGCGAGTGCCGATGCGCCCGGCCTCGATCGCCTCGAAGGCGTAGCGCGCCGGGACCAGGCTCGCGATCGAGCCGTCGACCAGCGCGCTCAGCCGATGCTCGTCGAAGATCCGCTTCAGGATTCGCGCGGCGTGCGCGTCGTCCTCGGGCGGGTCGTACTGGAGCAGCGCCGGGATTGCGGCCGAGAAGCCGGCGGCGTCGAGCGCGGGAAGCTCCGCGGTCTCGGGGTCGGCGCCGAAGAAGGCGGGCACGAGCGCGCGGCGACTCATTGCGAGCGCGACCAACGACGACACCGCGCGCACCAGCACCGAGCCCGGCAGTTCGCGTAGCGCCTCCGCACCGGAGAGCTCCGCGTCTACCATGCGCGCGAAGTCACCACTCGACCCCAGCAGCGCGCCCGGGCCCAGACCGGTCGCAAGCGTGTCGGTCGGAATCGCGAGCTGGCTGAGCCGCAGCGCCTCGCCGTCCGCA
>JANNLG010000211.1:0-26163 GCA_031396695.1 Deltaproteobacteria bacterium
CACGTGACGCCGCGTCCCGAGCGGCTCGACGCGCCGGCCCAGACGTTCCGCGACCTGCTCGAGGCGAGCCCGCGCAACACCGTGAGCACGGGCGCGGGCTACATCGAGCGCAACGGCGAGCAGTATCTGGTGCGCTCGCCCGGACAGGTGCGCGATCTCGACGAGGTGCGCGCGATCGTGGTCGGACACGCAAGCGGTGTTCCGATCCGCATCTCGGATGTCGCGGAAGTCGCGCTCGGCCGCGAGCTGCGCACCGGCGCCGCGACCGCGAACGGCGAAGAGGTGGTGCTCGGGACGGTCTTCATGCTGATCGGCGAGAACAGTCGCGCCGTGTCGCGACGAACGGCCGCGAAGCTCGAGGAAATCAACCGCAGCCTTCCGACGGGCGTGGTTGCGCGGACGGTCTACGACCGCACGCGACTCGTCGATCGCACGATCGCGACGGTTCAGCGCAACCTCGTCGAGGGCGCGCTGCTGGTGATCGCGGTGCTGTTCGCGCTGCTCGGCAACGCACGCGCGGCGCTGCTCACCGCGCTCGTGATCCCCTTGTCGATGTTGCTGACTTTCGCCGGCATGGCGCGCGGAAAGATCAGCGGGAATCTGATGAGCCTGGGCGCGCTCGACTTCGGGCTGATCGTCGATGGCGCCGTGATCATCGTCGAGAACTGCATCCGCCGGTTGGCCGAGGCGAATCACGGCCGCTCGGAAGTGCTGCCCCTGCGCGAGCGGCTCGAAGTCGTCGCGAGCGCGACGAGTCAGGTGATCCGGCCGAGCGTGTTCGGGGTGTTGATCATCCTGATCGTCTACGTGCCGATCCTCGCGCTCACCGGCGTCGAGGGGAAGATGTTCCGGCCGATGGCGATCACCGTGATCATCGCGCTCGCCGCGGCCCTGGTCCTGTCCGTCACGTTCGTGCCCGCCGCGGTCGCGATCCTGCTGAGCGGCAAAATCAGCGAGCGCGAGAGCGCGGTGATGCGCTGGGCGCGCTCGGGCTACGCGCGGCTGCTCGAGCGCGTGCTTCAGCGCCCGCGCGCCGTGATCGCGGGTGCGGCGCTTTTGGTCGTCGCCTCGCTCGGCGCGTCCACCTTGATGGGGCGCGAGTTCATTCCGAGTCTCGACGAAGGCGACATCGCGCTGCACGCGCTGCGCATTCCGGGCACGAGCCTCACGCAAGCGGTGTCGATGCAAGCCGCGCTCGAGCGCGCGTTGCGCTCGGTGCCCGAGGTCGAAACGACGTTCGCCAAGCTCGGCACGGCCGAGGTCGCGACCGACCCGATGCCGCCGAGCGTCGCGGACGGCTTCGTGATGCTGAAACCGCGCAAGCTGTGGCCCGACCCGCGCAAATCCAAGGACGATGTCGTGCGTTCGGTCGAAACGGCGGTCAGAACGGTTCCTGGAAACAACTACGAGTTCACACAGCCGATCCAGATGCGTTTCAACGAGCTGATCGCGGGCGTGCGCAGCGACGTGGCGGTCAAGGTGTTCGGCGATGATCTCGTCATTCTTCTGGAGACGGCCGAGGCGGTCGCCGAGGTGATCGAAGGCGTGCCTGGCGCCGCCGACGTGAAGGCCGAACAGGTGAGCGGCCTGCCGATGCTCGAGATCCGCGTCGATCGCCAGGCGCTCGCGCGCTATGGTCTGTCGGCCGCCGACGTCCAGGAGGTCGCCCGCACGGCGATCGGCGGCTCGGTCGCGGGCCAGCTCTTCGAGGGCGATCGCCGCTTCGACATCGTGGTGCGACTACCGGAGTCGCTGCGCGTCGATTCGGATGCGCTCGAGCGGCTGCCCTTGGTGCTTCCCGAGCATGTCGGAGAGGCCGAATCCGATCGCTCTTCGCGGCGCGTCGATGCGTCCGGCCCCGCGTTCATTCCGCTCGGCGCCGTCGCCGATCTCGTGATCGGCACGGGCCCGAATCAGATCAGTCGCGAGAACGGGAAGCGCAGGGTGGTCGTCACCACCAACGTGCGCGGTCGCGACATCGGTTCGTTCGTCGCCGAGGCGCAACAGGCGATCACCGCGCAGGTCGAAGTTCCACCCGGCTACTGGATCGCCTGGGGCGGGCAGTTCGAGCAGCTCCAATCCGCGACCCGGCGCTTGCAGATCGTGGTGCCGCTCGCGCTGCTCCTGATCTTCGGGATCCTGACGGCGGTGTTCGGCTCGACGCGAGACGCGGCGCTTGTGTTCAGCGGCGTTCCGCTGGCCTGGACCGGCGGAATCGTCTCGCTGCTCGTGAGCGGCATCCCCCTGTCGATCTCCGCGGGCGTGGGCTTCATCGCGCTCTCCGGCGTTGCCGTGCTGAACGGCGTGGTCATGATCTCGTTCATCAGCGAGCTGCGCCGAGAAGGCCGCTCGCTCGAGGACGCGGTGCGCGAGGGCGCGCTGACGCGGCTTCGGCCCGTGCTGATGACCGCGCTGGTCGCGGCGCTCGGCTTCGTGCCGATGGCGATCTCGACCGGAGCGGGCGCCGAAGTGCAACGGCCGCTCGCCACGGTCGTGATCGGCGGCATCCTGTCGAGCACCGCGCTCACGCTGCTCGTGCTGCCCGTTCTGTACCGGCAGTTCGCCGCGCGAGGCCACTAGCTCGGGTCGTTGAACCTCGCCGCGCGCTTCTCGAAGTTCGCTTTCACCGACTCGACCTGATTGGGCTTGCCGATCAGACCGCGCTGCAGGCCTTCCTCGAGACGCAGACCGTCCGCGGTCGACGCGTGCCAGCTGTCCTCGAACAGCTTCTTTGCAGAGCGGATCGCGTCGGGGCTCTTGCTGGCGATGTCGGCGGCCAGCGCGAGCGCGTCCTCGAGTGGGGTCTCGGAGAGGCGCGTCGCGAGGCCGAGCTCCTTCGCCTCGCTGCCCGAGAACACGCGGCCGGTGAAGGTCAGCTCCATGGCGACGTCGATCGGCACCAGCCGGCGCAGCGTCTGGCTCGCGGACATGTCGGGGATCAGGCCCCACTTCACTTCCATGACCGACATGCGCGCGTCGGGCGCGACGATGCGCAGGTCGGCGCCGAGCGCGATCTGCAGGCCGCCGCCATACGCCACGCCGTGTACGGCGGCGATCACCGGCACGGGCACTTCCTGCCAGATCCAGGCGGCGAGCTGGGCGCGGTTGGCGCCGCTCGGCCCGCGCTCGAACAGGTTCTGCGCCGGCGCGTCGCCCGCGCGCGGGGGACCGGCCATGGCCGCGAAGCTGCCCATGTCGAGACCGGCGCAGAAGGCGCGGCCCTCGCCCGAGAGCACGACCGCGCGCACCGACCGGTCGATCGAGAGCACTTTGCCCGCCTCGACCAGCGCGTCGAACATGGCGCCGTCGATCGCGTTCATCTTGTCGGTGCGGATCATGCGCACGTCCGCGACGCCATCCTTCAGATCGATCGACACACGCTCCGACAGGCGTTCCGACATGGGCTCACTCCTTCGCGGGTAAAAGCGAGGCCATGCTACCCTGCGCATCGGGGAAACGCGAAATAGCGTGAGAGACGCGGCCAAGAGCGAGTCGAGCTTCAGCGTCGAGCGCAGCGATCCGCAGCCGGGTCGCGCGGAGGTTCAGCTTGGCGGCCGCCTGAACGTGCGCGACGCGCCCGCGGCGCTCGCGCGCATGCGCGCGTTGCTCGAGCCGGCCGCGCGGAGCGTGCGCATCGATCTCGCGCGGCTGCACTCGCTCGATGCGGCGGCCGCCGCGCTCCTGCTCGGGCTGGTCGACGAGCTGCGCGCGCGAGGCTCCGACGCCGAGCTCGCGGGGGCGGACGGTCGCGTGCGCGAGATCCTCGAGCTGGTCGCGATGAGCCCGCGTGGAATCGAGGCGCGCAGCGCGCCGCGCTCCCCGGGCCTGCTCGATCAGACCGGCCGAGCGAGCTTCGAGGTGTGGGAATTCACGCGCCATATCCTGGATTTCACCGGCAGCACCGTGGTCGCGGCGGGCCGCGCGATTCGCGAGCCGCGCAGCATCCCGTGGCGCTCGGTTTGGCGGATCATGGAGCGCACCGGCGCGGACGCGCTGCCGATCGTAGGGCTGATCACGTTCCTGGTCGGGCTGGTCACGGCGTTCCAGGGCGCGATCACGTTGCACAAGTACGGCGCCGACATCTTCGTCGCCGACGGCGTCGCGATCGGTGTGACGCGCGAGCTCGGACCGCTGATGGTGGCGGTGGTCGCGGCCGGCCGCTCCGGCGCGGCGTTCGCCGCCGAGCTCGGCAGCATGCGCGTGTCCGACGAAGTCGACGCGTTGCGCACGATCGGGCTCGATCCCTACCGCTACCTGGTCCTGCCGCGCATCCTCGCGCTCGCGCTGATGCTGCCGATCCTGACGCTGCTCGGTGACGCGTTCGCGATCGCGGGCGGCGCGGTGGTGGGCGTCGTCTCGCTCGACGTGCCGTTCACGGCCTGGGCGCGGCAGACCCACAACGCGCTCGACGTCTGGTACGTGAGCTCGGGCCTGCTGAAGTCGTTCGCGTTCGGGATCGCGATCTCGCTGGTCGCCTGTCAGTGGGGGCTCTCGACGAGAGGCGGCGCCGAAGGCGTGGGCCGCTCGACGACCTCGGCCGTGGTCAGCTCGTTGTTCTTCCTGGTCGTGATCGACTCGGCCTTCACGGTGTTGTTCCATGCCTGGGACCTCTGAGCCACACATCACGGTGTCGAACGTCGCGATCGGATTCTCCGATCGCGTGCTGCTCGAGCAGCTCGACTTCGAGGTCATGCGCGGGGAGATCTTCGTGATCCTGGGCGGCAGCGGCTGCGGCAAGTCCACCCTCATGCGCCACATGATCGGCTTCGACCAGCCCATGCACGGCACGATCCTGGTCGACGGCCAGCCGCCGCGCGTGGGCAGCGGAATGCCGGGCTTCGGAGTGTTGTTCCAGGCGGGCGCGCTGTTCGGCTCGATGACGCTGGGCCAGAACGTGGCGCTCCCGCTCGAGACCTGGACCGATCTCTCGCGCGCCGACATCGCCGAAGTGGTGAGTAGCAAGCTGCGACTCGTCGGTCTGGGCGGCTTCGAGAACCATCTGCCGGCGGAGCTCTCGGGCGGCATGAAGAAGCGCGCCGGGATCGCCCGCGCGCTGGCGCTCGATCCGCCGCTCGTGTTCCTGGACGAGCCGGGCGCGGGTCTCGATCCCATCACCTCGGTCGAGCTCGACGAGCTGATCGTCACGCTCTCGCGCAATCTCGGCACGACGGTCGTGATCGTGACCCACGAGCTGGCCAGCATCTTCGCGATCGGACACCGCTGCGTGATGCTCGACCGCGAAGCGAAAGGTATGATCGCGCTCGGGGATCCGCGCGAGCTGCGCGATCACAGCACACACCCGACCGTCGCGGCCTTCTTCAATCGCCGGGTGCCGGAAGGCGGAGCGAGACCGTGAACTCGACCAACTACTGGAAGCTCGGAGCGTTCGTGCTGGGCGGCTTCGCGCTCGCGTTCGCGGCGCTGGTCTGGCTCGGCGCGGGGGACTGGAATCGGAAGACCCGCACGATCGTCACCTACTTCGACGAGTCGGTGCAGGGACTCGAGGTCGGAGCGGCGCTCAAGTTCCGCGGCGTGCCCGTGGGCTCGGTCTCGGCGATCACGATCGCCCCCGACCTGCGACACGTGAAAGTGACGAGCCAGGTCTACGAGGACGTGCTGCAGAAGCTCGGCCTGGCCGGCAAGAGCCCGGTGCTGCGCGAGATGGAGGAGACGGGCACGCCGCTGCGCATCCGGGTCGCCTCGGCGGGCATCACGGGCGTGAAGTTCCTGTTGGTCGACTACTTCGATCCCAAGCGCTTCCCGCCGCAGGAACTGCCGTTCGATCCGGGTCCCGACTACATGCCCTCGACGCCGTCGACTCTGAAGAGCATCGAGGAGGCGGTGGTCGACATCGGCCTGAAGCTGCCGATGTTGACCCTGCAGGCGAGCGAGACGCTCGCGCGCCTCACGACCGTCGTCGAGAACTTCGAGGCGACGATCCGACCCCTGGTCGCGAAGGGTGGCGCGGTCTCGCAGGTCCTCGCGCAGTACGAGCGCACGGGCGCGCAGTTCGAGCAAACGGCGCGCTCGCTCGGCGTCGCGGTGCGCGACGCGAAGCTCGCCGAGACGACGGGCGCGGTGCGCGACGCGGCGTCGGCGTTCGCGGCCCTCACGGGTGATGGCAGCGCGCTGGCCGAGGACGTGCGCAGCAGTCTGGTGGAGCTGCAGGACACGCTCGAATCGGTGCGCACGCTCGCCGACTACCTGGAACGCGACCCCGCTTCGATCGTGCGCGGACGCGCGATCCCCGCGACCGAGGGAAGTCCGCGCCCGTGAGTGGTCGGCTGCTTCTCGCGAGCGCACTCTTGCTCGGCGCGTGTCTCGCGCCGCATCTGCCCGCCGAGCCGCGCTACTTCTCGCCGGGTCTTCCGCCCGCCGAGAGCGCCGCCAGCCCGCGTACCGAGTCGAACGGTCCAGATCTGCGCCTGCGCCGCGTGTCGGCGGCCGACTACCTGCGCCGGCGCGTCGTCTGGCGCAGGGGTGTCGAGGTCGGCTTCTACGATCTGGTGCGCTGGATCCAGCCGCCCGCGAGCTACGTCGAGGAGCAGCTCGCGCAGGAGCTGTTCGAGCAGCGCGGCTTGCGGCGCGTGACACGACCCGACGCCGCCTCACTCACGGTCGAGCTGCAGACCTTCGACGACGTGCTCGAGCCGGCTCGCGAGGGCGTGGTCGCGCTCGCGGTGCGCCTGTCCGACAAGTCACAAGTGGCGCTGCTCGATCGCAGTTTCGTCGTGCGACGGCCGATCGAGGGCGACACTCCGGAGGCGGTCGCGCAGGCGCTCGGCGAGGCGCTGGCCGAGGCGGTCGACCAGATCGGCGCGGCGGTCGCGGGCGCGCTCGCCGAGCCGCCCCGCTAGCGCCGGCGAGGCCGGCAGCGCGACTCCGGCCCGGCCGATACTCTGCTTGCCATGCGTCCCTTTCTTCTGGCCGCCGGATCGCTCGCGCTGCTGCTCGCCGGCGCGGGTCCCGGCCATGCGCAGACGCCGGCGCAAACCGAGGATTCCGCGGCGCGCGAGACGGAGCTGTTGCACCGAGGCGCCAAGGAGGGCGACCTGCTGATGGTCGGAGCCGTGCTGTCGCGAAACGTCCCCGTGGACGCGCCCGACCGCGACGGCTGGACGGCGCTGATGTTCGCCGCCGCGGCCGGCCAGACCGAAGTGGTCGAGCTGCTCTTGGAGCGGGGCGCGAATGCGAGGGCGCAGAGCGCGCAGGGCGACAGCGCCCTGCAGCTCTCGGCCTCGCACGACGACTCAAAGCTCGCGGAGGCGCTGCTCGATGCGGGCGCGCCGATCGACGCGCCCGACGCGAGCGGACAGACGGCGCTCATGAAGGCGGCCGTGCGCGGCAATGCGGCGGTACTCAAGCCGCTGATCGCGCGCAAGGCGTCGCTCGACCTCGTCGATCGCAGCGGCGCGAGCGCGCTGATCCTGGCCGCGATCGAGGGACACGACGAGGTGGTGACCGAGCTCGTCAAGGCCGGCGCCAGCACGGAGGTGCGACGCCGCGACGGCACGACGGCGCTCGTGATCGCCGCCAAGCAGAGCCGCAAGAAGGTCGTGACGAAGCTGATCGAGGCCAAGGCCGACGTGAACGCCGCCGGCTCCGACGGCGCGACCGCGCTCTTCTACGCGGTGCGCAACGGCGACCGCGATCAGGTCGACGAGCTCGTCGAGGCCGGCGCCGATCCCAACCGGCGCGCGGCGAACGGCGAGACCGCGCTGCACCTGGCCGCGAGCCGCGGCGACCCCGAGATCGCGCTGCGCCTCGTCGATGCGGGCGGCGATCTCAAGAGTCGGAACGCCGCCGGGCTGACACCGCTCGTGGTCGCGCTCGAGGCGGGCCACGATCCCGTCGCACGCGTGTACTCCGGCTCTTCCACCGGTGAGCCGACCGTGACGGACGCGCTGCTGACGGCGCGCGGTGAGAACGGGCGAACCGCGCTGATGTTCGGCGCGTGGCTGGGGCTCTCGAAATTCGTGAAGTCGCTGATCGAGGCGGGCGCGAAGCTCGATGAGCAGGACGACGACGGCTCCACCGCGCTGATCCTCGCGGTGCGCGGCAATCGCAACGAGGTGGCGGCCCAGCTGATCGATGCGGGCGCGAACCTGGAAATCGCGGATCGAGACGGAGGCAACGCGCTCATGCACGCGGCCTCGCGCGGACAGCTGAAGGCGCTGAAGCTGCTGATTACGGCGGGCGCGAACCTCGACGCCGAAGCGGGCCCCGATCGCGTGACGCCGCTGATGGCGGGCGCGACCACGGGCAACCTCGAGGTCGTGAAGCTCCTGCTCGCGGCCGGCGCCGACGCGCGCAAGAAGGCCAGGGACGGCTCGACCGCGCGCGCGCTTGCGGCTCGCGAAGGGTTCTCGCGCGTCGCCGCGCTGCTGCAGGAAGCGGAGGACGATCCCGCGCTCGCGCGCAGCAGCGCCGCTCGCGGCGAGCGCACCATGCTCATGGACGCCGCCTCGCGCGGCAACGATGCGACCCTGGTCGCGGAGCTGAAGGGCGGCGCGATCGTCGACGCGCGCGATTCCGACGGGCGCAGCGCGCTGATGCTGGCCGCCGCCGCGGGTCGCACGAGCAGCGCGAAGCTGCTGGTCGAGGCCGGCGCCGCGCTCGAGCTCAAGGACGATGCCGGCGCCACGGCGCTGCGCGCGGCCGTGGCCAACGGCCACCTGGAAATGGTCGCGCTGCTCGCGAACGCCGGCGCGAGCGTCGACATCGCCAGTCGCAACGGTCAGACGCCGCTCATGTACGCGGTCGGCAAGGGCCACGCAGCAATGGTCGACCTGCTGCTCGAGCGCGGTGCGCGGACCGACCTGCGCGATCCGGCTGGCCGCACCGCGCTTCTGCAGGCGGCCGCGTCGAGCCAGACCGAGATCGCGCAGAAGCTGCTCGCGAAGGGCGCCGACCCGAACGCGGCGTCGCTCTCCGGCGAGACCCCGCTGCAGCAGGCCGCGCGGCGCGGCGGCGGACAGATCGTCGGCTTGCTGCTCGAGGCGGGCGCGCAGCCGAACGCGGCCGATCGCGACGGCTGGACCGCGCTCATGCGCGCCGCTGCGACCGGCCAGTCCGAAATCGTCGGGCGCATGTTGACGACGGGAGCGGATCCGAACGCGGCAAACTCGGCGGGGCAGACCGCGCTGCATCTCGCGGCGCGCGGCGGTCACGTTCGCGCCGTCGGCCTGCTGGTCGAGGCGAACGCCAATCCGTTGCTGCGCGATCTGAAAGGTCGTACGGCGCTGATGGAGGCTTACGATCGCGATCAGGTGCGCGTCTATGCGCTGATCGACAGGGCCAGCGCGGTGGCGTGGGCGAAGCTCGCCGAGGGCGACGAGGCTCCGGAGTCCGGCGGCACGAGCCTCGCGAAGATGCGCGAGGAACGCGAGCTGATCGAGGCCTCGCGCCGGGGCGATCTCGACGAGGTGAAGCGGCTGCTCGCGCGCGGCGTGCCGGCGACGGCGCGCGACTTCCGCGGCTGGAGCGCACTGCTGTACGCGTCGCTCGCCGGCAAAACCGAGATCGTCGTGAAGCTGTTGGAGAACGGCGCGAATCCCAGCGAGGCCAACGACCTGGGTGGAACGCCGCTGATGGCCGCGGCCAGCGCCGACCGCTTCGAAATCGTCGTCATCCTGCTGGAGCTCGGCGTCGACTCCGACGCGCGCGATCGCGACGGCATGAGCGCGCTCATGTTCGCGGCTGCTGGCGGGAACCTGCGCAGCGCCGAGGCGTTGGTCGACAAGGGCGCCGACCTCGAGGCGAGCGACGAGCGCGCGCTCACGCCGCTGATGCTCGCGGCGCTCGGCGGCTATAGCGAGGTGGTCGAGTATCTGCTCGCGCACGGGGCGAATTCCGCCACCACGGGCCGCGGCGGCGCCACCGCGCGCAGCCTCGCGGAGCAGAACAAGTACGCTCCGATCGTGCGCATGCTGGACGAGCACGCGAAGCGCGCGGCTGCCGTCGACGGCAAGTCCGCCCCGGACGAGGCCAAGGGTCCCGGCGGTTCGCGCAAACCCTGAGTCGGCTCAGCTGAGTCCGACGCCGAAAGCGCGACCGATGCACCAGGTGGCGAGCCCCGCGGCGCCGCCGATCGCGAGCATGCGCAGGCCGCCCGCGAACGCGCCGCGTCCGGTGAACAGCGAGATCGAAGCGCCGACACCGAACAGCGACAGCCCCGTGAGCGCCACACTTGCCAGCAGCGCGCGCGGTCCGGTCGCCAGCAGGAACGGTGCGAGCGGCACCAGCGCGCCGACCGCGAACGCCGCGAAGGACGAGAGCGCCGCCAGCCAGGGCGAGCCGAGCGAGCTCGGGTCGAGACCGAGCTCCTCGCGAGCGAGCGTGTCGAGCGCGACCTCGGGATCCTGGAAGATCCGGGCCGCCACGCGTTTCGCCTCGTCCGGCTCGAGCCCGCGCGCGGCGTAGATCAGCGCGAGCTCGGCTTCTTCCTGCTCGGGGTAGGCCGCCAGCTCGTCGCGTTCGGCCTCGATCTGGTGCTCGAACAGCTCGCGCTGCGAGCGCATCGAGACGTACTCGCCCGCAGCCATCGAGAAAGCGCCGGACAGCATGCCCGCGATGCCGGTGAGCAGGAGCGTCGAGCTGTCCTGGGTCGCGCCGGCCACGCCGAGCATCAGGCTCGCGTTCGAGACCAGCCCGTCGTTCGCGCCGAACACCGCGGCGCGCAGACCGCCCGCGGATTTCGCGCCGCGATGTCGACCGCCCACCTCGTCGACGCTGCGCGGCATCTCGTGCATCGGCGCGGGCCCCGCGAGTACGGACAGGCCGCGCACTTTCATCGCAGCCAGAGCTCCGCGCATGCGCCGCGCGCCGAGCCGGCGCACCAACGCAGCGACCAGTCGCACGCGAAGCGACGGCTCGAACGAGCCGTGGTCCGGCGCGCTCTTCTGCCAGATCGCAGCCTGCTGTTCCGCCACCTGCGCGAGCTTCGCGAACAGCGCACGGTGCGCTTCGATCGGCTCGGATTCCGCGAGCACGCGATAGAGCCAGGCCGACTCCTTCTCGTGCGCCCAGCTCTCGCGCGCGCTCACCTGCGGCTCAGCGCGCGCGCCGCAGCGCTACGCGCAGACTCTCGCCGCTCATCTCGGTGGTGTGCGACGAGTAGCCGCCGTCCGCTGGCGGCGCGCCAAGCGCGAGCTCGGTGGCGAGCGTCTGCTCCGCGATGTAGGCGCGGAACGCCTCCGCGGCTTCGCGCCAGTCCGCGGGCAACTCGAGCGCGAGCTGGATGCGATCGGAGACGTGCAGCCCAGCCTCGCGCCGCACCTGCTGCACGGCGCGCACCACGTCGCGTGCGACGCCCTCGTGCGCGAGCGCGGCGTCGATCGCGAGATCGAGGATCACGATCGCGTCGTTCGCTTCGAGCGGCTGGCACGCCACACCCTCGCGCGCTTCGAGCAGGATCGAGAAGTCCTCGCCCGCGAGGATCTCGCCCTCGATCTCGACCGAACCGTCGGGAAGGCGCTTCCACAGTCCCGCCTTGCTGGCGGCGATCAGCGCCTGCGTCTTCTTGCCCAGGCGTTTGCCGACGCTGCGCGCGTTCACCTGCAGGCGGAACGAGGCGTAGCGCTCGATCTCGCCCGAGAGCTCGACCGACTTCACGTTCACCTCATCCGCGATCAGACTCGCGAACGGGCGCAGGCGCTCGACGTCCGCGCCCGCAACCACCAGGGTGCGCAGCGGCTGGCGCACACGCACGTCCTGCGCACGGCGCAGCGCGAGCGCAGCGGAGCAGACCTCGCGCGCGCGATCCATGTCGCGCACGAGCTCCGGATCGGCCGGCAGCGTCTGGGCGTCGGGCCAGTCGCACAGGTGCACGCTGTCCTCGCCGGTCAGGCCGCGGTGGATCTCCTCGGTCACCATCGGGAGCAGCGGGCTCGCGACACGCGTCAGCGTCACCAGCACCGTGTAGAGCGTGTCGTAGGCATCTGCCTTGTCGTCGCTGCCCTCGGCGGCCGCGTCCGACTCGGCCCAGAACCGGTCGCGACTGCGCCGGATGTACCAGTTGTTGAGCGCGTCGATGAAGCTCGCGATCTGCGCGCAGGCGCCGGGAATGTCGTAGGCGTCGAAGGCGCGCTCGACGCCGGACACCAGGTCGCGCGTCTTGGCCAGTATGTAGCGGTCGAGCACACCCGACGCGTCGCTGCGAAGTCGCGCCGTCACGCCGTCGGCGTTCGCGTACAGGCTGAAGAAGTACCAGGCGTTCCAGATCGGCTTGGTCACCAGCCGCACGACCTCGCGGATCGCGTGGCCCTCGCGGTCGATCTGCAGGTCCAGTCCGCGCAGGATTCCCGAGCTGACCAGGAACCAGCGCAGCGCGTCGGCGCCGTAGGTCGCGAACACCTCGTCGGGGCTCGGATAGTTCTTCAGGCGCTTGGACAGCTTCTGCGCGTTCTCGTCCAACACCACGCCGTGACAGATGCAGTTCTGGAAGGGCGGCCGATCGAACAGCGCCGTCGACAGCACGTGCATGGTGTAGAACCAGCCCCGGGTCTGTGCGACGTACTCGACGATGAAGTCGGCCGGGAAGTGGTTCTCGAACCAGTCGCGGTTCTCGAACGGGTAGTGCACCTGCGCGAACGTCATCGAGCCCGACTCGAACCAGCAGTCGAGCACGTCGGGCACGCGCCGCATCATGGCTTTGCCGGACGGATCGTCGGGATTCGGGCGCACCAGCGCGTCGATGCCGGGCCGGTGCAGATCGTCGGGGCGAACGCCGAAATCGTTCTCCAGCTCGTCGAGCGAGCCGTACACGTCGATGCGCGGGAATCGCGGATCGTCGCTCACCCAGACCGGGATCGGCGAGCCCCAGAAGCGGTTGCGGCTGATCGACCAGTCGCGCGCGCCCTCGAGCCACTTTCCGAACAGCCCGTCGCGAATGTGCGCCGGCACCCAGTTGATCTCGCGGTTCAGCTCGACCATCCGTTCGCGGATCGCGGTGACCTTCACGAACCACGAGCTCATCGCGCGGTAGATCAGCGGCGTATCGGTGCGCCAGCAGTGCGGGTAGTTGTGCACGATCGTGGCCTGCTTGACGAGCACGCCGCGGTCCTTCAGGTCGCGGATGATCGGCCGGTTCGCGTCGAACACGAGCTCGCCCGCCCAGGGCGGAACTTCGCTCGTGAAGCGGCCGTTCTCGTCGACGGGCACCACCACCGGGATGCCCGCGGCCTGACACGCGGCCATGTCGTCCTCGCCGAAGCCCGGCGCCAGGTGCACGACGCCGGTGCCTTCGTCGGTGTTGACGAAGTCGGCGCCGAGCACGTTGAACGCGTTCGGGGTCTGCGCAAAAAACGGATAGAGCGGCTCGTACGTGCGGCCCACGAGCGCGGCGCCCGTCACGCTGCCCGCGCGCGTCCAGCCCTCGAGCTCGGCTTCGAAGTTGGCGGCGGCCGCGACGCCGAGCGCGATCCGCTCCGCGCCCTTCGTGTAGAGCGCGTACTCGATCGCGGGTCCGACCGCGAGCGCCAGATTCGACGGCAGCGTCCAGGGCGTGGTCGTCCACACCAAAAGGTCCAGCGCCGGCTCCGCGCCGCGCGCGTGCAGGCGGAAGCGCACGGTGATCGCCGGGTCCTGCCGCTCGCGGTACGAGTTGTCGAGGCGCGTCTCGAAGTTCGAGACCGGCGTCTGCGCGGCCCACGAGTAGGGCATCACGCGGTAGCCCTCGTACACCAGGCCCTTCGCGTACAGCTCCTTGAACGCCCACATCACGCTCTCCATGTAGGAGAGGTCCATGGTCTTGTAGTCGTGCTTGAAGTCGACCCAGCGCGCCTGGCGCGTGACGGTCTCCTGCCACGCTTCGGTGTAGCGCATGACCGACGAGCGGCAGTAGTCGTTGAAGCGGTCGATGCCGTACTCGGTGATCTTGGCGCGGCCGGAGATGCCGAGCTCTTTTTCGGCCTCCATTTCGGCGGGCAGCCCGTGACAATCCCAGCCGAAGCGGCGCTCGACGCGGCGACCGCGCAGCGTCTGGTAGCGCGGCACGATGTCCTTCACGTAGCTGGTCAGCAGGTGGCCGTAGTGGGGCAGGCCGTTCGCGAACGGAGGTCCGTCGTAGAAGACGTACTCGTTCTCACCCTTCGCACCGGCGGGCCGTTGCTCGACCGAGCGCTCGAAGGTGTGGTCCTTCCGCCAGCGCTCGAGCACGCGCAGCTCGATCGCCGGGAAGTCGGGCGACGCCTCGACCTCCGGGTAGTGCTTCTTGCCGCCGCGCTCGCTCATGGGCGCCTGATGCTACCGGCGGGTCCGGGGCCGCGCAAAAAAGTCCTGCGATCTTCGGGACATACCGGTCGAGACTTGCTGCGGTTCGGTTCACCGGGTAGCGTACCGACCAGTCAGTCGGTAAGGGAGCCGAGCGGCGATGGCGCGACGAGTGGCCCGACGCAAACCCGAGATCAGCCGGGGCGAGATCCTCGACGCGGCGCTCGCCGGCTTTTCGGCGCGCGGCTACCACGAGACCTCGGTCGACGACATCGCCGCGCGGGCAGGGCTCTCCAAGGGCGCGATCTACTGGCACTTCGCGGGCAAGCGCGAGCTGTTCCTGGCGCTGGTCGACCGTTTCTCGGAGCACGCGCTGCAAGAGCTCGGGGCGGTGGCTGACGCGCCCGACTGGCGGCGCGCGCTGCACGAGGTGTTCGCGCGCGTGCGCGAGCAGTTCGAAGCGGGCCTGCCGTTCTTCAAGCTCGCGCTCGAATACATCGCACAGAGCGCGCGCGACGACGAAATCCGCGTGCGGGCGGAGCGCGCGCACGGCGTGTGGAAGGCCGCGATCGCGAAGCAGATCGCGCGCGGCGTGGCGAACGGGACGCTGCGGCCGATCGCGGCCGCCGACGTGGGGCTGGTGATCGACGCGACCATCGACGGCCTGATGCTCGCGAAGCTGATGCGTCCCGAGCTCGACCTGGAGGGGCCGTTTCGCGCGGCGGAGGAGATCTTCTGGCGGGGAATCAGCGCATGAACCGGATCGGTGTCGCGTGGCTTCTGCTCCTGCTGCTCGGACTTCCGAGCGCAGCGCCGCGCGCGGAGGAGTTCGACGTTCAGGAGCTGGTGCGCCGGGCCGAGGACGCGCTGCGCGGAAAGACCAGCGAGATGAAGCTGCGCATGACCATCACCACACCGCGCTGGACACGCGAGCTGGTGATCCGCAGCTACGACGATCAGGTCGGCGATCGCAGCTTCTCGCGCGTGCTCGAGCCGGCCAAGGACAAGGGCACCGGCTTCCTGCGCGACCACGACGCGTTCTGGACCTGGCTGCCGAAGGTCGAGCGCGCCATGCGCATTCCACCGTCGATGATGCTGCAGCCCTGGATGGGCAGTGACTTCACCAACGACGACCTCGCGCGCGAGTCGTCGCTGCAGAAGGACTATGAGCCGAAGGCGCTCGGCGAGAAGACGATCGACGGCGTGGCCGCGCTCGGCATCGAGCTGGTGCCCAAGCTGGAAGCGCCGGTCGTGTGGGCGCGCATGGAGCTGTGGATCGAGAAGGAGCGCTTTGCGCCGCTCGTGTTCGTGTACTTCGACGAGCCCGAGCCGGGCCGGTTCGAGGCGATTCGCGAGCTGCGCTTCTCGGACGTGCGCATGGTCACGGGCCGGCCCCTCCCCCACGTGTGGCTGATGCTGCCGAACGACAAGCCGGGCCACTCGACGCGCGTGGTGCTCGAAGAGGCGGCCTTCGACGTGATGCTCGACGACGCGCTCTTCACGCAGAAGAACCTGCGCCAGTCCGAGGCCGCGCGCTGATGATGCTGTTCCGGCTCGCCTGGCGGAACCTCGGCCGCAACAAGCGGCGCACTGCGCTCACCACCGCCGCCGGCGTGTTCGCGACCGTGCTGTCGATGCTGAACCTGGCGGTCGGCGACGGCAGTCACGAGCGCTGGATCGAGCACGCGGTGAAGCTCTACCCCGGTCACTTTCAGGTGAGCCTGGCCGGCTATCGCGAGTTCCGCACGCTCGACTACGCGCTGCCGCTCGACGCGAGCGCGGAGCGCAAGCTCGACGCGCTCGGCTTCGGGGCCGGCTGGGCGCCGCGGCTCGAGGCCTGGGGGCTGATCTCCGCCGACCGCGACGAGGCGACCGGCCGGGGCATGCAGCTGTTCGGCATCGACCCCGCGCGCGAGGCGCGGCTCTCGAAGCTGATCGGCGCGATCGATTCCGGCCGCATGGCCGCGCGCGCGGACGGAGCGCGCGAGATCGTGCTCGGGGCGCTGCTCGCGCGCAATCTCGGCGTGTCGCTCGGCGATGCGGTGATCGTGCTCTCGGCCGACGCCTTCGGCTCGCAGTCGGCCGACCGCTTCACCGTGGTCGGCACCTTCTCGATCGGCGACGACGAGTTCGACGGCTTCGGCGCGCTCGTCGACCTGGAGGAGCTACGCGCGTTCCTCGAAGCCGGCAGCGGCGTATCCCACGTGGCGGTATTCCTGCCCGAGAGCGACCAGCTGGCCAGCGTCGCGGTGGAGCTCGACGCCGACTTTCCCGCCGAAAGCTACGAGGTACTGCCCTGGCAGGAGCTCATGCCGGACATGTTGCAGTTCATGCTGCTCGACGACGTGGGCAACTGGATCGGGAACTCGGTGCTGATCGTGGTGGTGGGCTTCGGGCTATTGAACACGATCCTGATGTCGGTGTTCGAGCGCGTGCGCGAGTTCGGCGTGCTGCGCGCGCTGGGCCTGCGCCCGCGCGCGGTGTTCGCGCTGGTGCTGATCGAATCGATCCAGCTCACGCTGCTCGGCATTGCGATCGGCTTCGCGATCGGCATCCCGCTCGTGCTCTGGCTCGCACAGCATCCGATCCCGATCACCGGCGAGAACATGCGCGCGTCGACCGAGCTGTTCGATCTGGAGCCGCTGATCATGTTCGCGCTCGGCCGCGACTCGCTCGTGACGCTGCCGCTGCTGCTGATCGGCGTGGGCGTGGTCGCGGCCATCCCGCCGGCCATTCGCGCGAGCCGCGGTCGACCCGTCGACGCGCTGCGGGCGACCTGACGATGGGCACGCTGCTCGTGATCGCCTGGCGGAATCTGCTGCGCGGCTGGCGGCGCAGTGCCGTCGTGATGCTCGCGATCACGGTCGGGCTGTCGGCGTGCCTGTTGATGGTCGGCTGGAGCCACGGGCTTCTGCGGCAGATGATCGACAACGCCGTCTCGACCCGGCTCGGGCATCTGGCCGTGCTCGCGCACGACTACCAGAAGAATCCCGACGTGCAGCGAAATCTGCCCGACGGCGGGCGCGCGATCGTCGCGGAACTCGAGCGCTTCCCCGGCGCGCACGCCTCGGCGCGGATCGTGGGCGACGGCCTGCTGCAGAGCGCGCGGCGCAGCTCGCGCGTGGTGCTGGTCGGCGTCGATCCGATGCGCGAGGCACGCGTGTCGACCGTGTCGCGCGCTTTGATCGAGGGAAGAATGCCGTTGGCGGTGGTGACGACCGGCTCGCGCCGTCTGCCGGGCATGGCCATCGGCGCGGCCATGGCCGAGCGTCTGCGCGTGAAGGTAGGCGACAAGGTGGTGGTGCACGCGCCCGGCGAGGTCGGGCTCGGCGCGTATCGCGTGTCGGGCATCTTCCGTACCTCGTCGTCGGAGTTCGATCGCAGCCATGCGTATCTGCGGATCGAGGACGCGCAGCGACTCCTGTCGGTACCCGATCGCGTGACGGAGGTGGCGGTCCTGCTCGACGATCCCGACCGGCTGCCGGAGTTCCAGGCCTTCGCAACATCCGCGCTCGCCGCCGCGCTGCCCGACGCCGCGCCCGACGTGCTGACCTGGAAGGAACGCGAGCCACGCCTGGCGGCGATGCTCGGCTTGATGGCCGATCTGACCTGGATCATCTACGGCGCGGTGTTCGTGGCGATGGCGTTCGGGATCGCGAACGCGCTCTTGATGATGGTGTACGAGCGCATCCGCGAGTTCGGCATGCTGCGCGCGCTGGGCCTGCAGTCGAGCCGACTGCTCGCGCTGGTGCTGCTCGAATCGATCGTGATGACGGTCTTCGGCACCCTGATCGGCCTCGCGGTTGGTCTTCCGATCGTGCTCTGGCTCGGCCACGTCGGCATCGACCTGACCAGCTTCGCCAACGACCTGACCGAGTTCGGCATTGGCACGACCGTGTACACGCGCATCGAGCTGCGCGACGTGCTGCTGCCCGTCGTGGTGGCGCTCGTCACGGCCGTGCTGGCGGCGCTCTGGCCGGCGTGGAAGGCCGTGCGCCTGCGTCCGGCCGAAGCGATCCGACACATTTAGGAGACAGACGTGGCGCGTCGCATCTTGGAAGCGGTCGAAGCGACGAAGGTGTACCGAGCGGGTGCGCTCGAGACGCGCGCGCTCGACGCGGTCTCGATCGCGATCGAGGGCGGCGAGTTCTCGGCGCTGTGCGGGCCTTCCGGCTCGGGCAAGACGACGCTGCTCAACCTGCTCGGCACGCTCGATCGGCCGACGTCGGGGCGGATCCTCGTCGACGGCGAGGACACCACCGAGATGGGCGAGGCCGCGCGCGCCGAGCTGCGCTTGCGCAAGCTCGGCTTCGTGTTCCAGTCCTACAACCTGGTGCCGGTGCTCTCGGCGGTCGAGAACGTCGAATTCGTGCTGCTCCTGCAGGGTCTGCCGCGCGCCGAGCGGCGCGCGCGGGCGCTTCGCTACCTCGACGAGCTCGGGCTCGGCGAGCTCGCGCACAAGCGGCCGGGCGAGATGAGCGGCGGCCAGCAGCAGCGCGTGGCGGTCGCGCGTGCGATCGCGTCCGAGCCCGAGATCGTGCTGGCCGACGAGCCGACCGCGAACCTCGACTCCAAGACCGCCGAAGATCTGCTGCACCTCATGCTGCGCATGAACCAGGACCGCGGCGTGACGTTCCTGTTCAGCACGCACGACCCTCGCGTGATGGCGCATGCGCGGCGCATCGTGCGGCTCGTCGACGGAAAGATCGCGAGCGACGAGCTGCGCTCCCCGTGAGACGCGCCGCCCGCGCAGCACTGCTGTTCGCCGCGCTATTCGCGGCCGGCGCCGCGCGCGCGGCCGAGTTCGACTCGGGTGACTTGAAGCTCGATCTCAGCGCGAGCCTGCGCGAGCTGGTGGCCATGACGCGCGAAGTGCGCACCGACGACGTCTTCCCCGCGCCGGACGGCAGCTTCTCGCTCGGCGTCTCGCCGAGCCTGCTCTCGCAGACGCGCGTGCGCATCGACCTGCAGGCACGCTACCGCGAGCGCTTTTCCGCGCAGCTCAGCTACGACAACGAAGTGTTCACGGGCACGGGTCGCAAAGCGCTCGGCTTCGCGATCGCCGAGCAACGCGGCCACGAGACCTGGCTCGACCTCGACCACACGCTCTCGGACACGCACAACGCCACCTGGCAGCACCTCTTGTACCGCGGTTGGGTGCGCTACGAGGGCGACGACGTCGAGCTGACGGTGGGCCGGCAGCGCATCGCGCTCGGCCGCGCGCGGCTCTGGAACCCGACCGATCTGTTCAATCCGATCCCGCCGCTCGCGCTGGAGGGCGACCAGCGCATCGGCGTCGATTCGGTGGTCACGCGCGTGCGCGTCGCGGACGACCTGTGGGCGAGCGCGATCGTGGCGCCGCAGGACCGCGACGATCTGTACCGCAGCGCGCTGCGGCTCGAGCTCTCGCGCCGCAGCCTGGACGCGGCACTGATGTTCGCGCGCATCGAGACCGACTCGGTGTACGGCTTCGACTTCGCCACCAACCTGGGCGATTCGGCGCTGCGCGGCGAGGGCACCTGGACCTTCCACGAGCACGGCGGACACACCACTCAACTCGTGGCCTCGCTCGACCACACCTTCGATCTCGGCACGGGTCTGTACGCGCTGATCGAGCACTTCTACAACGGCAACACCTTCTCGCGCGACACCCTGCGCAACACGCTCAGCGCGCTGCCGCCGCTCACGCCCGATCAGGGCCTCGCGCTGCTGACGCAGGACGGTGTCATCCCGACCTCGCAGCTCGTCACCGTGTCGCGCAACCAGACCGGCCTCAACCTGGGCTACGACCTGACGCCGCTGCTGCGCCTGGACCTGCTCTGGATCCACGACTGGGAGGGCCCGAGCGAGGCGTTCTTCCCGGTCGTCACCTGGTCGGCGCTCCAAAGTATCGAGCTCTCGGTCGGCGCGCAGTTCTTCGGCGGACGGGACGGGGAGGGCAACTACGGCGGCCTCGACCCGCTCTACTTCGCCAGGATCGACGTCTATTTCTGAGTCTCAAGCCGCACTCCTCTGGGGCCGATTGCATCGCTTAGAGGGGCGGTTCGCAGTCGGAGCCTGCGAATCGAGGAGAGTGCGGCTTGCGCAGACTCGGTCTTGGCATCGCCCTCGCGGCCCTTGCGTTCATCTCTTGCGCGCAGAACGCGCGCTTCTTGCCGGGTGTTGCGCGCGATTTCTTCGTCGCCGCCCCGCGCGAGGATCCCTGGAACGCGAAGATCCGGAACTGGCAGAGCCGTCACAAGCTCGACCTGGCCCAGGCCCCCGCGCAGGCGCCGGCCGCCTCGGGTCTGATCGACGCCTACGACGCGTTCACGATCGACATGCGGCGCAAGATCGCCGCCGACGCGGTCGCCTGGGTCCAGTCCGAGAGCCACCGGCACTACATCCCCGATGGCGAGACCGATCACTGGGCCACCTATTCGGACGTGGTCGCGACCAACGGTGACGACTGCGACGGCCTCGACCTGCTCACGTTCATGCTGCTGCGCAAGCTCGGCTTCGCGCAGAACGAGATCTTCCGCTCGATCGTGGTCGAACGCGAGAGCGGCCAGCACCACATGGTGACGCTCTGGTTCGAGGCCGGTGACAAGACCAACCCCTGGCTGCTCGATCCGACCGGCGTGGTCACGGATCGGCTGGTGCGACTGTCCGACGTGCCGACCTGGAGCCCGATCGAGATCTTCGACGAGGCCCGGCACTACCGGGTCGAAGAGACGCCGGTCGCGGGGGCCGTAGCAACGCGCTGAGTCCCCGCTATTTTCGGGCGATGCCGCTGGTAGACGAGCTTCTCGATCCTCCGTTCCTGCCCCAGCTCATGCCAGAAGGCGCGCACGATCCGGCGTATCCGATCTCGACGCCGCCCGATGCGATGTACCCGGGCCAGACGCGCGAGCCGCTCGGCGCACCGCTGGACGGCATCGCGACGCCGTCGATGTGGTCGCGGCTCGGCAATCCGATCGAGCAGACGCAGATCGAGATCTGGCAGACGCTCGGCCTGCAGCCGCGCGTGCGACCCACGCGCTGGGTCGCGATCCACTACGGGCGCATCGCGCTGAACGCGCACGCCTGGGAGCGCATGCGCGCGCGCATCGCCGGCGACACACCGGACCCGAACCTGGTCGAGCCCGCGCAGGGCTTCCTCGCCAGCATCCCCGATCGCATCGAGGCGCTGCGCGCGCGCTTGCGCGCAGGCGCTCTCGACCGCCGCTTCGAGCGCGCCTGCGAACGGCGCGAGCGCGCGCTCGAACGCCTGGCCACGCTCGACCCCGGCGACCTCGACGCCGGCGAGCTCGCGCGCGGGCCGCTCGACGATCGGACCTGGACGGAGATCCTGCTGCCCTGGCTCGGCGAGCGCCTGTACATGGTGGGCGATGTCGAGCCCGACGCCTGCCTGCGCGCCGCGGTCGCGCTCGAGCAGCGCTGCGTCGCCGAGCTCGGCGTGCGTCTGGCCGCGCGCCGCACGCTCGCCACACCGAACCAGGTCGCCTATCTGACGGTCGAGGAGCGCATCCGCGCCGTGCTCGACGGCTCGAACGAGTGGACCGCACTCGCCTCGATCCGCGAGGAGCGCGTGGAGCAGTTCACGAAATTCGATGTGCCCCGAGTCTTCTGGGGCCGGCCGCGTCCCGAATTGGAGAAAGCTTGAACGACGATTCCGGAACCCGGCCGCTCTCTCTCGCCCTGCCGCTCGTGTCCCTGCCCGGTGCGCATCCCTGCTCGGGCTGCGGCGCGTGCTGCACGTACGTGGCGACCCAGATCGACGATCCGTCGACCTTCAAGCAGTACGAGAACGTCTACTGGTACCTGACGCACGAGAACGTCGCGGTCTACATCGACTGGGAAGGCGACTGGTACCTGGAGTTCCAGACCCAGTGCCGCAACCTGACGGAAGCGAAGACCTGCGGGATCTACGTCGACCGGCCGGTGGTGTGCTCGGAGTTCTCGTGGACCGACTGCGAGAAGAACTCGGGCCTGCAGGGCTGGAAGCACTACTTCAAGTCGTTCGAGGATCTGCTCGGTTTCATGCAGGCCAAGCGGCCGAAGGCGTTCGCGCGCTTCGCGGCCAAGCGCCGCGCGCTGCTCAGGGAGCGGGAGCGCGCTGCTGCTCGCCCCGCTCCTGCTTCTCGACGCTGAGCTCGATCTCTTTGCGCGTCTTCTCGGAGGCCTTCTCGGCCGCCTTGCGCTCCTGCTCGATCTCGACCTGAAGGTCGCGGCGCACTTCCTCGTCGGCCTCGGTCTTGATCTCGACGCGCCGGCGCTGCAGCGCGAGCAGGCGGTTCTCGAGCAGCCGGTTGCGCTGCGCGACCATGCGCGGCGTGAGCGCCTGCGCCTGTCCGCCCTCCAGGAACTTGACGGTGATCTCGCGCCGCCCGGTCGTGCCGTCGGTCGAGCGTGCGAAAGCCTCGATCACGTTCTCGCCGATCTTCATCGGGAGCAGAGCAGAGAAGGAGCCGTCGGCGTTCGTGATCAGCTCCGCTGCGGCCACGTCGGTGGTCTTGTTGCGGACCGTGAGCTCGTCGATTTCGGAGAAGTTCACGTCCTCGAAGATCGCGCGCAGATCCTTCGGGTTCTTCACGGGCGTGAACACGCCGCTCGAGACGCGCGCCATCTCGACCACGACCACGGGCTCGGAGAGCGCGTCCTCGCCGATCGCGAAGGTGTCGATGCGCACGTCGAGCTTGGCCGCGCGCACCGCCTGCTGGATCGCCATCTTCGCGTTCTGCAGCTGCGAGTTCTCGAGCGGGAGCGTGGGCTGGCCGTCGGTCAGGAACATGATCACGCGCTTTGCGCCGTCGCGTTTGGTGCTGTACGCGCTCTGCGAGCCGAGCAGCTCGATGGTCGCCAGGTTCACGGCCGAGACCATGTTGGTGAGGCCCTTCGGCCCGCGCCGGAAGATGGCGTCGAGGCCCTCCTGCGCCTTGTCGTAATCGGTGGTGAGCGGCACCTCCGTGTAGGCGTCGGGCGTGAGCGCGTCGTTGTCGCCCGAGAACGCCACGATGCCCACGCGCGTGGTGCGCGGATCGAGCTGCTCGAGCAGCACGCGCACGCCCGCGACTTCCGCGGCGAGGATGCTGTCCTCCTTGTCGCTGTTGGGCAGCGGCAGGACGCGGCCGAGGATCGACAGGAATTTCTCACCGCGCCGTTCGCCGATCTTCCCGTCGCCGTCGATGTCGGCGCCGGAGGGCGCGGCGGTGCTGTCGGAGGTGTCGACCACGAAGATGACGTCGAAGGTCTGGTACTCGCCGAACAGCGCGAGCGCCTTGCCCGAGACGAAGGCCGAACCCATCGGATCGCCGATCACCGAGCCGCTGGTCGGCGAGTCGATCTCGAGCAGAAGCTCGGGCGGCTTGTCCGCCGTCATCTTCGGCTTCGTGACCGGATCCGCCGCGTGTGCTCGGGCGCACACGACGAGCGCCAGACCGACGAGAAGGAGTGAAGCGGGTGCGCGCATCATGACTCGAAGATGAAAAGCCACAGTAGAGGATCGGTCAGACCGCTGCTACGGTGGACCGAAGGGGGGAATGTGAGCGATCGCGAGGAAGACTCGCAGCCGCGCGCGGACCACGTGCGGACGTGGCTGCGGGTGCCGGCTGGGCTCGACGTGCCGCGTTGGGCCGAGGCGGAGCTGTGCGCGAGTGTCGCGGCCGAGCTCGACGCGCGCAGCGGACGCTCGCTCGACGAGACCGTGTTCGGGATCGTCGATCTCGAGACCACGGGTCTCTCGCCCACCGCCTGCCGCATCCTCGAGATCGGTGGGGTCGCCCTGCGGGGCAAACACGTACTCGGCACGTTCGGCTCGCTGGTCGACGTGGGCGGACCGGTGCCGTCGGGGATCACGGCGCTGACCGGTATCGACGACGCGCTGCTCGAGGGCGCGCCCTGCGAGGGCGAGGCGCTCGAAGCCTTCGCCGCTTTCCTGGCCGAGCACCGCGTAGACGTGCTGGTCGCGCACAACGCGCGCTTCGACCGCGGCTTCCTCGCGCGCGCCTGGAGCGAGCACGGCCGCGTGCCCGCGCTGCCGGATTTCCTGTGCTCGGTGCGGCTCGCGCGCCGCTTCGTGCGCGCGCCGCGCTACGGGCTCGATGCGTTGGTCCTGCACCTGTCGATTCCCGAGCGCGCGCGTCACCGGGCGCTCGGCGACGCGGAGATGACCGCGGACCTGTGGATCGAGCTGCTCGCGCGCGCTCGCCTGGGCGGCGTGCACACGCTCGAGGCGCTGCGGAAGTTCGCCGAGCTGAAGACCACGTCCGCGAAGCGCTCGCGCGTGCGAGTGGTGGAGAGCGCGGGGTGATCCGAATCGGTGTCGCTGTCCGGATCGCGTGCGCGGTCGTGTGCGCGGGGCTCGCCTTCGAACCGCGCGTGTTGGCCGCCGAAGCGGCCGCAGCGGCCGCAACCGGTACGGCCGCAGCGGCCGCAACAGGTCAGACGGTCGTGATCGATCCCGGCCACGGCGGCGCCGATCTCGGCGCGCGCGGGGCCAGCGGCGTGCTCGAGAAGGAGCTTACGCTGGCGGTCTCGAAGCGGCTCGCAAAGCTGTTGCGCGCGCAGGGCGTCGAGGTCGTGCTCACGCGCACGAGCGACGCGTTCGTCGCGCTCTCCGAGCGCACCGAGATCGCGAACCGCTCGCACGCGGCGCTGTTCGTCTCGATCCACGCGAACTCGGCCCCAGATACACAGATCGCCGGCTCCGAGACGTACTTCCTGTCTTTGGAAGCGAGCGACGACGAGGCCATGCGCGTGGCCATGACCGAGAACGACGTGTTCAAGCAGGAGGGCACGGACGACCAGAGCGCCGACGTGGTG
The DNA here is from genome assembly GCA_031396695.1 of Deltaproteobacteria bacterium. Lineage (GTDB taxonomy): Bacteria > Myxococcota_A > UBA9160 > SZUA-336 > SZUA-336 > VGRW01. The sequence continues at coordinate 25,015 of JANNLG010000211.1, forward strand.
GGCGCGATCCTCGGCGACCTGATCCGCACCGAGCACCTGCGCGAGTCGAGCGCGCTCGCAGCATCGATCCAGCGCCACCTCGCCGAACTGCCCGGCGAGAGCCGCGGCGTGAAGCAGGCCCCGTTCGTGGTGCTGACGGGCGTGAACATGCCCGCGGCGCTGGTCGAGATCGGCTTCATCACCAATCCGAAGGAAGCCGCGCGCATGGGACAGCGCGACCGCCAGGACGCGCTCGCGAAGGCGCTGGCTGCGGCGATCGGCGAAGCGATGGTGCAGAATTCGCAGGCGCGGCTCGCGATCGAGCCGTCACCCCCCGAGGAGAAGCCATGAAACGACTCGACGGACGCGCGCCCGACGAGCTGCGCAAGGTCGAGATCGAGCTCGGCTTCACCGAGAACCCGACCGGCAGCGCGTTGATCCGGCAGGGCCGCACGATCGTGCTGTGCACCGCCACGATCGAGAAGTCCGTGCCCGCCTGGCTGCGCGGCTCGGGCCGCGGCTGGGTCACCGGCGAGTACTCGATGCTGCCCGGCGCGACCGACACGCGCACCGAGCGCGAATCTTCGAAGGGCAAGGTGTCCGGCCGCACGCAGGAGATCCAGCGCCTGATCGGCCGCTCTCTGCGCGCCGTGACCGACCTGAATGCGCTCGGCGAGCGCGCGATCTTCATCGACTGCGACGTGCTGCAGGCGGACGGCGGCACGCGCACCGCCGCGATCACCGGCGGCTACGTCGCGCTGGCCGCCGCGCTGCGCCGCATGGTCGAGGTCGGCATGTTGAAGTCCGTCCCGCTACACGATTCTGTGGCGGCGGTCTCGGTCGGCATCGTCGGCGGCGAGATCCTGCTCGACCTTCCCTACGCCGAGGACTCGCGCGCCGAGGTCGACATGAACATCGTGCAGCTCGGCAGCGGGCGCCTGGTCGAGGTCCAGGGCACGGGCGAGAGCGGCACCTTCGACCGCAAGCTGCTCGACCGCATGCTCGACCTGGCCGAGCAGGGCATCGGCGAGCTCGCGCGCATCCAGTCGAGAGTGCTCGGCGCTTGAGCGCCCGCCGCCTGCTCGTCGCCACCCGCAACGAGGGCAAGCTGCGCGAGCTGCGCACGCTGCTCGAGGGCGCGGGTCTCCAGCTCGAGACACTCGCGAGTCA
>JANNLG010000227.1:0-33213 GCA_031396695.1 Deltaproteobacteria bacterium
CGGTGCCGGCGCTGCAACGCCTGTATCGCTGGTTCTTCTACTGGCAGCTCGAGAAGAACTTCCTGGCGTTCGGCGGTGAAGGCCGGATCGCGAAGCTCTTCGAGAAGGGCGCGCGGATGTGGCTCGACCAGCAGATCCCCGACCCGAAGCTGCGCGCGGCGCTGACGCCGGACTACCGCGTCGGCTGCAAGCGCATCCTGATCGACGACGATTTCTACCCCGCGCTCGCGCGTCCGAACGTCGCGGTCGAATGCAGCGAGATCGCGCGCATCACGCGCGACGCGATCGAGACACGGGACGGCGTCTCGCACCCGGTCGACACGATCATCCTCGCGACCGGCTTCTCGGCCACGTCGTTCCTTTCGCCCGTGCAGATCGAGGGCGTCGACGGCAAGAAGCTCGAGGAGGTCTGGCGGCCCGGCGCGGAGGCGCACCTCGGCATCACCGTCTCGGGCTTCCCGAACTTCTTCATCATGTACGGCCCGAACACGAACCTGGGCCACAACTCGATCATCTTCATGATCGAAGCGCAGGTGCGCTACACCGTACAGTGCATCCAGGCGCTCGCGCAGCGCGGCCTGCGCTATCTGGACGTGAAGCCGGACGTTCAGGAGCGTTACAACGCCGAGCTGCAGCGCGATCTCTCGCACACCGCCTGGGCCGCCGGCTGCAAGAGCTGGTACAAGACAGCAGCGGGCAAGGTGACGAACAACTGGTCGAGCTTCACCGTGAAGTACTGGTGGAAGACGCGCCGCCCGAAGCTCGACGACTTCACGCAGGTGTCGTGATGCGCTTCCTTCCGCGCCTGTTCGAGAGCAACCGGAAGTGGGCGGCGGACCGAGTCGCCGAGGACCCGAAGTTCTTCGAGCGGCTCTGCGACCTGCAGGCGCCCGATCACTTGTGGATCGGCTGCGCCGACAGCCGCGTTCCGGCGAACCAGATCGTCGGGCTCGCGCCGGGCGAGATGTTCGTGCACCGCAACGTCGGCAACGTGGTCGCGCCCGACGACACGAACTGCCTGTCGGTGGTTCAGTACGCGGTCGACGTGTTGCGCATCAAGCACATCATCGTGTGCGGGCACTACGGCTGCGGCGGCGTGGCGGCGGCCTTCGGTCCGCCGCTCGAGCTCCCGCTCGAGAGCTGGCTGCAGCACATCCGCGCGGTGCGGCGCGCCCACGAGGACGAGCTGAAGTCGCTGCCCGACGAGGCCGCGCGCGCGCGACGCCTGTGCGAGCTGAACGTGATGGCGCAGGTGCGCGCCGTGGGCCGAATCGGGACCGTGCTCGACGCCTGGAATCGCGGACAGACCCTGGCCGTGCACGGCTGGGTCTACGATCTGCACGACGGCCTCTTGCGCGATCTGTCGGTGAGCCTGGACGGCGGCGCGGACTGAACGGGATGACCACCGTCAGAGATCTGGCCGTCGCCCTGATCCTCGCCGCGGGCCTCGCGCTCGCGGGCTACTTCGTCGCGCAGGGATTTCTGGTCGCGCGCAGCGCCGACCGTTTCGTGACGGTGAAGGGCATCTCCGAGCGCGACGTCGAGGCGGACGTGGCGATCTGGCCGCTGCGCGTGGTCGCCTCCGACAACGACCTGGCGCGCGCGCACGCGCAGATCGAAACGGCCATGGCGCAGATCCGCGCGTTCCTGGCCAAGCATCAGATCGACACCACGGGCGCGCAGGTGAGCGGCTTCTCGGTCACCGACGCGCAGGCGAACCAGTACCGCTCCGGTGACGGCGGCAATCGCTTCGTGATCAACCAGACGCTGGTCGTGCGTTCGGCCGAGCCGGCCAAGGTGTTCGCGGCCAGCGCGAAAGTCGGCGAGCTGGTCGCGGCGGGCGTGGTGCTGTCGTCGGGCGGCGAGTACGGCGGCGGCGGGCCCACGTTCATCTTCACGCGCTTGAGCGCGTTGAAGCCGGAGATGATCGCCGAGGCGACCGGCCGCGCGCGCGAGGCGGCCGAACAATTCGCGCGCGATTCGGGCAGCCGGATCGGCGGCATCCGGCGCGCGAATCAGGGCATGTTCGAGATCCTGCCGCGCGACCGCGCGCAGGGCATCACCGAAGAGGGACAGCTCGCCAAGACGGTGCGCGTCGTGTCGACCGTCGACTACAGCCTGGAGTGACGGCGTCGCGCTTTGTGTTGGTGGCGCTGGTCGTGCTCGCGGTCGCGGGCGTCGCAATCGTGGCGGCGCTGTTTCGCGTGCAGCGCGCGGTGGTCTTTCCGGCGCCGGGCGCACGCGGACCGGAACCCGATCTGGCGGCGCACGGCGGCGAACGCGTCTGGCTCGAGCTCGGCGCCGCGCGCAGCGAAGCGTGGTTGCTCGCGGCCCGCGGCGGACCGGCGGCGACCGGGCCGCTGCTCGTGTTCGCACACGGAAACGGCGAGCGGATCGACGACTGGCTCGATGAATTCGAGAAGCCACGCGCCTGGGGCGCGCATGTGCTGCTCGTGGAATACCCGGGCTACGGGCGATCGTCGGGCGTTCCGTCGCAGGCGAGCGTGGGCGCGGCGATGGTCGCGGCCTACGACTGGGCGCTGACACGCCCCGGTGTCGACGCCGCGCGCGTGGTGGGCTGGGGCCGCTCGCTCGGCGGCGGCGCGGTGTCTGCGCTCTCGCGCGAGCGAGCGCTCGCGGCGTTGGTGCTCGAATCCAGCTTCACGAGCGTGCGCAGCCTGGCGCGAGCGCTCGGCCTGCCCGCGTTCCTGGTGCGCGACCCGTTCGACAATCTCGAGGCGCTGGCAACGTTCGAGGGACCGGTGCTGATCGTGCACGGTGAGCGCGACTCGCTGATTCCGGTCGAGCACGCGCGCCGGCTGCACGCGGCGCTTCCCGGCTCGCGGCTGCGGCTCGAGCCCGACTGCGGACACAACGATTGTCCGCGACCGTGGACGGCGCTGCGCGAGTTCCTGCTCGAGAACGCGCTGCTCAAGCCGTAGGCGCCTCGGACACGGCAAGCGCTCCCGCCAGGAACTTCGCCTGTCGCTCCGCGTTCTCCTCGAACACGTCGCCGACGTACAAGTCGAAGTGGCCGCAGTCGTGGACGTCGAGCTGCTTCGCGGCGCTCGGCAGGCGTTCGTACGCCGAGCGCACGAGCTCGGCGGGAACCATGTCGTCGTGCGCGCCCGCGACGAGGTACACCGGACAGTGGATGCCCTCGACGTGATCCATCGGCGTCACGCGATCGAGCGCCGCGAACACGCGCGCCAGCAGCTTGTTCTGCCAGCCGCCGCGCAATGGGTCGGGCATGCTGCGCCAGAAGGCGTGCCCGTCCGACGGGCCGAAGTCGTGAACCGACGGGTTCTCGCGGCTCTTGGCGAAGACGAGCTCGCCCGGGCGGCCGAAGGCGGCGACGTAGACGGGCCGCAGTCCCAGGCTCGCGCGCAATGAATCGAGCACGGTCCAGACCACGAAGCGCGCCATCGCCCATCGGGAGGGCTGCTGCGACGGCGGCGTCGCGAGGTACGGACACTGCGCGATCACAGCCGTCACCGCCGAATCTTGCGCGGCGGCGACGAGCGCGGTGCCGCCCGAGAAGCTCGAGCCCCACAGCGCGATCCGTGTCGCGTCGATCAGGCGCGCGGGCGCGAGCTCCGCGCGCACGAACGCGAGCGCGGCGTGCCAGTCTTCGAGCTGGCGCTCCGGGTCGATCCAGTGCCGCGGCTCGCCCTCCGAACCGCCGAGCGTGCGGAAGTCGAAGATCAGCACCGCGAAGCCCGCGCGCAGGAAGCGGCGCGCGAACGGCTCGAGGTGTCCTTCCTTGGTGCCGGTGAGTCCGGGTGCCATCACCACCAGCGCGGGCGACACCGTGCGCGGTAGGAACAGCCAGCCCTCGAGTCGCGCGCCGTCGACGGCCCGGAACCAGACCGTGCGCAGAGACCCGTCGGCGAACTCCTCGTCCGCGCGCGCGGGCGCGGGCAGGCGCTCGAAGCCGCCCTGTCCGTTGTCGTAGAACACCAGCGCCCAGACCCCCAGGCCGGCCACGACCACCACGAGCGAGATTGCGATCAGCATCCGGGCAGAGATACGCCGCCAGCCCTGGGCGCGCAGTGACCGCACGCGCCGATTCGATGGACGCTCCACGCCACGCTCGGGCGCAATCGTTCGGAGTATGCTGTGCGAATGAAGATCTACGATTTCAAACAAGCCCCGAATCCGCGTCGCGTGCGCGTCTTCCTGGCCGAGAAGGGCGTCTCGGTGCCGTTCGAACAGATCGACATCTTCCAGCGCGCGAATCGACAACCGCCGTTCCTGGCCAAGAACCCGCTCGGCGGCATCCCCGTGCTCGAGCTCGACGACGGCACCTGCATCGCCGAGTCGGTCGCGATCTGCCGCTACTTCGAGGTTCTGCACCCCGAGCCGCCGCTGTTCGGGAAGGACGCGCGCGAGCAGGCGCTGGTCGAGATGTGGAACCGGCGCGTCGAGCTCGTGCTGCTGAACTCGGTCGGCATGGTCTGGGGCCACGGCTCGCCGCTGACTGCGAAGATCGTGCAGCAGATCCCCGAGAACGTAGAGCCCAACCGCAAGCGCGCCGCGGATTTCCTCGCGCTGCTCGATCGCGAGCTCGCCACGCGCGCGTTCATCGCGGGCGATCGCATCTCGGTGGCCGACATCTCCGCGCTGTGCACGATCGACTTCGCGACCATGGTGGAGATCCGCCCGGACCCTTCGCTCGCGAACGTCGCGCGCTGGCACGCGGCGATGTCCGCGCGGCCGAGCGCGAAGGCCTGAGATGGACGCGAGCCTCGACGCGCTCGGGCCGCTGCTCGCGGCGCTCCGGCTCGCGGCCGAGAAGCACCGCTCGCAGACGCGCAAGGGCGTCGGCGGCTCGCCGTACATCAACCACCCGATCGAAGTCGCCGAGCTGCTCGCGCGGGTCGGCGGCGTGCGCGACGTGGAGCTGCTCGCGGCCGCGATCCTGCACGACACCGTCGAGGACACCGAGACGACGCCCGCGGAGCTCGAGCGCGAGTTCGGAGCGCGCGTGCGCGATTTGGTCAGCGAAGTGACCGACGACAAGCGCCTGGCGAAGGCGGAGCGCAAGCGGCTGCAGAAAGAACACGCGCCGCACCTCTCGCGCGACGCCAAGCAGCTGAAGCTCGCCGACAAGATCTCGAACGTGCGCGAGATCGGCGCGGCGCCGCCCGCCGACTGGTCGCTCGAGCGGCGGCGCGAGTACATCGCCTGGGCGCGCTCGGTGGTGGACGGCTGCCGCGGCGTGAACGCCGCCCTCGAGCATCACTTCGATCGCGTCGTCGCCGAGGCCGAGGCGGCGCTCATCTCCTGATGGAGCCGACGGGCTTCGCGCTCGGCGCCCGCCACGTCTTCGAGTACGCGCTCTCGCGCGGCGCGGACGAGGCGGAGCTGCTGCGCCGCGCCGATCTGCGCGGGCTCTCGCTGCGCGATCCCGACGCGCGCATTCCGCTGCGCTGCTACTACAACGTGATCGAAGCCGGAGCGGAGCTCACGCGCGACGCGCACTTCGGGCTCTCCTACATCGACGGAGTGACACCGGACGCGATCGGTGCGGTCGGGTTCCTGGCGATGACGAGCGCGACGCTCGGCGAATCGATCGCGCGCATCCTGCGCTACTACCGCGTGTTGAACGAAGGCGAGCGGCTCACGCTCGAACGCGCCGGCGAGCGCGCGACCGTGCGCTTCGAGCCGTGGGGCCCGGCGCGCCCCGCGCACGCGCACGCCTGCGAGATGTACGCCTTCGATTTCCTGGTGATGGCCGGCAGGATGACGGGCGCGCCGGTGCCGATCCTCGAGCTCGACGTGCGCCACGCAGCTTGCGGCGCGGACGACGTGTATCTGCGCGTGTTCGGGCGCGTGCCGCGCTTCGGTGCGGCCGAGAATCGCTGGAGCTTTCCCGCGGCCGTGCTCGAGCGGCCGATGGCGAGCGCGGACGCGGCGCTCTCGCGCTTCTTCGAGGGCTACGTGGAGCAGCTCGATTCGCGCGTCGCCACGCGTTCGGTCGCCGGCGACGCGCGGCTCGCGATCGCGGAGCGGCTCTGCGACGGCGAACTCACGCTCGCGTCGCTCGCGCGCGTGCTGAAGCAGAGCGCGCGCACGCTGCAGCGGCGACTCGCCGACGAGGGCACGTCCGTGTCGGCGCTGGTCGAGTCCGTGCGGCGCGAGCGCGCGTTCGCGTACCTGGCCGCGAACCTGCCGATCGGCGAGGTCAGCTACCTGCTGGGGTTCTCCGAGCCGCGCGCGTTTCATCGCGCGTTCCGGCGCTGGGCGGGCGAGACGCCGCAGGCGTGGCGCGAGTCGCGCGACGCGGTTCCGGGTGATCTATGATCCGAGGGCACCGCTGGAGGGCGCGATCATGCAGTCACCGCAGGCCGAACAGTTCGTCTCGAGCCACGAGCTCAAGTGGGCGCCGTTCAGCGAGGGCATCTGGCTGAAGGTTCTGCGCATCAGCCCCGAAAGCGGCACCTGGACGATTCTGCTCAAGTGCGAGGCGGGCTCGTCCTTCGCGCGTCACCGCCATCTGGCCGCGGGCGAATACTTCATGCTCTCGGGCCGCATGGAGCTGCGCGGTGGAGCGCAGGCCGGCGGCGTGACGGCGCTCCCGGGCGACTACGGCTTCGAGCCGGTGAGCGTGATCCACGACTCGACCTGCTTCCCCGTGGACACCGAATTCCTGTTCACGAACCACGGCGCGGTGCAGTTCCTGGACGAGCACGACAACACCTCGTTCGTGCTCGACTGGGAAGCCATCCAGCGCATGGCCGCGGCCGCGTAGAGCCGGAGCTGCGCGAACATGGTTCTGGTTGTCGACGAGCGCACGATGCTCCGCTCGCCGCACCTCTCGGATGCGGAGCCGCTGTTCGCGGCGATCGACGCGAGCCGCGCGTACCTGCGGCGCTGGCTACCGTGGGTCGACGGCAGCAAGACGCCCGAACACACGCGCGAGTTCCTGCGCGGCGCGATCTCGGGCGCGGCGGACGGCAAGTCGCTGATCCTGGTCGTCGAGCACGACGGCGTGCCCTGCGGCACGGTCGGCTTCAACTGGATCGACCCCGCCAATGGCTCGTGCGAGATCGGCTACTGGCTGCGCGAGGACGTGCAGGGGCGCGGCATCATCACCGGCTGCTGTCGTGCGCTGGTCGAGCACGCGTTCGACGGGTTGGGATTGAACTCGGTGCGGATCGCGGCGGCGGTCGGGAACGAGCGCAGCCGGCGCGTACCGGAGCGGCTCGGCTTCCGGATCGACGGCGTGATCCGCGAGGCCGAACGCCTGTCGGGCGGGCACGTCGACCAGGTGCTCTACACGTTCCTGCGTCGCGACCGGAAGGCGTGACGAGCGGCGTCACGCCATCGCGGGCGCCTGCGCGGAGTCGAAGTACTCGTCGAGCCGGGTGATCCGGCCGCCCTCGACGCGGCACACCACGACCGCGGGCAGCACCAGCTCGCGGCCGCTCGCTTTCTCGGTGCCGCGCACGACGTGGCGCTCGACGAAGCCGCCCGGGATCGGCTCGAGCCGCACGTCCTCGTAGCGGAGCCGGGCGACGTGCTCGCAGGCCCACGCGAGCATGGCCAGGTTCTGCTCACGCGTCTTCTCGGTGCGATCGGTGTTGTGCCAGATCACCGCGTCGGGCGCGTAGAGCTCGCCGACCGCCGCGATGTCGCCGCGCTCGATCGCGGCGAAGAAGCGCCGCGCCACCTCGAGCGGATCGACGTCGGGTGAAGCGCGCCGCCCGGCGAAGTCGAGCGCCGCGCCGCCCTCGGACGGCGTGCACAGCACGTCGATCGCGTGCTGCGTATCGAGGTGCTCCTCGAGCCGCAGGAATTTCCCGTCGCGGATCTGGATCCAGTACGTGTAGCGGTTGTTGTAAAGCTTCCCGGACACGTGCCGGCCGCGCGACTCCATGTCGAGCGCGACCCAGTCGCCGTCGGCCGCGAGCTTGTGCGCGCGAAACTCGAGCCCGTCGGGGAAGACCACGAACACGTCCTTCGCGTTCGCCGCCATGTACTCGCGTCCGAAGGTGCCGGCGAGCGGCCAGCTACCGATCACGGTGTAGACCAGGTCCGGGTGGTACTTCGCGACGATCCGCTCGACGTCACCCTTGGTGAGCGCGTCGACCCAGTCGAGCACGAGCGTCTTGTTCGCGGCTTCGGTCATGTGTCGAAGCCTAACACCTGCCGGCGGCCCACGAACGCGCGCTCCGCTTTCGCGACCTGACTGCGGAACTCCGGCTAGCCCGTGCCCTCGGCGATGAACACGAGCTCCTTCGCGGCGAAGAGCGTCGAGCGCGAGAAGTCGATGAAGCGCTTCTCGTCCTCGAGGAACAGGTTGAAGCCGCGCGCGCCTTCGCTTTCGGGGTCGCCGAAGATCTTCACCAGGTCGTAGCGGTCGAACCAAGCCTCGGTGAGCCCCGCATAGGCCGGCGGACCGCCGCGCGTCTGTCGGAACGCGTCGTTCAGCTCGTCGTCGAGGGTGTGGGTCTGGATGTAGCGGGCGAAACGCGTGGCCTGACTGTGGCGCCGGAGCAGGTAGCCGTGCTCCATGTTCCAGGTCCGGTGACAGGCGGCCTGGGTCATGCCCGGCTTGGGCTGCAGCAGGTAGCAGAACTTGATCCACGAGCTCTGCGGCCAGGCGACGATCGAGTTCTCGCCCATCGGATTGATCTGCGGGACCTCTTGGCCGACCCAGAGCGGCGAGCGCGGCAGGTCGATGAAACGCCGTTCGTCTTCGAGCAGTTTTGCACCGGCACTGCGCGCCTGGTCGTCGGTCATGCCCGCGAGCAGATCCTCGCGCGAATCCCACCACAGGCTCGCGATGCCGTCGAACGGCTCGTGCATGCCCGTGCGCGCGGAGCGCAGGCCGTCGTAGAGCGGATCGTCGACCGTGTGCGACTGCACGTAGCGGCGGATGCGAAGCGTGCGCGCGAAGCTGGCCACCAGCGGCCCGTGCTGCTCGCGCCAGTACGTCTGGAAGTCCGCGCGCGACATGCTCGGCAGCCGCCGCAGGGGGAAGTTCAGGCGGATCATCGATGGAGCCTCCACGCGCGAGCATACCGGATGGCTGCGACGAACGGCCCCACGGTGTGGCGCGCGAGTGTTGCTCGGGGCCCCGGGGCGCGCGTTCCAACGCGCTTGGTCGCAAGGCACGGCCCGTGCATCGGGCTGGCGCAGAGCCACAGCGGAAAGGGACCTCCATGCAGAAAACCGAGCACTTCGATGTCCTGATCGTCGGGGCCGGCATCTCCGGAATCGGCGGTGCCTACCACCTGACCCAGCAGTGTCCGGGCACGAAGTTCGTCGTGCTCGACGCGCTCGAGGGTTTCGGCGGCACCTGGCTCACGCACAAGTACCCGGGCATCCGCTCCGACAGCGACCTGTACACGTTCGGCTACCGCTTCAAGCCGTGGATCGGCCCGCCCGTCGCGACGGCGGAGGAGATCCTCAAGTACATGGGCGAGGTGATCTCCGAGAACGATCTCGCCAAGCACATCCGCTACAAGCACCAGATCCGCTCGGCGTCGTGGTCGAGCGCGGACGATCTGTGGACGGTCGACGCCACGCGCACCGACACGGGCGAGAATCTCCGCTTCACCACCCGCTTCCTGTGGATGTGCCAGGGCTACTACAAGCACGACAAGGGCTACACGCCCGAGTGGAAGGACATGCAGCTCTTCAAGGGCCTGATCGTCCATCCGCAGACCTGGCCGAAGGACCTCGACTACAAGGACAAGGAAGTGCTCGTGATCGGCTCGGGCGCGACCACGGCCACGGTCGTGCCTGCAATCGCGGCCGAGACCAAACACACCACGGTGTTGCAGCGCTCGCCGACGTACTTCTATCCCGCGCCGAACAAGAACGAGCTCGCCGACACGCTGCGCGAGCTCGACATCGACGAGACCTGGGTCCACGAGATCGTGCGCCGCAAGATCCTGCACGATCAGCAGCTCATGACCCGCCTGTGCCTCGACCAGAGCGACGCGGCGCGCGAGCTGCTGCTCGCCGGAGTGCGCGCGTACCTGCCCGAGGAGCAGGTCAAGGAGCACTTCACGCCGGAGTACCGGCCGTGGCAGCAGCGGCTGGCGTACGTGCCCGACGGCGATCTGTTCAAGGGCATTCAGGCCGGCAAGGCCTCGATGGTCACCGACGAGATCGACCGCTTCACCGAGAAGGGCGTGCTGCTGAAATCTGGGCGGGAACTCGCCGCCGACATCATCGTCACGGCCACCGGCTTCCACATCAGCGTGCTCGGCGACATCGTCTTCACGATCGACGGCAAGAAGCTCGACCTGCACGACACCGCCACGTACCGCGGGATGATGTTCACCGGCGTGCCGAACCTGCTCTGGGTATTCGGCTACTTCCGCGCGAGCTGGACGCTGCGCGCGGATCTGCTCTCCGACTTCGTGTGCCGCCTGCTCAACCACATGAAGGCCAAGGGCGTGAAGCGGGTGGAGGTCGCGCTGCGACCCGAGGACAAGGACATGCCGCTGCTCGACTGGATCGACCCGAGCAACTTCAATCCCGGCTACCTGATGCGCTCCATGCACCTCCTGCCCAAGCGCGGAGACAAGCCCGAGTGGCAGCACACGCAGGACTACTGGCGCGAGAAGGAGGAGATCCCGGCGATCGCCCTCGACGGGAGTGAGTTCGTTTACGGCTGAGCCGCGCCGGGCTGCGCCTCGAGGATCTCGATCCGGTAGCCGTCGGGGTCGCGCGCGAAGCCGACGATGGCGTTGGCGAACTCGGGGATCGGCTCGGGCTCGCGCTCGATCGGCAGCCCGGCTTCGCGAATGCGCTTGGCGAGCGCGCGCGGGTCGGGCACGTAGAAGACGAGCTTCGCGCCAGTGTTTGCGTAGTCGTGCACGGATCCGTCCGTGTACTGCATGAGCACGAGCGCGCCGCCCGCCGCGCCGTCGAAGCCGAGCACCACTTCGTTCATGTGCGGCAGCTTGAACCTCATCAGCTTCTTCATGCCGAACACGCTGGTGTAGAAGCCGACCGAGCGCGCGAGATCCGCGACACCGATGCCGGTGGCGCCGAAACGGGGACGGGGTTCGTGACTCATGGTCGGCAGTCTACGCGATCGCGTACTCTCCAGGCGTGGACGGAATCCGCCGCGCAACGCCCGCCGACGCCGCCGAGATCGCGCAAATCTATAATTGGTACGTCGAGAACACCGTGATCACCTTCGAGGTCGATCCCGTCTCGGACGCCGAGATGGCGCAGCGCATCGAGGCCACGCTCGCGAAGCACGAGTGGCTGGTGCACGCGCGCGGCGCCGAACTCCTCGGCTACGCCTACGCGGGCCGCTTCCGCGAGCGCACCGCGTACCGCTTCGTGACCGAGTCGACCATCTACCTGCGCAACGGCCTGCAGGGCCAGGGACTCGGCAAGCCGCTCTACCGCGCTCTGATCGAGCGCACCTTCGCGCTCGGCTACACGAGCCTGATCGGCGCGATCGCGCTGCCCAACGATGCGAGCGTGCGCCTGCACGAGTCGCTCGGCTTCGACAAGGTCGGGCACCTGCGCCGGGTCGGCTGGAAGCACGAGCGCTGGATCGACGTCGGATCGTGGCAGCTCGAGAAACCGCCTACTCCCTGAGGTTCACGAGCAGCTCACCGGCGCGGATCTCGATCTCGCGCCGGCTCGGGTCCTCGGCGCATTTCTCAGGGATCAGCCGGCCGTGCTTGTCGAACGAATCCGGCGCCGCGCTGGGCAGCACGGCCTCGGGATCGATGCCGAGCGCGCACAGCTTGGAGCCGGGCTCGCGGCGCTCCGAGTGCGAGAGCTCGACCGGCTCGAAGTCGGCTGGGTACACGCAGGTGCGTACGAACCACAACGTGACGCCACCCGCGCGCAGGCGCGGGAGTCGCGGGTTCCGCGCTCACGGCTTGCGGAATCGCAGCACGAAGCGATCGGCGGTGCCGCGCTTCTCGCCCGCCGCCGTCGGCGACGCGTTCCAGTCGCGCGGATCGGCGGGATTGCGCATGAACTCGGCAGCCGCGTCGAGCACGAAGCCGGCCTTCTCGATCTCGGCGACCAACACGCTCTCCTCGATCCGGTGCAGCGTCTTCGCGTCGCTCGCGCCGGTGCCCTGGCGCGCGCTGTGGTCGATCACACCGTACACGCCGCCTTTTTTGAGCGCCGCGAACACCGACGCGTTCATGCGCGCGCGATCGGTCTCGAGCCAGACGGTGTCGTGGTAGAAGAGCACGATCAGCACCGCGTCCAGGTCCACGGCCTCGGGCGGCAGCGGGTCGTCGAACTCGCGATCGACGCGCGCGACCTGCGCGTTCACGGGCTTCGCGAGCCGCTCGCTCCACGGCTTCTCGGCGAAGCGCTCGAGAATGAACTTCGGGTTCTGGCCGTACACGCGGCCGGTCGGACCGACCATGCGCGCCAACAGCTCCGTGGTGTAGCCCCCGCCCGCGCCGAGCTCCGCCACGCGCATGCCGGGCCGGATCTCGAAGAATGCGAGCGTCTCGGCAGGGAAGCGACCGGCGTCGAGCGCGCGATCCGCTTCGCTGCGGTCGGGCGCGGCCACGACCTGCGCGGCAGCGGTCGACGCGGCCGAGACCGGCGGCTCCGCGCCGACGAGCGCTGCGAAGGCAAGACAGCCGGACAAGGCGAGCGCGATTCGCTTCATGCCCGCGAGCTTCGCACACGACGCGCGACGCCGCCTGACCGGCCGCCGAACGTCGCTCGCGCTACGGACACGAATCGACGCAGCGGATCCGCATCTTCCGCTTGCCCCACTGGAGCGCCCGGCGAACGTCCGCGCCCATGAACAAGTCGACGCGGCGGGACCAGCGTCGGTGCGTCTTGTCGAGCACGACGTACTCGCCCGGAAGCCCGTCGATCTCGACGCGAGCGCCGTTGTCGAGACCCATCGCGAGCAGGTCCCGCGAGACCGCGATCGCTCGCATGCCCGGCCGCAGCTCGTTGCCCCAGGCGGCGACCCACGGCTCCTCGTCCGTCTGCGCGACCGTCGCGTTGTAGGCGGTGACGTCGACTTGGAGCCAGCGCGGCTCCTTCGCCGAAGCGCCGCTGCTCGCGAGGCCGATCAGCGCGACGCCGATCCAGGAGATCCATCTCGGTGCGTCAGGTCGCTGCATGCGCTCGTAGCTCCACGTGCACGAAATGCTCGACGCCGCCGAGTCAATGACTCGGCGGCGCAAGCGATCGGGCGTTGAGCAGGGGAGCAACGCGCGTGCCGACGCGCGCTCGGCGTGCGCCGAGTCCGCTGCGCGCTCGTCGGCGCGCGCACACGAGTCGATTTGTAGGCCCTACACGGGCCTCGGCTCAAATTACCCGTCCCGATCGCGATTGTAGAATCGCGCGCACCACCGTCGATGTGGTGGCACGCCAGACGATCTCGGCCGCGGCTCAGCGTGCGCGCGGCGACGAGCGCGACGAGCGTGAGCGAGCCGGGTTCGGGCAGCGTGACCTCTGCATCGAACGCGTACTCGACGAGCTGCGGGCCGGTCTGCTGGATCCAGAGCGTGTAGTCACCCGCCGGCAGCGCGCCGATGAAACCGATCGCGCCCGGGCCGGTGCCCATGATCGCCAGGAAGTCCTGGCCCAACGGCAGACTCGGATGCGCCCAGCCGAGCAGGTTCGCGACGTCGGTGCCGCTCGCCGTGAACGGGCACGTGGATGGTCAGATGGTCGAGGTCGCCCGCGAGCGTGCTGCCCGCGATCGTGTTCGAGCCGAACTCGAGCGTCAGCGAGCGGATCCGAGAAGCAAGGACGCAAAGCGAGCTGGTCGCCTCATCGAAGATCCCTCCCTGCCAACACCGATCAGAGTTCCTCCGTACATGGGCGAGAGCGATGGAGATTTCCTAGGGATACCGCTGCGGGTTTCAGCTCGACTCGTGGCGCGTCTTCGCGCTCTGTTCCCACGGTGCGCTGTCTGCTCGATCGTGAGAGACTCTCCGGAAATGCGCGTCTCGCTCGTCTTCACCGGCTTCGCCCCGATCGCCTCGACCCTGACCGCCGTCCACGCGGCCGAGCGGCACGGGCTCGACGGGGTCTGGTCGGCCGAGCACATCGGCTTCCACGACGCGATCGCGCCGAGCCTGCTCTACCTGCGCGAGACCGAGCGGCTCGAGATCGGCCTGGTCGGCTTCTCGCCCGCGAGCCGCCATCCGGGCATGCTGGCCATGGAGATCGCGTCGCTGTGCGAGCTCGCGCCCGGGCGAATTCGCGTGCAGGTCGGAACCGGCGATCCGTCGCTGGTCGCCAAGCTCGGCAAGCCCGTTCACGCGCCGGCGCGTTCGACGGCGAC
This sequence comes from Deltaproteobacteria bacterium, assembly GCA_031396695.1. Lineage (GTDB taxonomy): Bacteria > Myxococcota_A > UBA9160 > SZUA-336 > SZUA-336 > VGRW01. The sequence goes on from JANNLG010000227.1 coordinate 14,264, forward strand.
GTTCGTGCGCGCACTGCGCGAGGCGCTCGCGGGCAGCGACATGAACGTCGAGTATCCCGACTACGCGTTCCGCGGCTTCAAGCTGTCGCCGCTCGCGCCCGCGCCGGCGATCGACGTGATGGCGGTGCGACCCAAGATGATCGAGACGGCCGCGCGCATCGCCGACGGCGTCTCGCTCAGCGTGGGCGCATCGCGCGCGTACCTGCGCGACACGGTCGCGACGATCGGCCGCTCGCTCGAAGCGCAGGGCAAGCCGCGCGCGGGCTTCCGCATCACCGCTCTGTCGCTCGCGGTAATCGCGAAGGACCTGGTCGCCGCGCGCGCAATGGTCGTACCGCTGCTCGCGATGGGCGAGCCCTCGATGGTCGAACACCTGACGCGGGGCGTGTTCGCGCCCGGCGAGGTGACCGCCGCGGCCGCGCGCGGTGGGCCGTTCGCGCTCGCGAAGCTGTTCACGCCCGAGGCGATCGACGAGATCGCCTTGGTCTCGACGCCCGACGGACTAACCGAGTCGCTCGCGCGCTACGCCGAGACGGGGATCGACGAGCTCGCGGTGGGGATCTTCGCCGCGCCCGACGAGCTGCCGGCGATCGTGGCCGAGTTGGGACGCGCGCGCGGCGAGCTCCGGAGGACAGCATGACCGACGACGAGAAACGCATTCGCGAGCTGCACGCCGGCTTCGTCGAAGCGAACACGACGGGCGACGTCGCGTTCCTGCGCGCACACATGGCGCCCGGCGCCGACGCGCTCACCTGGTTCAACCTGAACCAGAGCAACTACGTCGGCGTCGATCACATCAGCGAGCTCTGGCAGTTCCTGTCCGGCGTCGCCTCGGGCCGCAAGGCCGAATGCAAGGTGAGCGAGCAACGCATCACGGTGTCGGGCGACGCGGCCTGGGTCGTGTACGCGCTCGACTTCCGCGCGGACTTCGGCGCGATGGGCAAAGTCGCGCAGGACGCGCGCTGCACCGAGATCTGGCAGCGCCAGGGCGGCGACTGGCGCATGGTGCACTTCCACTGCTCGAACCACGTGCCCGGGCAGATGGGCGGCCTGTAGGCGGGCCGAGTCGGTCGGGGCTCAGGTCGCGACCACCATCAGTCGGAAGGCCGCGGGATCCGCCGCTTCCCCCGCACCGGCGCGCGCGATCAGCTGATCCTCGGGCGGAACGACGCGCTGCAGCTCCGGCAGCGCTTCGCGCGCGAACGTCTGCATGCTGTGCTCGGCGATGTCGTAGGGCATGCCGCCGTAGCTGAACACGCCGACGAACGCCTCGGCGCCCGTCTTGTTCTGCGTCGCGAGGATCTTCTCGCAGCACTGCTCGGGCGTGCCGTAGACCTGCAGGCCGAGGAAGAACTCGATCATCGCGTCGACGCCGCCCGGCGCGGAGGCGCTCTCCTGCATGTCCTTGTACGCCTCATAGCCCTTCATCTTCGTCAGGTGATCCCCGACCAGCTCGTAGTGCCGGACGACCGAGCGCCAGTACTCGGCGATGTACTTGCGGCCGAGCTCCTCGGCGCGGCCCGCGTCCTCGTCGCAAAACGTCCAGCCCGCGACGATCGGCGGCGGCGCGTCGGTGCCGTTCACCTGCGCGAAGATGCGCCGGTAGTCGGCGAGCTCCTGCAACACCATCTCCCACGGCTTCTGCGGAATGATCAGCAGACCGATGCCGAGCTTCGCCATGATCTGCGACGACTCCGGCGAGACCGCGGCCGCGTAGGTTCGACCGCGGAACGACTTGAACGGACGCGGCCGCAGCTCGCGCTTCGCCTGCTGGTAGTACTTGCCCGCGAACTCGACGCTGCCGTTCTCGAGTCCTTCGAGGATGATCTGCGAGGCTTCGACGAAGCGCTCGCGACTCTCTTCCTGGTTCACGCCGAAGCCGCCGAACTCGACGCGTCCCAGCCCGCGCCCCATGCCGAGCACGAAGCGCCCGTTCGACATGTGGTCGAGCATGATCACCTGCTCGGCGACGCGCACCGGGTCGTGCCACGGCAACACCACCACCATCGAACCGAGCTGGATGCGCTCGGTGCGGCCCGCCATGTACGCCAGGTACGTGAGCACGTCGGGGCACATGGTGTAGTCGGTGAAGTGGTGTTCGACGCCCCACAGCGATTCGAACCCGAGCGGCTCGGCGAGGTCCGCCAAGCGAAGCTCGTTGCGGTAGACGTTCCGATCGGTCCGTCCGCTGCCCTGCCCCTGGAAGATCACCGCCGCGCCGACGTGCATCTCTAGCCTCCGCGTTGGGGCGGCCGAACGGTTACGGACCACGTCGGCCGCTCTGCGGCGACACTATCACAAACGACGCCGGTGCCAGCCCGGGGCTACCGCCAGGACGATCGTCGTGGTTGAAGGAAGCCATGGCGCGGCTGACCGTGGCCATGGCTTCGATCGCAGCGGCGGTCGTGCACGTGTGGACGAGGCGGTCGCCACCCACAAGTCGAACGAGCCGCCTCCGACACCACCCAACGCGCGCTCTGTTTCTGGAGCAAGCCGAGCTCGACGAACTCGCTCGCGGCGTTGAACATGCACGAGACGTAGCGGCCGTGCTTGCCCCATGCGCGACTCTGCTGCGCCGGGCCGTCGCACGGACAGCGCTGCTCGAGCGAGCAGCCATCCGGAGCGACAAGGTCGTCCGAGTCCGTCTGCGCACAGGCGTCCTCGGTGTCGGCGACGCCGTCCCCGTCGGAGTCCGCATCGCACACGTCGCCCAGCTCGTCGCCGTCGAGATCGAGCTGCGCCGCATTCATCGCCAGCGGACAGTTGTCGGTGTCATCCGGCACGGCGTCGCCGTCGTCGTCCGGATCGCAGACGTCGCCGAGACCGTCGGCCTCTAGGTCCTCCTGATCCGGGTTGTAGACCTGCACGCAGTTGTCGACCTCGTTCGCGGCCGCGTCGCCGTCGATGTCCGCGTCGCACACGTCGCCCAGCCCGTCCAAGTCGATGTCGATCTGCGGAGGGTTGGCGGCGGACGCGCAGTTGTCCGCGGAATTCTCCACGCCGTCGCCGTCCAGGTCGGCATCGCAGACGTCGCCCATTCCGTCACCGTCGGCATCGGCCTGGTCCGCGTTCACGACCACGGCGCAGTTGTCCACGCCGTCCGTGACGTCATCGTTGTCGTCGTCGAGGTCGCACACGTCGCCGATCCCGTCGCCTTCCGCGTCGGCCTGGTCCCCGTTCGCAACCCACATGCAGTTGTCGTCGCCGTCGGCCACCGCGTCCGCGTCGTCGTCGGAGTCACAGACGTCGCCGCTGCCGTCGGCGTCGAAGTCGAGTTGATCGGCGTTCATCGCCGCCGCGCAGTTGTCGGCGACATCGTCCACGCCGTCCGCGTCGTCGTCCGGATCGCAGGCGTTGCCCATGCCGTCCGCGTCGAGGTCGGATTGGTCTGGGTCGGCGACGCTCGGGCAGACATCGTTGGCGTCGAGGACGCCGTCGCCATCCTCATCGATGATGTCGTCGCCAAGCACGGCGAGCCACGCCTCTGTGTCCCCCGCCGGGTTCACACCGGTGCCCGCCACGATGCGGCCGTCCGCCGATATGCCGGTGGCTTCCGTCAGCTTCCAGCCCGTCAGATCGAGGCCGCGCTGCTCGAGCAGCGCCGCGATCGCGCGCACTCCCGTTGCGGCCTCCCAGACGAAGGCCTCGCGACCGAGCCCGCTCGTGCCCGAGCCGACCACGATCGAGCCGTCGCTCGACGCGGCCAGCGCGCGGCTCGAGAACGTGCCGCCCACGAGATCACCGATCCCCGCCATTCCCAGCGCGCTCGTACGGAACGCCTGGAGGCCCAGGCTCGAATCGCTCGCTCCGACCGCAGTCACGCCGTCGGCCGAAACGCCGAGCCCTTCACTGTTGATCGTGCCGCCGGCCAGCTCGCCCAGGGACACCATCGCGCCTGCGGACGTCCAGACGAAAGCGAGACTGCCCTGCGACACGCGGCCCGTGCCGACCACGACGGAGCCGTCCGAGGAGACCGCGTTCGCCTTGCTCTGGAAGGTGCCGCCCGGCAGGTCACCGAGAGGTGTCATGCCGCCGGCTTGGGTCCATCGGAAGGCCTCGATACCGAGGGTCGAGCGGCTCCAGCCGACCACGACCGCGCCATTCAGCGAGACGGCCAGCGCCTCGCTCCCGAAGACGCCACCGGGAAGATCGCCAAGGCCGACCATTCCGCTGACCGGGTCGAAGCGAAACGCCTGCGGCGCGCCGCTGCCTGACATGCTCGTTCCGACGACGACCGAGCCATCGGCTGAGACTCCCGTCGCGTCGCTCGAGAAGGCGCCGCCCGGTAGGTCGCCGAGCCCGATCATGCCGTTCACGGCGTCCCAGCGGAACGCTTCCATTTCGCTGGTACTCGCGCGACTCAGGCCGACCACTACGCGGCCGTCTGCCGACACCTGGCGGGCGGCGCTGTGGACCATTCCACCGGGAAGGTCTCCGAGCGGGATGAACACCGGATCCTCGGCGGAAGCGCGAGCAGCGACCAGGATCGCAGCGGATAGTACGAGTAGGACACTTGGCGACGCGTGTGTTCGCAAGCTGTGACCTCGGCTACGTCAGGAGGTCCCTCCAATGCTCGTTGGCGTCATCGGTCACAGATCACACCGGCTTGAGCGGCCGGTCCCCGAGGACGCAGTGCGTAGGCAGCGGTGCTCGCAACCGCGCTTCAAGACGAAGCTGCGGTACCGCCTGGATTGCGACGGTCGCCGAACCCGCTCGGTGCCGGTCGAGGGAGCCAGTCACCGCGGATTTCCGCGCTCGGGAAGGCGAAGCCGTGGCGGGCACCGACCCCGTCCGTCACAGCACGGTGTGGTCGGCAATGGATGGCTCTACCGCGCCACGCGCGAGAGAAGCTAAGACGCCGTCCGCGGCCGCTTGATGACGTCGCGCACGCGCGCGTAGACCTCCGCGCGGTCGAGCAGGTCGAAGTGGTTCATGCCTTCGCCGATCCAGCAGTTCGACGCCGCGAAGCCGAGCGACTTCTCGGGGTCGCGATGTCGACCGAGCGCGCTGGCGACGGGCACGAGCGGGTCGCGCGCGGCGGCGAGAGCGTGACACTCCACCTGCTCGGGCAGCGGCGTGATCGCGCGGCGATCACCCGTGCTCGCGAAGCGATCGCGGCCCTGCCAGTCTTCGTCGCGCAAGTTGCCGTGGCGGAGATCGGTGATTCCGGCGCTGCGCAACATGCCAAGCCGTGCGAGCGGCGACGTGTAGGGACTCGAGCCGAGCAGCAGATCGACCCAGCTTCCGCCGCGTTCGAGCGGCGCGCCGTGATGCGGCGTGCCGAGGAAGACGAGCCGCGAGAGTCGAGCCGGCCAGGTGTGCCCGGCCTGCGCGCCGAAATGGCAGGCGCTGCGCGCGACCAGACCGCCCATGCTGTGCGCCAGAATCGCGAGCTCGGGATCGCGCTCGGGCCAGCGCGCGAGCAGCGCTTCGATCTGCGCCGCGAGCTCGCGCCCGTTCTCGGAGACGTGGCGACCCGAGTTGTAGTGCAGATACACGGGCGTGACGTCGAGCTCGCGCGCGAGCGCGGCGCCGTGATCGTGACCGTTTCGCAGCCACTGGCGATCGTGCATGCACAGACCGTGGATCAGCAGCACGATGCGCCGGCGCGGCTCGACTTCGCTGCGCAGCCGCATGGGGATCGCGAGTGGATTCCGCGTCGTCGCGAGATGGTCGCCGAGCACGCCGTTCAGGATCGCGATCCGCGTGTCGGACTCGGCGTGCGAAGGCGCACCATCCGCGTCGACTTCGAGCCGTCCGAGTGCGCCGTCGAGAATCGCGCGCGCGCCGGCATTCACGCCGCGGATGCTGCGATAGACGAAGCCGGTGATGCCGCGCGTGCGCCCATCCGTGCCTGCGCCGAGCGGAAGCGACAGAGCGGCGATGTTAGCGTGCATTCCCTCGACGATGTGACTCAACTGCTCGACGGCGTCGAACGCGAGTCGGGTCGCGCCACGCGCTGCGCTGCTAGAATTCGGCATCCACGGACTGTAGAGGTTTCGCATGCGCACGCTCAGGCTCGTGACCACGGCGATCGTTCTCGCGTGCACCGCATGCGATGGGCCAACGGCACCGGTGGCGGCGGTGGCGGAACAGGTCGCACCCGAAGTCGATCGAGTCGCGCTGCTCGGCGCGCTGAAGCTCGCGGCCAACGAGCAGGGGCAGGTATTGAACGAGTGCGGAGACCGGGTCACTCCCACGATCGCAGCGGCCGCGCTCGGCGGTTCGGCCGGAGCCGCGCAGCTCGTGGCGATCGGCGGCGGGCCGACCATGGCCGCGTGCTACGGCGACGGACCCGACCTGCACTTGCTGGTGCGCGACGGCGCGACCTACCGCGAGATCTACTCCGCGCGCGGGCGCATGCTCGTGATCCTGCCGGGCACGACGAACGGCGTGCGCGACATCGCCGACGGCGGACCCGGCTTCTCGTTCCCACTCTGGCAGTGGAACGGCACCGTGTACGCGAACACTGGTCGCCAGGTGTCCAACGCGGACATCGCGAAAGCGACGTTCCTGCCGTAGCTCGCAAACACACCGGACCGCGCTCGACCGGACCCGGCTCGTCCGGCATCCTGCGACGACACACCTCGGTCGGTCCCGGGGTACGACAGGTCGTGATCGAAATGGACCTACGCAACGTCCTGATCGAAATCCACACCGCTCTAGACGAGGAAGGCGTCGATCACGTCCTGATCGGCGGTCTTGCGCTCACGGTGCACGGCGCCGCTCGCGCGACGATCGACGTCGACTTCCTGGCCGACGGAAGTCGCGACGGGGACGTGGACACCCTCATGCGAGCGCACGGTTACGACTGCCTCCACCGTACGGAGAATCTGGGGAACTACCTCTCTCAGGACCGCGCCCGGGGGCGCGTCGACTTCCTGTTCGCGCGGCGCTCCTACGCACTGGCGATGTTGCAGCGCGCTTCGACCTACACCGTGCTGGATCAGCAGCTTCGCGTCGCGGATGCAGCAGACATGATCGGTCTCAAGGTGCAGGCGTCGAGCAGCGATCCCAAGCGCCGAAGTCGCGACCTGGCAGACATCGAACGCTTGCTGGCGAGGCCGGGCGTCGACCTCGATCGGGTGAGAGAATATTTCCGCTTGTTCGAGCGCGAGAGCGAGCTCGATGCACTTCTGGCTGGAGACTCGAGACGATGAGCCGACTGTCCGCGACCGAACTGCTCGAGCTCCGCGAGGACGGGCTCTCCGATGCGCGCCGGCGCGAGTTCGAAGCGTCCGCGCGCGTCTGTGAAGCGTGGGACCGCGCCCACCCCGTGACACTCGAAGGCGTGCTCGACTGGATCGACCAGCTTCGAGAAGCGTTCGGAGAACCCGAGACAGATCGTACGCCGTGGCGTGGGAACGACTTTCGGCTCTAGTCCGCTAGCTCCACAGCCTCACGATCTTCTCGCACCTCTCGATCCGGCCCGCGTCGCCTTCGATCACGCGCGCGGCGTGGCTCTCGAGCTCGAGCATCTTCGTGTAGACCCAGCGCGCGGCGAGCTCCGTGCGCTCGGGCGCGGCGTCGGCCTGGCGCAAGAGCTCCGTCGCCACGATCACCGCGATCACCATCTCGGCGACGGCCTGCGCGGAGAGCAGCGCGTAGCCGAAGTCGCGGATCAGCGCGATCGCAGATTCCTCGATGCGCGCGATGCCCGCGAGCACCTTGGCGGCGAACGGCTGGAGCACCGGCTGCTGCAGCGCGCCGAGCTCCTTGCGCAGCTCGTCGAACACGATCGTGAGCGCGCCCTTGCCGATCTCCTTCAGCGCGAAGCTGACCTGGATCTCGCTCGTGCCCTCGTAGATGGTGGTAATGATGCCGTCGAGGTGGAGCTTCCCGACCGTCGTCTCGGCCATGAAGCCGATCCCGCCGTGCACTTGGATCGCGGCGCGCGTGATCGAGTCACAGCTCTCGGTGGCGAGATACTTCGCGAGCGGCGTGAACAGGCGGATGCGCGTCTGGTTGCGCTCGTAGATGCGGTTATACTCCGCGCGCTCGGGCTCCGACAGCGCCTGGTCGCGCGCCAGCGCCGCCTGGATTGCGGTGTTGCGATCGACCAGACCCGACACGCGGTACAGAAGCGCGCGGCTGCCCTCGAGCGAGAGCACCATGCGCGAGAGCAGGTTCTTCATCAGCGGCTGGTCGCCGATCGGCATGCCGAACTGCTTGCGCTCGCGCGAGTAGGCGATCGCCTCGACGACCGCGGCTTCGGCGATGCCCACGCCCTGCGCGGCCACGCCGAGCCGCGCGTTGTTCATCAGGTCGAGCATGGCCTTGAAGCCCTCCGACTTCACGCCGATGCGATACGCCTCGGCGCGCTCGAAGCGCACCACCGCGGTCGGTGAGCCGTGGATGCCGAGCTTGTGCTCGAGCCGCTCCACGCGCACGCCGTTCACGCTGCCGTCGGGCAGCGTCCGCGGGCACAGATACAGCGACAGGCCCTTGGTCGTGCCCTTCGACAGCTCGAAGGTCTCGGCGTCGCGCGCGAGCACCAAGTGCACCTCTGCGCCGCCGTTGGTGATGAAGATCTTCTGGCCGTCGAGGAAGAAGCGGCCGTTCTCTTCGACCGCGCGCGTCTGGATCGCGCCCAGGTCCGAGCCTGCGCCGGGCTCGGTCAGGTCCATCGCGCCCTGCACCTCGCCCGACACGAAGCGCGGGAGGTAGCGCTGGCACAGCTCTTCGGACGCGTAGCGCTGGATGTCTTCCGCGACGCCGGCCTGCAGACCCATGATCGTCATCAGCGCGGCGTCGGCGCGCGAGACCATCTGCAAGATGATGTTCGCGATCGTGGCGGGCAGCTCGAAGCCGCCGAAGCGCTCGTGCACGCCGAAGCTCACCAGCCCCGCCGCGCGCAGCTTCTCGTAGCCGTTGCGCACGTGCTCGGGCTGCACGACCACGCCGTTCTCGAGCTTGGCGGCCTCGTACCAGCCGGCGCGGCTCTCGGGCTCGATCGACGCGCAGATCTCCGCGCAGGTCTCGAGCACGCCGCGCAGCGCCGCGCGTTCCGCCTTGACGTCGACGTCGTCGCCCTTGCGCAGCCGGAAGTAGTCGTCCCAGTCGTACAGGCGATCGAGGTAGAGAGCGATCCCGTCGTGAAGGTAGGCGGCTATGGTTCCTCCATCCGGGGCGCGCTCGTCGGCGGCCCCGGCTATGATCGACTCCCTCCGCACAAGTGAGGCTAGCGCATGTACGTCGGCAGGATCGTGGCGATCGGTCGAACACGCGCGGGCGCGAACGCGGCCCTGTACCGGGTCTCGTCGCGCTCGTTCCCGAACCGCATGGCGGTCGAGGTCGACGGGCGGCTCGCGATCGTGCCGCGGCCGGGACACGAGGGTGATCTGCACAAGAACCCGTACATCGCCTACAACGCCGTGCGCATCGCGGGCGAGTTCGCGGTGGCGACGAACGGCAGCCACACCGATCCGATCGCCGAGAAGATCGCCATGGGCGTGCCGCCGCGCGACGCGCTGGCGGGGTCGCTCTTGGCACTCGACTACGAGAAGGACTCCCTCAACACGCCTCGAATTGCGGGCGTGGTGCCGTTCGAGGGCGACGTCGGCTGGCTCGCGATCGTGCGTCACGACGCGCTGGTGGTGAAGGCGGTGCCGCTCGCGCCCGGCCGCGCCTGGTACGTGGCGACCTACGAGCACGACGACGTGCGCGAATCGCAGGCCGTCGACTTCGACGCGTCCGACGCCGCGGGCGCGGCGCGCTTCGCGGTCGACGGCGGCGCGTTCACCGGGCTCGAGAAGCCGGTCACCGCCGCGGCGGCGCTGGCCTTCGGCCGCGGCTTCCGGCTCGGGACGTTTCTCGTCAATTCCGCGTGAGTTCGCGCCGATGAGGACGAAGATGCGTCCTCCCGAACCCGCATTGAGCGACCCGTGAGCGCGTGGGGCGAAATGCTTCGACTCTACGCGCGGCCGCGCATGCTGGCGATCCTGGGCATGGGCTTCGCGAGCGGTCTGCCGTTAGCGCTCACCGGGCAGACGCTGCAGATCTGGCTTGCGGAGAGCCGCGTGTCGCTCACCGACATCGGGCTGTTCGCGCTGGTCGGCGTCTCGTACAGCCTGAAGTTCGTCTGGTCGCCCGTGCTCGATCGCGTGCCGCTGCCTTGGCTTTCCGCGCGGCTCGGTCAGCGACGCAGCTGGCTGGTGGTGATCGGCGTGCTGCTCGGGCTCTCGATCGCGGGGCTCGGCTACACCGATCCGGCGGTCGACCCGTGGCGCACGGCGCTGCTCGCTGCGCTGGTCGCATTCCTGTCGGCGAGCCAGGACATCGTGATCGACGCGTACCGGATCGAGCTGCTCGACGACGACGAGCAGGGTGCGGGCGCGGCGGCGACGCAGTGGGGCTACCGCTTCGGCATGATCGCGTCGACCGTGGTCGCGCTGTACGCGGCGCAGTACTTCGGCTGGCCGCACACCTATCTCGCGATGGCGGCGCTCGTGAGCGTGGGGATTCTGACGGTCGCGCTGACGCCGGAGCCGTCGCACGCCGCGAGCCACGCCGCGCCGGGCCTCGCTGGCTTTCTGCGCGGCGCGGTGTTCGAACCGTTCCGCGACTTCGCGACGCGTCCGCGCTGGCTGACGGTGCTCGTGTTCATCGTGCTGTTCCGTTTCGGCGACGCGCTGGCTGGCGGCATGGCGAGCGCCTTCTACGTGCAGCTCGGCTTCTCGAAGATCGAGATCGCCAACGTGGTGAAGCTGTTCGGCGTGGGTGCGACGCTGCTCGGTGTCGCGGCCGGCGGCGTGCTCGACCACCGCGTCGGCACGAGCCGCGCGCTGGTCGGCGCCGGCGTTCTGGCGGCGCTCTCGAACTTCGTGTTCATCGGGCTCGCCTACGCCGGCCACGACTTGCGCGCGCTGACGGGCGCGGTCTTCGTCGAGAACTTCACGAGCGGCATCGTGGGCGCGGCGTTCGTCGCCTACCTGTCGCGGCTGTGCAACGCGGAGTTCACCGCCACGCAGTACGCGCTGCTCTCGTCGCTCGCCGCAACCGGGCGCACGGTGCTGGCGGCGTCGGCGGGCTGGTTCGCCGAGCAGCTCGGCTGGCCGCTGTTCTTCGCGCTGACCGCGCTCGCAGCCACGCCGGGCATCGCGCTCGCCGTTTACCTGGGCCGCTTCACCGCGCCCGCAGCGCCTCCAGCTCCTCGAGCGTTCTCGGCCAGTCGGCCTTGAGCAGCCGCGATAGCGCGCGATCGGCGAGCAGCTTGCCGCCGGTCTGACAGCGCGCGCAGTAGTTCGTCTCGTTCGAGGCGTGCACGATGCGCTGCACGGGTGAGCCGCACACCGGACACGGCTCGCGGTAGCGGCCGTGTACCGCCATCTCGGGCCGGAACGCCGTCACCTTCTCGGGGAACTCGCCGGCCGCCTCGGCGCGCAGGCGCTCGGTCCACTCGCGCAGCACCGCTTGCGTGGCTTCGTGCAGGCGCGCGAGCTCGCCGTCGCCGAGCTTCTGCGTGAGGGCGATCGGCGAGAGCTTGGCTCGGTGCAGGATCTCGTCGGAGTAGGCGTTGCCGATTCCGGAGAGCAGCCGCGGGTCGGTGAGCGCGCGCTTCAGCGTGTGGTTCGCGGAGCGCAGCAGTGCGGCGAACTTCGCGGCGTCCAGCTCGAGCGGCTCGGCGCCGCCGGGATCGTGCGCCGCGAGCGCGTCTTCACCGCGCACCAGGTGCAGGCTCGCGCGCCGCTTCGAGCCGGCCTCCGTGAGTGTGAGCGTTCCGCTGCTCCAGTCGAACGCGACCAGCGGCTTGCGCCCCTGCTTCTTGGCCCCCTTCTCGAACCAGTGCAGGCGCCCGGCGATCATCAGGTGGATGACGATGAAGAATTCGCCGTCGAGCCCGATCACCACGCGCTTGCCGAGCCGACGCAGATCGGTGACGGACCGGCCCTCGAGCTCGGCTGGCGCGGGCGCGACCGAACGCAACACGAACGGCGTGATCAGCCGCACGCGCTCGAGCCGCGCGCCCAGGATGCGCCGCTCGAGCGCCTCCACGTAGACCGCGACGTCGGGCAGCTCCGGCACCCCGCGAGCTTCCCCCGCGAGCGCTACCCGCCGCAAGCGCCGTGCTGCCGTGTCGCCCACGCGCGGCACCCAGCGAAGCGCGCCTGCGCGCGGCGCAGTGCAGGGACTGCGGCACGGCACTTGCTCTACGCATCGAGCCAGAGGAGGATTCCCCTTGATGCCCGAACAGCGCTACGACGATCCGCTCCCGCCGGTGGCCCGTGAGCCGTCGCCCGGCCTGGCCGCGGTCCTGTCGGTCTTCATCCCCGGACTCGGCCACCTCTACGCGGGGCGCCTGGGCGCGGGCCTGCTTTGGTTCATCGCTTCGAGCTTCGGCTACTGGGCGATTCTCGTACCTGGCTTCCTGATCCACGTCGCGAGCGTGTATTTCGCCTACCAGGCCGCGAAGGAATTTCGCGGGTACTGAGAGGAAGTCATGCGGCGCAGCCTGGTCGCGTGCACGGTGGTCCTGGCAATGCTCGGCATCGGCGCGTCGCTCGAGCACGTGTTCGGTCCCGACCACTACAACCCGGGCTTCGCCCAGCACCCGTGGCTGATGCGCGCGCACGTGATCCTCGGTGCTGTCTACCTGGCGCTCGCGCTGCCGCAGTTCTTGCCGGGGCTGCGCGCGCGGCGACCGCGGCTGCACCGCGCGTTCGGGCGGGTCGCCGTCGGCGCGGGGATCGTCGCCGGTCTGACCGCCGTCGTGATCGGGATCGCGTTCCCATTCTCGGGCGTCTCCGAGACCGCGGTCACGCTGCCGTTCGCGCTCTTGTTCCTGTTCTCGCTCGGACGCGGTATTTGGCTCGCGCGCACGCGGCGCTTCGCGCTTCACCGCGAGTGGATGATCCGAGCGCTCGCGGTCGGCACCAGCATCGCCACCATGCGGCTCGTGTTCGTGCCCGCGCTGCTCCTGCTCGGGCAGCCGAGCGACGAGCGCGCGCGCGAGCTTTCGACGCCGTCGTTCGGTATCGCGTTCGCGCTGCACGTTGCGGTCGCAGAGTGCTGGATCCGGCGCACGCGGCGCGGGACGTCGGGCTCAGCGCTCCTCGAGCACGAAGGCGAACTCGTGACCGCCGAGCCGGAAGCAGTCACCGTCCTTTAGCTGCACGCCGCTCGCGTCGCCGTCGAAGTCGCGCAGCTCGAAGCCGGAGTCGCGAAACAGCACCAGCGCGTGCCGACAGCGCAGCGCAGCGTCGTCGAGCGCGAGATCGACGCCGGGTCCGCGGCCGAGCGCGGTGCGCGTCTGGTCGAGCCGGTACTCCATGCCGCGCGCCTCGCCGGACAGAATCACGAGTGCGGCGCGGTAGCGCCTCAGGAAGTCGGCGAGTGCGGAGCTCGGGGGGACGATGTTCATGGCGCGGCCTTGGACGACATCCGGCCGCCCTTCGTTCTTACTAGGTACGGTCGGATTCGCCGGACCTTGAGGGCGAGGTCTTCGCGCGTCGAAGAACGGGCGAAACCGCGCGTTCCCGCTCGAGCTCGCTGCGCGAGAGCCACAGGCCGTGCGCGCCGTAGGGCACGCGCTGCGGCAGCAGCACCCTTGCGACCGGCGGACCCCGGAGGTCGCGCGCGTCGATCACGAGCAGCTCCGAGCGCGCCTCCACCTCGTCGTGCACGAGCGAGAGCAGGAGCCCGTCGTCCTCTTCGCGCGCCCCGGTCCGCGGCACGAAGACGGCCTCGCCACCGTTGCGGTTGCGGCCGTACTCGTGGACCTCCGAGCTGCCGCGCATCAGGTCGTACTTGATCACTCCGTTCGCGAGCGGCAGTCCGATGTCACGCCGCAAGCGCGCCGCGTAGGCGAAGCGGGCACGCCGTCCGGTGTAGCCCTCATGGATGCGCGGCAGGTCGGCGCTCGCGTCGTCGAGCTGCTCCTCGCGCACGACGCCGCTGCGCGGGTCGATGCGCCAGCGCCACAGCACGGGGCTCTCGCCAGGCGCGTCGGGTGTGTCGTCGTCGGACGGCATGCGAACCGACGCGCGGTGGCAGACTTCGAGCACCACCGCGTCGCCGTCGTCCCAGGCGTTCACCACGTGCTGCACGAAGCAAGGCGGAATCGCGAACCAGCGGATCGCCGCGCCCGTCGCTCGGCGCGGCAGGAGCCCGATGAACGAGCCGCGCTCGGGCTCGAAGGCGGCGAACGGCTGACCGCGAAGCATGCGCCGGATGTCGAACGTGTACGGGTGGTTCATGAACACCGCGTGCGTTTCGGTGATGGCGAAGTCGTGCATCAGAACGCCGATCGGGAGCTCGATCGCGGTGGTGTGCGAGAGCGCGCCGTCCGCGTTGATCGCGGAGTACTGCAGGTGCGGCTTCGCGACCGGGCTCGCGCCGAAGGCGAACATCTCCCCCGTGACGGGATCCCGCTTCGGGTGCGCGCAGAACGCGTGACGGAGCTTGCGCCCGAACGTGTACGGCCCGCGCGTCTCGAGCGTCGGCAGGCCGATGTGGTACGGCTCGCCGGACTCGTGCAGCGCGAGCAGACGGCCGTCGTGCCAGGTGAGCGCGGTGTTGGCGGTGTTCTTGGTCGGGCCGTCCGGGTTGTCGAACTGCGGGCGCTCGAGCACCCCCGTCCAGAGCGCGCGACCGCGCTTGTGTTCGAGCTCGAAGCCCTTCGTGCGCACCCAGCGATTGCGGTAGCTCGCGCGTCCGTCGCGCAGCTCGACCGCATGCAGCATGCCGTCGCCGTCTTGTCCGTGGTAGCGACCGAGCGGCGGGAACGCGGGGTTCGCGCCGTTGCGGATGTACAGGCCGTCGAGCTCGGGCGGCAGCGCGCCCAGAACGGTCAGTGCCTCGGCTTCGATCTCGCTCTCGACCGGAGCGAAGTTTCCCTGGAGGTATGGACTCTTCTCCACGCGTCCGACTCTAGCGCGCGATCGCCTCGAGTCGCTCCTCGCCGGACCACGTGAGCGCTTGCGTTGCGGTGTCGATCTCGAGCATGGGCGTGGCCGCGCGCGCGGGAAGCAGGGACGTGTCGCGCACGTCGAGCGCGCCGCGCGCGAACTCGAGCACGCGCGCCTCGCCGCGCGCGTCAGCGACGACCAGCGTGCCGGTGCCCCCCGCGTACGCGGCGCGCCGGCGCAGGTGATCGATGCCGGCACCAAGATCACGCGCGCGAAACAGGATCTCCTGCGCGTGAAAGCGCAGCGATGGCTCGTCGCACGACAGGTCGCGAATGCAGAGCACGGCGATGCCCTCCGCGTTCACGCCGCAAAGACAGCCGGCGAGGTGCGCCAACGCGAGCTCCACGCTCGGAAAGCCGCCCGCGTCGGGGCGACTGGTGCGCAGCACGAGCAGGGCGGCGAGCTCGCGCGGCACGTCGAAGCTCGCCGCCAGCTTCGTCCCGTCGACGAAGGCCGCCCCCTGGATGCGATCGAAGGCCTCGGCCAGCTCGAGACCGGCGAGCTCGACGCGCGCCTCGAGCGCGATGCCCTCGATGCGCTCGCGTTGCCAGGGCAGCTGCGTCGCGACGGCGCGCGCGCTGTTCTCGCGCACGCGCGCGACGAGCGAGCGGCGCGCGAGCCACGGCAGCGCGCCGCGCTGACGCGCGAGCTCGCCCGCGATCGCGAGCGCGAAGCGCCCGCCCTGCGCGCGGCCCTGCTCGACCGGCGCACCCTCGGCGAGAAGCTCGCCGAGCTTCACGAGCGCGGCGGCTCGATCTGCAGGACCTCGTTCGCGGAGCCGGTGCGGTAGCCGTCGACGTCGAGCGAGACCCAGCGGAAGCCGGCGTCGTGAAGACTCCGGGAAATCTCGCGCAGCGCCTCCGGCGTGAGCGCGCGTGACATCTCATCGCGCGCGAGCTCCACGCGCGCCAGGTCGCCGTGGTGACGCACGCGCAGCTGGCGATAACCGAGCGCGCGCAGCGCGTCCTCGGCGCGGTCGATCTGCGCGAGCTTGGCGGGCGTCACCTCCATTCCGTACGGGACGCGCGAGGAGAGACACGCCGACGCGGGCAGCTCCGCGGCAGACAGGCCCGCCTCCGCCGACAGCGCGCGGATCTCCGCCTTGCCCAGCCCCGCGTCGAGCAGCGGCGAGAGCACGCGGTGCTCCTCGGCGGCACGGTGGCCGGGCCGGAAGTCGCTCGTGTCGTCGCGGTTGATGCCGTATGCGACCGCCGCGATGCCTCGCTCGGCGCGCAGCCGCTCGAGCAGCTCGAACAGCTCGCTCTTGCAGAAGTAGCAGCGGTCGGGCGCGTTCCGCGCGTAGTCGGGATTCTCGTGCTCGTGCGATTCGATCCACTCGTGCCGGAAACCGACTTCCTTGGCGGTGCGCTCGGCCAGCTCGCGATGGCTGCGCGGGTACGACGGCGAGAGCGCGGTCACGGCGACCGCGCGCGGCCCGAGCGCGCGGTGCGCGGCCCAGGCGAGGTAGGCCGAATCGACTCCGCCGGAGTACGCGACCACCAGCGTCCCCGCTCGTTCGAGCGCAGCGAGCAGCTCCGCTTGCTTGGCGCGTGCGTCGCTCGTGTCGAAGCTCTCGGCGCCAGGCGTGTTCATACGCGGAGGGTACGGACGTGCGTCGAAAAGTGTCAATGACAGCACGTCTCGCGCTGCTACTTTAGGCGCGTGTCGAAGCAGCGCGTGGGCATCGTTTTCGGGGGCCGGTCGACGGAGCACGAGGTCTCCGTCACGTCGGCCACCACCATTCTTCAGGCGCTCGATCCGTCCCGCTACACGCCGGTGCTGATCGGTGTAGGCCACGACGGCGGCTGGCACGTGGCCGAGCGCGACCTGGAGCTCTTGCCCGAGGCGGTGGTCGGCAATCCCAAGGCCGCGACCAGCTTTGCGGGTCTGCGCTCGGGCCTCGAGCTGTTCCGCCGCGACGACACGCGCCCCGCCCTCGACGCGCCGCTCGACGTGGTCTTTCCGATCATTCACGGCCGCGGTGGCGAAGACGGCACGCTCCAGGGACTGCTCGAGCTAGCGGGAGTTCCGTACGTGGGCTGCGGCGTGCTCTCGACGGCATTGTGTATGGACAAGGCGCTGACCAAAGTGGTGCTGCGCGACGCGGGCGTGCCGATCGTTCCGTGTCGCGAGATCTCGCGTCACGAAGCGCAGCGCTCGACCAGCGAGTTCATCGACGCGGTCGAGGAGGCGTTCCCGTACCCGGTGTTCGTGAAGCCGACCAACACGGGCTCGTCGGTCGGCGTGCACAAGGTCCGCTCGCGCGCGCACTTCGTCTCGGCCATCAAGGACGCGTCGCGCTACGACCACGACATCATCGTCGAGCCCGGCATCGACGCGCGCGAGATCGAGTGCGCGGTGCTCGGCGGCTTCGAGCCGCAGGCGTCCGTGCTCGGCGAGATCCGCTACACGTCGGAGTTCTACGACTACGAAGCCAAGTACGCGGCCGAGTCGACGCAGCTCTTGATCCCCGCCGACGTCACGCCCACACAGAGCGAAGAGATGCGCGCGCTCGCGCTGCGCGCCTTCCGCGCGCTCAAGTGCTGGGGCATGGCGCGCGTCGACTTCTTCGTCGAGCGCAAGACCGGCAAGCCCTTCCTGAACGAGCTCAACACGCTGCCGGGCTTCACCGACGGCAGCATGTACCCCAAGCTGTGGGAGGCGTCGGGCATCGCGCTGCCCGAGCTCGTCGACCGTCTGATCGAACACGCCCTCGAACGCCGGCGCGAAACCGCGTCGCTCGAGATCAAATTCAAGTCATGACGCGCCGGGACCCTAAGAACTGAAGAACTGGAACAGGTCGGCTTCCATGGCTTCGGCGTCGCGGTAGCCGAGGTCGATCAGCTCGGCGGCGTACTCGCCGTCGAAGAGCAGGTAGCTCATCAGGTCGGCTTCGTTGGACGGCGAGCCGCGCGTGAGCGCGCCGAACGCGAGGGACCCGAGCCAGCTTCGACCGACGCTCGAGCGGACGCGCTCGACGTGGCGCGCGGCGATCGAGCCGATGTCCTCGCTCGGCCGGATCAGGCAATCCTCCACAACGCGGAAGCCGAGGCCTCGCTCCTTTTTGACCTGCACGTTGATGCGGTCGAGGTAGTCGTCGCCCCACAGCTCGATGCCCGCACGCAGCACGCGGTTCATCACGCGCATCTGGCCCAGGTCGTACTCGAGCCGATCGATCAAAAGCGCGTTCAGCACCTTGCCGAACAGGAAGCCCGCCGAGTGCATGCGCTCGATGCGCTCCGCCGCGAGCGGATCATCGAGCGACGGCGGTCTGCCATGGCGCAGGCCCACGACCAGCACGCGATTCGAGCCGAGCCGCAGCGCCGGCGCGAGCGGCGTCTGCTGGCGCAGGCTGCCGTCACAGAAATATGTGTCGCCGATGCGCACGGCCGGGAATAGAAACGGGATCGCCGCCGACGCGAGCGCGTGCTCGGGCGCGATGCGCGTTGCCCGCGCAATGTGCAGCGAGTCGTTCGTCCAGGTCGGCACGCTGCGGTCGTCGTGATCGACGAATGTGACGGTGCGGCCGGTCGCGATTTCCGTCGTGCTGACGCAGACCGCGCTGAAGCGCCCGTCGAGTCGGTTCTGGCGCATGCGCTGCCAGGGAATGCCGTCGACCACCAGCTGCTCGAGCGGACCGGTGTCGAGCAGACCGTGCACGCGCGCCTTGCCCTCGTCCGCGCCGCTGGCGCGCCCGGTCAGAAAGCCGAGCAGCGACTTCGAGAAGCCGTACGCGTCCCCTACACCGAATCGGTACACGGTCGAGAACGACATCTTGCGCCACACCTCGACCAGCGCGCGCACGCCCGCCTCGGGATCGTCCGACATCGCCGCCAGGTGGCACGTGTGCACCGCGCCGACGGACGTGCCCGAGTAGATGTCGAAGCGCGGCATCCAGCCGAGCCGCCGCGGCAGCTCGCCGAGCACGAAGAGCATCACGCCCGCCTCGTACGCCCCGCGCGCCCCGCCCCCCGAAAGCACGATCGCCCGTCGCACCTCATCGGAGCGCGGCTCGAACGGAATGGAAGCCCCGCTCGTCACCCC
>JANNLG010000184.1:0-17848 GCA_031396695.1 Deltaproteobacteria bacterium
AGGTGGTCGAGAAGCCGATCCCCGACGCGATGCTCGCCGACGCCGAGAAAGCGCGCGAGAAGATGCTCGACGCGGTCTCGATGTTCTCGGAAGAGCAGATGGAGGCCATCCTCGAGGGCCAGCCGACGGAGGCGCAGGTCATCGCCGCGGTGCGCGAGGGCGTGCTCTCACTCGAGCTGACGCCCGTGTTCATGGGCTCGGCGTACAAGAACAAGGGCGTGCAGAAGCTGCTCGACGCCGTGACGCTGTACCTGCCCTCGCCGGGCGAGGTCGTGAACAAGGGCGTCGACCTCGACCACGAAGAAGCCGAGATCGTGATCGAGACGGACCCCGACAAGCCGCTGGTGGCGCTGGCGTTCAAGCTCGACGACGGCCGCTACGGGCAGCTCACCTACATCCGTGTCTACCAGGGCACGGTCGAGAAGGGCTCCAACATCGTGAACGCGCGCACCAAGAAGCGCCACAAGGTCGGGCGTCTCGTGCGCATGCACGCCGACAAGATGGAAGACATCGACCGCGCGACGGCCGGCGACATCGTCGCGCTGTTCGGCATCGACTGCGCCTCGGGCGATACGTTCACCGTGCAGGGTTACAACGTCGGCATGTCCTCGATGTTCGTGCCCAAGCCCGTCATCTCGCTCGCGATCAAGGCCAAAGACAACAAGATGAGCGACAACCTGGGCAAGGCCCTCGCGCGCTTCATCCGCGAGGACCCGACCTTCCGCACTTCCGTCGACGAGGACTCGAACGAGACCATCATCGCCGGCATGGGAGAGCTGCATCTCGACGTCTACGTCGAGCGCATGAAGCGCGAGTACAACTGCGAGGTCGAGACGGGCGCACCGCGCGTCGCCTACCGCGAGTGCATCTCGCGCCGCGCCGACTACAACTACACGCACAAGAAGCAGACCGGCGGTTCGGGCCAGTACGCGAAGGTCGGCGGCTACATCGAGC
Organism: Deltaproteobacteria bacterium; assembly: GCA_031396695.1. Lineage (GTDB taxonomy): Bacteria > Myxococcota_A > UBA9160 > SZUA-336 > SZUA-336 > VGRW01. Next base: position 955 of record JANNLG010000184.1, read on the forward strand.
CGATGCCCGGCTCCGACGAGTTCGAGTTCCTGAACGAGGTGCGCGGCGGCTCGATTCCGACCGAGTACATCCCCGCCTGCGAGAAGGGCTTCATCTCGGCGCTGACCAAGGGCGACCTGATCGGCGCGCCGGTGCTCGGTGTTCGCGTGGTGCTGAACGACGGCCAGTCGCACGCGGTCGACTCTTCGGATCTCGCCTTCCAGGTCGCGGCGCGCTCGGCGTTCCGCGAGGCCTACGCCGCCGCCAAGCCCGTCATCCTCGAGCCGATCATGAAGCTCGAGGTCGAGGGTCCGAGCGAGTTTCAGGGCGCCTACATGAAAGTGATCATGCAGCGCCGCGGCGTGGTGATCGGCTCGACCGACCTCGAGGGCTTCAGCCAGGTCGAGGCCGAAGTGCCGATGGCCGAGACCTTCGGCTTCGCCACGGACCTGCGCTCCTGCAGCCAGGGCAAGGCCGAGTTCACGCTCGAGTTCGCGCGCTATTCGGCGGTCCCGAACGAGATCCAGAAGCGGCTGATCGAGGAATACCAGGCGAGCGCGGTGAGCAAGCGCCGCTAGCTTCGCGCGCCACTCGCGCCGCGCACTCCTTGTCAGTAGAGTGCGCGGCGCCGTGGAGCTCGCCCCGCCGCTCGAAGATTCCGAACGCGTGCGCGGGCGACGGCTCGCGATCGTGAGCAACGCCGCGAGCGTTCCGTACACAATCGCGTTCACCGAGCAGCTCCCTACGCTCGCGCTGCTCGCGCTCGGCGCGAGCGAGACGCTGATCGGCTTGCAGAGCGGGCTCGCGCGCGGGCTGTTCGTGCTGCAGCTCCCGGGACTGCGGCTCGTGTCGTGGTTCTCGAAGCGCGCGCTCCTGCTCGCCGGCCACGGCCTGTCGCTGGTCGCGAGCGCGCCGCTGATCGCGTTCGCCCTGCTCGCGACGCTCGAGCCGCGCACGGCGCTCGGCCTCGTGTTCGCCTCGCTGTTCTTCGTCGCGCTGGGCATCAGCCTGTGCGAGCTGGTCTGGTTTCCGCTGCTGCGCGGCTACGTCGAGCCCGACCGGATCGGCCGCTTCTTCGGCGCGATCCGCACGACCTGGCACGTGACCGTGATCGGGTTCTTCCTCGGCAGCCGCGTCTGGCTCGAGGCGCACCCCGGCGCGTTCGGCGCGCTCTTCGGCGTGGCCTGGCTGCTCGGCCTGGCGCGCCTGCCGATGATCGCCGGCCTGCCCGAGCGCAGCGAACGCAGCGCCACGCGCATCCGCGCGCGCGACGCGCTCGCACTGGCGCGCCGGAGCCCGCGGTTGCGCCGCTACCTGATCGGCACCACCGCGTTCGCCGCGCTGCGCGTGGCGGTCACGCCGTTCGCGCTGGTGCTGCTGCGCCGCGCGCTCGGCTTCTCCGACGCGAGCGTGGTGCTGACGACGATCGCGGTCTTCTTCGGCGGGCTCGTCTCGTTGTACCTGTGGGGCGCGCTGATCGACCGGCTCGGGCCGTACGTGGTGTTCCGGACCGGGTCGCTCGGCTGCGCCGCGCTCTACGTCGGACTCGCCTTCCTCGACTCCGCCGGCTCGGCCGCGCTCGGCTTCGCGATCGCGTTCTTCTTCCTGCAGGCGGTGCTCGGCGCGGGCTTCGGCCTGGCCGACACGCGCGTGCTGTTCGAGCTCACACCGGCCGAATCACCCGCACCGACGATCGTGCTGTCGAGCGTCGCGATCGGCGTGGCCTGCGGGCTCGCGCCGTTCCTCGCGGGCCTCGCGCTCGACACGCTGCTCGAGGGCGCGGCCGAGCCGCTCGCGGTCTACCGCGGCTTCTTCCTGGTCGCCGCCGCCCTTCAGTGCCTCACGTTCCTGCCGCTGCGCGTTTTCAAACGCGCCTGAGTCAGGTCCCAATTCGGAAGTGCATGACGTCGCCGTCGGCGACGACGTATTCCTTGCCCTCGACGCGCATCTTGCCGCGCTCCTTGGCGCCGACTTCGCCATTGCAGGCGACGTAGTCGTCGAACGGGATCACTTCTGCGCGGATGAAGCCGCGCTCGAAGTCGGTGTGGATCTCGGCGGCGGCCTGCGGCGCCTTGCTGCCGCGCCGGATCGTCCAGGCGCGCACCTCTTTCGGACCCGCCGTGAAGTACGAGATCAGGTCGAGCAACCGGTAGGCCTCGCCGATCAGACGCGCGAGGCCGGAGGCATCGGCGCCGAGCTCGGCGAGAAACGCCTCGCGCTCGGCGCTCTCGAGCTCGACCAGCTCCGCCTCGACCTTCGCGCAGATGCGCACACAGCCTGCGGCGGTCGCGCGCGCGTGCGCCTCGAGCGCGCTCGCGAGCACGTTCCCTGAAGTGAGCGCGGCCTCGTCCACGTTCGCGACGTACAAGACCGGCTTCGCGGTCAGCAGCCAGGACTCGCGAAAGGCGCGCGCTTGCGCGTCGGGCACCTCGATCGTGCGCGCGGGTTTGCCGGCCGACAGGTGCGCGACCAGCTTGTCGAAGAACGCGCACTCGGCCTGCGCCTCCTTGTCGCCCGACTTCCCCACTTTGCGGGCGCGCTCGGCGCGCTTCTCCGCGGTGTCGAGGTCGGCCAGCGCGAGCTCGGTGTCGATCGTCTCCACGTCGCGCAGCGGCTCGGGCCGCCCGTCCACGTGCACCACGTCCGGGTCCTCGAAGCAGCGCACGACATGGATGATCGCGGCGGTCTCGCGGATGTGGGCCAGGAACTTGTTGCCCAGGCCCTCGCCCTGCGACGCCCCGCGCACCAGGCCCGCGATGTCGACGAACTCGACCGTGGCCGGCACGATCCGCGCGGAATGGACGATGGCGTCGAGCTGGGCGAGCCTGGCGTCCGGGACGGGAACGATTCCGGAGTTCGGCTCGATCGTGCAGAACGGGTAGTTCTCGGCGGCGATTCGCGAATCGGTGAGAGCGTTGAAGAGCGTGCTCTTGCCGATGTTCGGGAGGCCGACGATGCCGCAGCGGAGTGCCATCGGGCGGGCATCATCCCGAATCTGCGCGGCAGCGCCAGTATAATCCGGGCACCCCGCGCCCACGGCCGGAGGACCCCTCACGAACATGGCGACAGAGCTCGTCCCCGAGCAGCTGAAGCGGATCGGCCGCTACCCGGTGCGCCGCTACATCGCGGGCGGCGGCATGTCGTGGATCTTCGAGGTCGTGGACCCCGAGCTGTTCGACGCGCGCCGCGCGCTGAAGCTGCTCAAGCCCGGCGAGACCGATCGCGAGACGCTGCGCCGCTTCCGCCGCGAGGCCGAGCTGCTCTCGCGCATTCAGCACCCGAACCTGATCCACATCTACGAGTTCGGTGAGGACGCGGCCACCGGGTGCAGCTTCTACACCATGGACTTCATCGAGGGTCTGACGCTCGCGCAGATCCAGCCCGACTGGCTCGGCCGCGCAGACGAGCGCGGTCCGCGTGACGACGCGCGCTCGCTCGACGATATCGTCCGCTACTTCCTGGAAGTGCTGTCCGCGCTCGGCCGCCTGCACGCGGAAGGCGTCGTGCACCGCGACATCAAGCCGCAGAACGTGTTCGTCGACGGCCAGGGCCGCGCGGTGCTCGGCGATCTCGGCATCGCGAAGGCGGCCGCCGCCGCGGGCGAGACCCAGAAGGGCGAAATGCCCGGCACGCCCCTGTACATGGCGCCCGAGCAATCGCTCTCGCTCGAGATCACCACGCGCACGGACCTGTTCTCGCTCGGGCTCTCGCTGTACCGGGTGCTGAGCGGGCGCACCGTCTACGACACCGTGCTCGGCGCCGAGTCGACCAACAGCCTGAAGGTGCTGCGCCACTTGTGGAACCTGCAGGGCGCCGCTCAGGAATTCGACTTCGAGTTCCCGGTGCAGGTGCCGGAGCCGATCCGCGAGGTGATCCGGCGCGCCTGCCGAATGAACCCCGACCAGCGCTATCCGTCCGCCGACGCGATGGCCAGCGCGCTGGCCGCGGCTCGGCGCGAGTCGACAGCACCCGAGGCGACCGCAGCGCCCGCGAGGCCGCGCTCGCGAGTTCCCGTCGCCGCGGGCATCGGCGCGGTCGCGCTGGGGCTGATCCTCGGACTCTGGGGACTGTTCGGAGGTCGCGGCGATCGCGGCGCGGCGCTCGCCGTGCGCAGCGATGCCGAGGCCGCGCACGCGCTCGCCGCGACGCTGGTGAAACAGCTCGAAGGCCGCTCCGACCCGACCGCGTTGGCGGCGCTCGAGGATGCGCGACGGCGCGTCGCCTACACCGAAGAGGAACAGGCGGACGGCGAACGCGAGCTTTCGAGCTCGAGCTACGTGCTCGCCGAGCGCCAGTTCGCACGCGCACTCGATGGCTACACGCGCGCGTGTCAGGACCTGGTCGACCACTGGCTGCGCGCGGCCGCGGACGCCGAAACGCAGGCTGCAAAGGACGCATCGGCGGCCCTCGCCCAGCCCGATCCGTCGCTGCTCGAACGCGCGCAGGCGCTACCGGCCGCGAGCGCGAGTCCGGGCTGCGCGGGCGCGGAAGCGGAACGAACGCGACTGCTCGCGGCCGAGGCGCTGCGCGCCGAGGCGTCGAGCCGCGTGGCGAGCGCGCCCTCCGCCGCGACGAGCGCGGCAGCAGCGGCCGCGGCCGAAGCGTCAGGCGTTCCGATCGCGGCCGCGGGCGCCGTTGCCGTGCCGCCCAAGCCGGTGACCGGCACGCCGCCCGTCCTGCCGGATCGCACCGCGGAGAAGCGCGCGGTGGCCGCCGCGATCTCCATCTGGAATCGCGCGCTGAACGCGCGCGACTGGGGACTCCTGCAGTCGGTCCAGAAACTGCGCCCGGGCCAGCTCGACGGCTATCAGCGCGAGCTCGCCTCGAAGAACGTGCGCCAGTCGGTCTCGATCCGCTGGATCGCGGAGCTCGCGCCGAACCGCTTCGAGACCGAAGTCGTGATCAAGCGCGAGGAGCGCAAGTTCTTCGTCTGGCGCGAGATCGCGCAGGAGCGCCGTCAGGCGATCGCGGTGCTCGAGAGCGGAGCCTGGAAGCTCACGGGGCTCTGACGGAGCCCTTCGCGAGCTGCGCTTCGAGGCGCGCGAGCAACTCCGCGCGCACCACGGGCTTGGTCGCGTAGTCGTCGCAGCCCGCGCGCAGACACTTTTCCCGGTCACCCGCCATGGCGTGCGCCGTCAGCGCTACGATCGAGCCCGGGTAGCCGGCTTCGCGCAGGCGCCGCGTCGCGCGATAGCCGTCGAGCACCGGCATCTGCATGTCCATCAGCACGATGTCGAACGGCTCGCCGAGCTCCCAGGCCGCGAGCGCGCGCTCGCAGGCGATTTCGCCGTTCGCGACCAGATCGACCACCAGCCCAGCGCGCGTGAGGATCGCGGCGAGCAGACGCTGATTGTCGGCGCCGTCCTCCGCCACCAGCACGCGCCCGCGCAGCGCCGCGGGCAGCCCCTGGACGCGCGCGGCGGGAGCGGCGACCAGCGCCTCGATCTCGTGCGGCAGGCACATGCGCACGCCGTCGAGCGGACCGGTGGCGACGCGCACGCGGAACGAGCTGCCGCGGCCCGGCCGGCTGTCGAGCTCGATGTCGCCGGCGAGCAGGCGCGCGAGTCGACGCGAGAGCGACAGGCCCAGGCCCGTGCCGCCGAACTCGCGCGTCGACGCGCCCTGCACCTGCGTGAACGGCTCGAACACGCTCCGCTGCTGCTCGCGATCGAGGCCGACGCCGGTGTCCTCGACGGCGATCTCGAGCGTGTGGCCGATCTCCGAAGCCACGGCCGCGAGCCGGACGACGATCCGCACCGAGCCTGCGGGCGTGAATTTGATTGCGTTCCCCACCAGATTGATCGCGATCTGGCGCAGCAGCACCGCGTCGCTCTGGATCGTCTCGGGCACCGGACCGTCGCAGCTCGCCTCGAGCGCGAGTCGCTTCTCGCGGGCGTGCGGCCCGAGCAGGCGCACGACGTCGGCGATCAGCTCGAGCGGCGAGAAGCGCGTGCGCACGACCTCGAAGCGACCCGCTTCGATCTTGGACAGATCGAGGATGCCGTTGATCAGCGACAGCAGGTGCTGGCCGTTGCGCTGAATCGTTTCGAGCGCGGCGCTCGCCGGCTCGCTCGCGTCGGAGCTCGACAGCGTGAGCTTCAGCTCGTCCGCGAAGCCCAGGATCGCGGTCATGGGCGTGCGGATCTCGTGGCTCATGTTCGCCAGGAACTCCGACTTGAGCCGCGTCGCGTCGAGCGCTTTCTCGCGCGCGCTCATCAGCGCCGACCACAGCGCGCGGTGGCTGCGCGCCGCGATCGCCGCCATCGCGGCGAGCGAGAGCGCGAGCGTGGCGCAGATCCACGGATCGAGCGCCCAGCGCGACGGCGTGAGCGCGAGTGCGATCGGGTGCAGGAGCGCGATCTCCACGCCGAGCAACAGGAACTGCCAGGGCCGCAGAGGCGCGAACGCGGCCAGCGCGAGCGGCACCGTCGGCGTCACCAAGCCGTACACGTTCACGTCGCCCCGCAGGTGCCACGACGCGAACAACAGCGATACGATCATCACCGACGCGAGCAGCAGCAACGGCAGCTCCGGCCGGCGCAAACCCGGCCCGGTACGCGCGAGCACGAACGCGGCGAGGATGCCGAGCTCCGTGACGCCGTCGTAGATCAGCGCGCGATACGGCTCCGAGACGCCGGCCGCGATCGAGACGATTTCCACCAGCGGCGCGAACACGAGCAGAAGCGCGCTCGAGCGCTGCGCGGCCACGCGCAGGATCGTCTCGAGCTCTGGAGCCGAGTCCGACACGGGCGGCGACACGTAGCGCCACACGCGAGCGGCGATTTCGTCCGGTGGACGGATAGGAGCCCCTCCCTCCGGCCGGCGTATCGGCAGCGGCCCCGCGCAACTTCGCGAGCAAGCGCGGTTGTCGCGGCCGAATCTCGCTCAGCTGCGCGGCGTGAACTTGCGCAGTTTGCGCTGCAGGCTCTGGCGGTGGAGGCCGAGCTGGCGCGCGGCGCGGCTGATGTTGCCCCCGCACGCCGCCAGCACCCACTCGACGTACTCGCGCTCGCGCCGCGCGAGTGTCTGCGCGTCGGCGCCCTTGTCGCCTCCCGGCGCGAGCCCCTCGCCGCGAAACGCGTGCAGCAGGTCCTCGATCTGCACCGGCTTGGTCAGGTAGTCGAGCGCCCCGAGTTTCACCGCCTGCACCGCGGTCGCGATGCTGCCGTAGCCGGTCAGCACGATGATGCGGGTCTTCGCGCAGCGCTCGAGGATGATCGGGATCGCGTCGAGCCCGCTCTGGTGGCGGAGCCGCAGATCGACGCTCGCGTACTCGTACGGAAAGGCGGGCAGCGCGCGCAGCGCATCGAGATCGCTCACGCGATCGACGCGCCAGTCGCGCTCGCGGAACTCGACCGCGAGCGCATCCGCGAAGCGCTGGTCGTCGTCGACGATCAAGAGCGAGTGCGCGTGCGAGTCCGTCACGGCGCGCCCTCGCGGCGCAGAGCGCGCGCGACCGGCAACACCAGCCGCGCGATCGCGCCGCCGCCGGGCGTGTCGTCGAGCTCGAGCCGACCGCCCACCGTCTCCGCCAGCGTGTACGCGAAGTAGAGCCCGAGCCCGACGCCGCCGGGCCTCGTGGTCACGAACGGTTCACCGAGGTGCGTGCGCACGATCTCGGGCCAGCCGGGCCCGTGGTCGCGCACTTCGATCTGGACGCGCTCGCCCTGTGCGCGCACGTCGACCTCGACCGGAGCTTCCGGCGAACTCTCCTCGAGCGCGTTGTCGACCAGGTTCAGCACGGCTTGCGTGAAGGCGATCGCGGGCAACACCACCAGCGCGGCGCCGGGCTCGCGCCGAAAGCGCAGCGGAACCGCGGGCTCCTCCGCGCGCAGGCCCGCACAGACTTGCTCGACCAGATCCGCGACGTCACCGACCTCGAGCCGCAGACCGTCCGGGCGAAGCTGCGAGCCGGCCATCTGGCGCAGGATGTCGCCGCAGCGCAGCAGCGCCTCGCGCGCCTCGCCGACCGTCGACTCGCCGTCTGCATCGAGCTTTCGCGACAGGCGCTCGAGCTTCAGCATCGCCGTGTTGAGCGGGGTCGCGAATTCGTGCGAGAGACCCGCGGCCAGTGCGCCGACCGCGCGCAGCCGGTCGACGCGGCCTTTCTCTTCGCGCCTTGCGTGAACCTGCGCCTGCAGCGCCTCGAGCGTGTGTGAGAGCCAGGTCGTGAACAGCCAGAACACGCCCGCGACCAGGAACTGCGCGGGGAAGAGCACGGCCGGTGCGACGCGCGCGCTCACCAGTCCGGGCGGCACGTGCCCGAACGCCTGCACGAACGAGAGGCACGCGACCAGACTCCAGAAGAACGCGAGCGACACCCTCCCCTCGAGCAGGAGCGCCCCGAGCCCGGCGTGGAAGAACAGCAGCGGCACGAGCGGGTTCCAGGCCCCGCCCGACAGCGCGAGCAACGCCGAGAGCGCCGCGATGTCCGCGAAGAGCTGCGCGCCGAGCTCGACCGCGGACCCCTCGTGGCCGCGCCGCAGGCGCTGCGCGGTGATCGCGTTCAGCAGCGCGAGCGCAGCGACCACCGCCAGGAACACGGGCACGCGTTCGCGCTCGAGCAGGTCGAAGCGCAGCGCGGGAATGATCGAGAGGCTCTGCGCGCCGAGCGCGATCCAGCGCAGCCGCACGAGCCAGCCGAGCTTGGCCGTGTTGCCGTCGCCCAGCCGCGTGAGCGGGGGCTCGAGCAGAGCGAGCACCCGGTTCTTCATGGACCGAAGACTAGACGATGGCCGGCGCCGGAGTCCAAGGCCGCCTCGGGACCGCTTGCCGCGCCGGCCGCGCACGTGCGATACGGTCGCCGATGGCCGACGCCACCCTGCCCGCGCACTTGTTCGCCCGCGTCGACGAGGCTCCCGACGCGGAGTTCTACGCCGAGCCGCGTTTCGTCGTGCACATCGACCCCGAGACGATCGCAGCGCTTTCAGGCCTTTACCGCGAGGAGCTCGAGTCGAACTCGAGGGTGCTGGACCTGATGTCGTCCTGGGTCTCGCACCTGCCGGCCGAGCTCGCGTTCGCGCGTGTGGCCGGGCTGGGCATGAACGCCGCAGAGCTGGCCGCGAATCCTCGCCTCGATGCCTGGGCGGTGCAGGACCTGAACGCCGAGCCGGTCCTCGCCTTCGCCGACGCGAGCTTCGACGCCGTGCTGTGCGCGGTCTCGGTCCAGTATCTGACCCGGCCGATCGAGGTTTTCGCGGAGTGCGCGCGCGTGTTGCGGCCGGGCGGGAAGCTCGTGATCGCGACCTCGCACCGGCTGTTTCCGACCAAGGCGATCGCGGCCTGGCGGAGCCTCGCACCGGGCGATCGCATGCACTTCCTGCGCGCGTGTCTCGAACGCGCGGGCGGCTTCGATGAGCCGCGCGTCGAGGATCGCTCGCCGCCGTTCGCCGATCCGCTCTGGGTTCTGATCGCGGCACGGTCCTGCTAGGCTGCGGCCGTGACCGCCTGGACCTACACCAAGGGACTTCACGAGCTCGGCAACGGCAGCTTCGCCTGGCTGCAGCCCGACGGCGGCTGGGGCTGGAGCAATGCGGGCCTGGTCTGCGACGCCGGCGAATCGCTGCTGGTCGACACGCTGTTCGACTTGAAGCTCACGCGCGAGATGCTCGCGGCCATGCGCCGCGCTTCACCGGCGGCCGCGCGCATCGGCACGCTCGTGAACACCCACGCGAACGGCGATCACTGCTACGGCAACTCGCTGCTCGCTGACGCACGCATCATCGCCTCGCGCGCGAGCGCGGAAGAGATGGACGAGCTGCCGCCGGAGTCGATGGCGGGACTGATGAAGAACGCGGCCGCGCTCGGGCCGGGAGGCGCGTTCCTGGCCCGCTGCTTCGCGCCGTTCGACTTCGAGGGCATCGGCCACACACCGCCCACGGAGACGTTCAGCGGCGAGCTGCGCCTGCGCGTGGGCGCGAAGTCCGTGGTGCTGATCGAGGTCGGGCCCGCGCACACGAAGGGCGACGTGCTGGTCTGGCTTCCCGACGACGGGGTCGTGTTCACCGGCGACATCCTGTTCATCGACGGCACACCGATCATGTGGGCGGGGCCGGTCGCGAACTGGATCGCGGCCTGCGAGCGGATCGCGGCGCTCGGCGCGCGTGTGGTCGTGCCCGGGCACGGCCCGCTCACCGATGCGCGCGGCGCACTGCGCGTGCGCGACTACCTGGTCTACGTGCGCGACCAGACCCGGCTCCGCTTCGACGCCGGGCTCACGCCCGCGGATGCCGCGCGCGAGATCGCGCTCGGCGACTTCTCCGCGTGGGGCGATGCGGAGCGCATCGCCGTGAACGTGCACACGCTCTACCGCGAGTGGAGCGCCGGGGCGCTTGGACGCGCGAACGCGCTCGAGCTGTTCGGGCTGATGGCCGAGCTCGCGCAACGAGGCCGCTAGCGTGGTGGAGGAGCCGGCCCGGGCGCGCCGGAAGCTCGCGGCGATCCTGATGGTCGACGTCTCCGGCTTCAGCCGGATGATGAGCCGCGACGAGGAATGGACCACGCGCGAGATCCAGGCCTTCCACGCGCGCGTGCTCGAGCGCGTGACCGAATTCGAGGGTCGGGTGGTCGACACCGCCGGCGATTCGGTGTTCGGCGAGTTCGACAGCGTGGTGCTCGCGACGCGCTGCGCGCAGTCGATCCAGGAGGACCAAGCCGAGCGCAACCAGGACCTGCCGCTCGAGCGGCGCATCGAGACGCGCATCGGCGTGCACGTGGGCGACGTGATCGTCGAGGAATACAAGATCTACGGCGACGGCGTGAACATCGCGGCGCGGCTCGAGTCGCTCGCCGACCCGGGCGGGATCATGGTCTCGGAAGCCGTCTTCCAGCAGGTGCGGAACAAAGTCTCGGCTGATTTCCAGGACCAGGGCATGCGCAAGCTCAAGAACATCGACCACCCGGTGCGCGTGTACCGGCTGCAGCCGTCTGCGCTCGTGGTTCCTGCGACGCGGCCCGTAGCGACGCCCGCGTCAGCGTCGTCGTCATCCGCGCACGCCGAAGCGGCGCTCGAGCTCGCTCCGCCCACCACGTACTGGGATCAGCTCCTGCACCCCGCCATCGCCACGCCGCTCCTGGTCGGGCTGTTCCTGCTCGCGATGCCGCTGCTGTTCCTGCACACCGCGGGGATCGCTCCGACCGCCGGCGCGGTTCTGACCGGGCTGACACTTGGACGTGTCACGCGGCGGGTGCGCCAACGCCGCGGCGACGTGCTCGTCGGGCTCGGCATCGGGATCGCGTTCGGCGCGCTTTTCACGGACTGGAGCGTCGCGACCAACTTCCTGTTCGTGCTCGGCGGAGCGATCGTGGCCGTGCAGGGGCTCGCGCGCTCGCGTCGCTCCGCGCTCATCTGACGCGCTACGGGTCGGTGAGGGCTGGCGCCTGGGGCGGTACAGGCAGCTCGGCACCCGTGCCCTTCTCGACGCCGAGCAGCTCGATCTCGAACTGCAGCGCGGCGCCGGGCGCGATCATGTCACCCGATCCAGGCGGCAGGCCCGTGTCGCCGTAGGCCAGATCGGCCGGGCAGGTGAGCACCGCCTTGCCGCCCGGCTTCATGAGCTGAATTCCCTCGGTCCAGCACGCGATCATGCGCCCGAGCGGGTAGTCCGCGGGCTGCCCGCGCTCGATCGAGCTGTCGAAGACGCTGCCGTCGCGACGCCGTCCGGTGTACTGCACCTTCACCTTGTCCTTGGTGGTCGGCGCGTCGCCCGAGCCCGCCTTGGTCTCCTGGTAGACGAGTCCCGATGCCTTCTTCTGCGCGCCCTTCTGAGCCGCCGCATCGGCGAGGAATTTCGTCGACGCCTCGCGCTCCTTGGCCGCGCGCGCGGCGGTGCGCGACTGCGCCATCGCGTTCAGCTTCTCGCGGTACGCCTTGACGTCGAACGCCGGCGTCTCGTTGGCGAGCGCCGCGGTGAGGCTCGCGACCAGAACCTTCACCTCGGCGGGCGACAGGTTGAACGCCTTCAGGTTCTGCGCGACGGCGTAGCCGAGCGCGTAGACGGCCTTCTCGTCCTCGGTCTTGGGCGCCTGCGCATGCACGGCGACGGGCGCACCGAACGCGACCAGGCAAAGAGTCAGAGCGATGCTATGGGCGATCCGCGAGGACATGGGTTCTCCAGCTTTCGGCGCCTTTGGGCCGGGCGCGCAATCTTGCGCCGCGCACGCCGCAGCCGCAAGGCGCGACCCTGGCGTGGCCGCGCGCGCTGTCAGAGGCTACGGGCGATGCAGCACCCGCTGGGCGACGACGATCCGCCTCTGCTGCTCATCACCGGCCACGCGATCTTCGGCAGCATCGTCGTGCGCGTACGCTAGCTCGCGTGGGGCTCCGCTAACTCGCGACGACGACGAAGGCGGGCGATTCGAGCGCGATCGGTTTGCGATCGAAGTCGCCGAAGATCTCGATCTTCGCGAAGCCCGCGCGCGCCAGCAGGTGCTCGAGCTCGTAGCGCCAGAACCAGCGCATGCGAAAGCTGGCGCGCTCGTTCCCTACCAGCACGCCGTCGCGCGAACGCTCGTAGCGGAAGCGCACGTTCAGGATCTGCGCGACCGGATCGCGAGTGACGGCCGCGTGGCGCGCGACCTGCTCGCCCTCGTGCTCGAAGCGCAGGTCGATCGCTTCGGGCTCCTCGAGCAGGGCCATGCGCGCGAGCCGAGGCGCGAACACGTCGAAAGCGAAACGGCCGCCCGGCGCGAGGTGCGCGCGCACGCAGGCGAGACAGCTGAGCTGATCCTCGACGGTGTAGAGGTGCTGGAACGCGCGGAAGGCCGAGAAGATCAGCCCGAAGCGCTCGCTCGCGAGCTCGAACGCCTGCATGGGCGCCTTCACCAGCCGCAGGTTGGGAAACGTCGACTTCGCGCGCAGCCGCGCGAGCATGTGCTGCGAAGCGTCGAGGCCCGTGCAGGGAAAGCCGAGCTTCGCGATCTCGAGCAGCACGCGTCCGGTGCCACAGCCGAGCTCGAGCACCGGCCCCCCGCCCTCGTGCGCAAGCAGCCGATAGAACGCGAGGTCGCGGCCGTCGAGTTGTGCCGAGCGGTCGTAGGCCGCGTCGTAGAAGCGCGCGGTCGCCTGCCCGTAGTCCTGATCGAGCTCGCTCGTGTCGGTGGTCATACGGTCCGTCGGGCGATTCGCGCTAGGACTCGTCGAGACCGCGCATGCGCACGGGCCGGTAGTACGGCCGCGCGCCGAGCGCGTCGACCGCCGACCAGAACTTGGGACCGCCCGGCGCCTCGGGGCTCTCGAACCAGAGCGCCTGCCGGCGAATGCTCCAGTTCTCGGGCGCGAGCTTCACCGCTTCGGCGAAGCACGCCTGCGCCTCCTGCGCGCGTCCGTGCTGCGCCAGATGGCGGCCGAGCGCGAAGCTGGCGTGCGCGCGCGCGTCGGCGTCGCTCGGAACACGAGTGCGCGCCGACACTTCGTCCGCGGACAGCGCGAACTCGCTCGCCGGTCCGCGGCGCACCCAGTCGCGCAGCGCGTCCTTGTACACCTGCGCGCGTCGTCCGTACTCGGCCATGATCTCGGGCGCCAGCGCGAAGGTCTTGCGATCCATCTGACGGAAGCCGTCGCTCGAGCCCGACGGCTCCGCGGGCCGCACGATCCGCCCCGTCTCGTCGATCCAGACCGCCATCGGCACGTTCACCATCTCGTACAACTCGGAGACGAGGTGCTCGGCGTCGATCAGCGCAGGATGCGTGGGCTTCGCGAGCTCGATCCACGGCCGCACGGCCTCGGCGCCGCCGCTGTCGAACGCGACCGTGATCACGACGAACCCCTGGCCCGAGAGCTCTTGATGCAGTGCCTGCCACCCGGGCAGGTCGAAGCGGCAGCCTCACCAGGAGGCCCACGAGACGAGGAAGACCTTCTGTCCGCGGTAGTCCGACAGCCGGTGCGTGCGGCCGGCCAGATCGGGCAGCGCGAAGTCGGGCGCCTCGCCGCCGCGCAACACCGAAGCGCGTTGGTCGCCCGGCTCGCCGATCGCGTACACGTCGCCGCGTTCGCTGCGCGCCACGGGTTGCGCGCGCAGCTCGGCGAGCGCCGTCAGGTTGAACATCCTTCCCGACGCCTCGCCGCGCACGAATTCGCGTTCGCGCCCGCGCGGGATCGGCACGCACAGGTCGCCGCGACACGCGCCTTCGGGCCGCAGCTCCCAGCCCGTCCGAGGCAGCTCGCGGGCGGGAACCCACAGTCCCTCGGAATCCGCAGACGCGCCGTCGATCTCCGCCGTACCGTTCGAACTCAGGATCGTGACCATGCGAGAATCCTATCAGCCATGTTGATCTTCTACGAACACCCGCTCTCGCCCTATGCCCGCAAACTGAAGATCCTGCTCTACGAGAAGGCCATTCCGTTCGACTGCCGATTCGTGAATCCGTACGCCGGACCCGAGGACCCGAACTGGGAGGCCTTCCTGCGCGCGAGCCCGCGCCGCGAAGTCCCGGTGCTGGTCGATGGCGCGCTCTCCGTGTTCGACTCGACCATCATCGCGGACTACATCGAAGAGCGTTGGCCCGAACCGGCCACGCTGCCGAGCGCCCCCGCCGAACGCGCGCGCGTGCGCATGCTCGAAGAGCTGTGCGACACCGAGCTCGAGGCGGTGAACTGGGGAATGATGGAGATCCAGTTCTTCCGGCGCGCGAGCGGAGCGCTGGCCGAAAAGCTCCTGGGAGCGGCGCGCTCGCAGCTGGCGCGCCTGTTCGCGCGGCTCGAGCGCGAGCTCGACGGACGCGAGTGGATGAACGGCGCGAGCTTCGGGCGCGGCGATGCGGCGGTGTACCCGCACGTCACCGGCTCGGCCAGCTACGGCGTCGCGCCGTCGGACGATTGCCCGCGTCTGCGCGCGTGGCTCGCGCGGGCCGCCGCTCGGCCGAGCGTCGCGCGCGAGAGCGGCGAGCTCGCAAAATTCATGGCCGAGATGATGGCGGCCGCGACACGCAGCGGTGACGGCTCGCCGCCCGTACTTCGGCGCCAGTACCGCGATCACCGGCTCGAGTGGATGATGAAGAGCGGCGGCGTGGAGATCGTGCTCGCGGGACTCGCGAACGGCACGATCAAGTTCGCGACCGGACACGGAGAGTGAGTCCGTACGCCTGGTACGTCGCCGCCGCGGGCTCGTGGTTCCTCTCGTTCGGACTCCAGGGGGTGATCGTCTCGACGATCGTCGCCATGCAGCTGCACGGCGATTCGCGCGACATGTCGCTCGCGCAGATGGCGCAGCAGCTGCCGGGCTTCGGACTGATCCTGCTCGGCGGCGCGGTGGCCGATCGCGTCGACAAGCGCGCGCTGCTGATCGCGCTCTACGCGGTCGCGGCGCTGCTGGTGATCGTGCTCGGCCTCGGCGCCGAGCTCGACTGGCTCTCGCTGCCGGTCGTGATCGGCTTCGTGCTCGCGATGGGGACGATCTCCGCGTTCGTGATGCCGTCGCGCGACGCGCTGCTCTCGGACGTGGTGGTCGGCGGCCTGATGCGCGCGATCACGATGATGACGCTGATCCAGTTCGCGATGCAGGCGCTCGGCTCGGTGCTCGGCGTGGCCGGCCGCTTCGTCGGCATTCTGCCGCTGATCGGCTTGCAGGCTACCGTCCTGCTCGCGGGGGTGCCCGCGCTGGTCCGACTGCCGCGGCCCGCACCGACGGCTCCGGGAGTGCGCCGTGCGCTGCGCTTCGGCGAGCTCGCGGACGGCATGCGCGAGGTCGCCCGCTCGCCGGTGCTCGGCCCGGTCGCCCTGCTCTCGGTCGCGCTCGGCACGCTCTTCATCGGGCCGTTCCAGGTCGTGTTCCCGCTGATGGTGCGCGACTTCTACAAGGGCGATGTCGCGGACCTCTCGCTGCTCTACACCGCATTCCCGGTCGGCACGATCGCCGGCTCGGCGTTGATCCTGCTGCGCGGTGGTGTGCGGCGGAAGGGCGCCGCGCAGCTTTGGGCGCTCGGCGGAGGCGCGCTCTGCATCGGCTCGCTCGGCCTGGGTCTGCCGTTCTGGGGCGCGCTGGGGGTGACGGTGCTGTTCGGAGTCGGCGGCGCGTTCTTCATGAACGCGGGGCGAACGCTTTTTCAAGAGCACGCCACACCCGCCAGCCGCGGTCGAGTGCTCTCCGTCTACGCGCTCACGTTCATGGGCGCGTCGGGCGTGATCGGCGCGCCGCTCGCGGGCTGGCTGCACGCGCAGCTCGGCCCGCTCGGCGCGTGCAGCGCCTGCGCGGCGATGATGCTGGTCGGGGTCGGGACGATGGCCGTGACCACCAACCTCAGGAAGCTGGTCTGACCGGCTCCTCGAGCACGCCGTCCGCGAGCAGCGCGTCGAGCTCGGCGTCGGCGAGACCGAGCCAGTCGCGGCAGACCTCGCGCGAGTGTTCGCCGAGCAGCGGCGCCTTGAACTGGATCGGCGCGGGCAGTGCGCTTGCGCGGAACGCGGGCCCCTCCGCCACGAGCTTACCGAGCGGCGGTTGGTCGAAGCTCTGCAGGTAGCCGCGCGCGCGCAGGTGCGGATCCGCCAGCTCGTGCGCCGGATGGTGGAGCGCGGCCGCCGGTACGCCGCGCGCCTGCAAGCGGTGCATGACCTCGTGCGGCGTCTGCTCGCCCGTCCACACCGAGAGGTGTCGGTCGATCTCCGCGCGCGCAGCGATCCGGCCGAGCGCGCTCGCGAGCTCGGGACGCCCGCTCCAAGCGGGGGAGCCGAGCTCCGTGCACAGCGCGCGCCACTCCGCGTCGCTGCGCACGCTGATCGCGCACCACTCGTCCTCGCCCTTGCACGGGTACGCGCCCCACGGCGCGCCGCGCTCGCTCGCGTTGCCACGCGGGTGCACGGAGCCGGGAGCCAGGCTCTCGCGCGCGAGCCAGTCGCCGATGAAGCCGATCGCGCCCTCGAACTGCGCGGCCTCGGCGTGGTAGCCGACACCGCTGCGCTCGCGCTGGAACAGGCCCGCGA